>NZ_JBSFQL010000002.1:0-365518 GCF_053588675.1 Gordonia sp. NPDC003422
CAGCACAGTTTCAACACAATCAGGAAAGAAAAACCTGACCAATCCAAAAACAAGCAACACCTGCCCCACGAGGAGGAACAGATGCCACAAAAAAAATCATCATCCATCCAAAAACACTTGGACACACAATGCCAAACAAAATTGGCATCAGACAATTCATCATCACACTATCGAGTTCTCAAAGAACACACACCCACCGGCACTACCCACATCGGGCGCTCACCTGCGAGCTTTGTTCGTTTTGGAGTAGTTGCCCCGTCTCCGGCGCAACTCTTCCAGCGTACCAGACCCTCTTGCCGGTCCGCAACTCTCGGTCTTGGTTCCGATCGGGAGTGTCTGGCAGTCCCGAGATGGTCGATCGAGGCGCGCGAAGCTACCCTGTTCGATTTCTCGGGGGCGGTCAGTGCAGAACCCGGTTTCCTCTCCCCGTCCGCTCCCTCTCGGGAGTCTGTCCGGGGCGGCGCCGTGGCGCGCTGACTTGAAGAAAGTTACTGGGCTGCGTTGTCAGGGTCAAATCGCCTGGTCACGGCGTGCGCCGGTTTCCATTCTCGCTGGTCACGGGGATTTCAACCACCGACCGAACGCAAACATTCCCGCTCGCACGCCGAATTCCATCGATGTGATCTACGCCGCAAACCGTCCTTTTGGACAGTACGCGCGCCTGGACGGCCAGTTATGCGCAGGTCAGCGCGCTTTTAGCGTCTATAGGGTGACCATTGCCCAGCATCTCGAATCGGTTCGTACGGTTTCTGTGCGTCATTGCCGGTCTGTGCCGGCAGGTTTTCGGCGGTGCGGCGATCTCGGCTGGCGGATCGGCCCGGTGTCGGTCGACATCGTTCATCCCTTCGATGGCGGGTCGATCTCGGATTCGGCCGTGGTCGGCAGTCTCGTCGGCCTCGTCGACGCGGGTGTCATCGCAGGTCAAAGGCAGTTCGAGGACGCCGCCGTGCAGATGATCCGTTCGGCGGCGAGCACCGAGGCTGGGTCCTGGGCAGCGTTCTACGACAATTCGATCACCGAGCTCCGCGACGGTGGGTCACCGTTCGGTCCGGTTCATGCGCGCGCGCGGTCGCTGGTCGTCGGCGACAGTCTGCTCGAGGTCGGTTCCTGTTTTGGCTTCCTCGCACTCCAGTGCGCGGAGGACGGCTTCGAGGTCAGTGCCTGCGACATCTCCCCTGGCGCCGTCGAGCACTTGCGTGCGGCGGCTCGGCGCAGGCAAACGCCGCTTCGCGCGGTGGTCGGTGACGCCACCGACCTACCGTTCGACACCGATGCGGTCGACACCGTCACCCTCATCCACCTGCTCGAACACCTTGACGAGCAAGCAACGGTCCGGGCTCTGACGGAGGCTCTACGGGTAGCCCGACGCCGCGTCGTCGTCGCGGTGCCCTTCGAGGAACATCCCAGCGAACATTTCGGCCACCTGATCCAACTCACGCTCGACGACCTCGCAGCTTGGGCCGGCCAGGTTGAGCACGACGGGGTCGAGTTGTTCACCCACCTCGGTGGATGGATGGTCCTCACTCCCGTCGCAAGACGATCCGTGTGAAGTTGAGTCCGGAATCCGGGCCCAACTTCACACGGATGAGTGGACATTCCTCGGGCCACCCGACTGCGTTCAGATCAATCCACGCTTGCTCGCGATGTACACGGCGTCGGTGCGCTTGGAGACGCCGAGTTTGCGGATGATGTTGCGGATGTGGAACTTGACGGTCGACTCCGAGATGAAGAGTGTCTGCCCGATCTTCTTGTTGGACAACCCATCTGCCAGCAACCGCAGCACTTCGCGTTCGCGCTCGGTCAGTGCCTCCGGTCCCGCACCATCACCGGAGACGCTACGCAGCACGATGGCCGCGCTCCGCGGATCGAAGGCGCTGCCACCTCCGGAGACGGCCTGAATCGCCCGCACCAGCTCGGTGGTGTCGACGTCCTTCACGACGTACCCGCGCGCGCCCGCACGAACCGCGCGGACGACGAGATCGTCGTCGAGGAAGGTGGTCAGCACCAGTGTCGCGACGTCGGGATGTCGACCGGCGATCTCGGTGATCAGGCGCAACCCCTCGTATTCGGTTCCCGCGGTGAGCTTGAGATCCACCACCACCACATCGGGGCGGCACCGTTGCACCTCGGCAAGTGCCCCGTCGTAGGAGCCGGCCTCCCCGACCACCGAGATCGCCGACTCGCGGTCGAGCAGCGACCGAATCCCCTCTCGTAGCAGTGCGTGATCGTCCACGAGCATCGTTCGGATCGCCGTGGTGTCTGCCGGACTGTTCATCGGATGACCTCCTGCTCGGATGGCGTGGCCCTGCCACGACGTGACTCGACCGCCGGAATCGTGACGACGATGCGCACACCACCCAGTCGCGAACGACGAATCCGCAGTTCACCGCCCAACTCGTCCGCACGCGCGGCCATGTTCGCCAACCCGCGGTGGCGCCCGGCCAGGTCTCCCAGCGTCGCGGCGCGCAGAACCCGTCGTAGGTGACCGGGATCGCCGACCCCGTCGTCGTCGACGGCCAGCTGCACGGCGTCGTCGAGATAGGTCAGGTCGACGCGGGCCGTGTTCGCCTCGGAATGGACCGCGGTGTTGAACAGCGCCTCGCCCGCGATCCTGAGCACGGCGTGCTGGATGTCATCGGGCAGGTCACGAATCCGACCGGTCACCCGAACCTGTGTTTCGAGTTCCTTCGGAAGATGCATCGAACACAGTTCGTCGAGTACCTCGCCAAGACTCAGTCCCTCCACCGACGGGGCCTGGTTCAGCGCATAGATCACCGAACGCAGTTGTTCCACGGCATTTCGGGTGAGACGTCCGGCGACCTCCAGTCGGTCTGCGGTTTTCGGATCGGATTCCATCCGGCAGACCTCGATGTGCACCCCGGCCGAGAGCACCGACTGTGTCACCGAGTCGTGCAGTTCGCGAGCGATCCGCTCGCGCTCCTCGGTCACCAGCCGCTGACGCATCACGGCGGAGAGTTCGCGCTGCGTGCGCTGCAGCTCGGTGTTGCGTACCGCGAGGTCGGCGGCCTGCGCCGTCGCCTGGGCGAACGCCTGCTCGGCGCGCGCCAGCTGATGCCGGCTCTCCTCGAGCAGCGCCGCATTGAGCAGCGCGACGGCCGCCTGCCGCGCGAGAATGCGGAGCACCACCGGATCGGCGGAATCGACGACCTTGTGCTCGGGCGTCCACGCCGACAACCCGCCGACCACCCGGCCGTCGAGATGCAGCGGGACGTGCACGTGATGGTCGTCGACCATCGGCCGCTTCAGTCGGGTCATCTGGTTGCGCAAGATGTCGTTGAGCCGGTTGAGCACCTCGTCGGGCAGATGACTCGGCGTGCGTGCGACATGCACGCCCTCGAATGCGTAGATCGTGCCGTCGCGACCCATCATCAGGTGGCGCGGCCCGGTGCGGTCGAGTTCGCCGTCACACAGCGCGAACACCACCCACTCGGCGTCCAGATGCTCTTGTACTGCGCGCACCACCGACAACACGAGTGTCTCCGGCCCCTCACCGGTCTGGACGAGCGCGCGGGAGATGCGGTCGAGCGCCTCGACCACCCTGGTGAGTCGTTGCTCCACACCGCGGTACTGCGCGTAGTGCGATCCTTTGACCGAGTGCAGGCCCAGCAGGGATTCCAGGCGCGAGGCCTCCTCGTCGGGAGCTCCGTCGTCGGCGAGTCGACCCTGCACTGCCATCTCAGAGGGCCTCGCGATACATGCCCAATATCTCGTCGGGTGTGGGTTGACGCGGGTTGGTGGTCATACAGGCGTCGACCATCGCATTGGCGGTCAGCACCGGCAAGTGCTCGCCGAGCACGCCGACCGCCCGCAGGGTACGCGGAAGTCCCACCGAATATGACAGTCGCGCAACTGCATCCGCGAATCGCTCGGCGACCGCATGAGGCGACCCAGAATCGTCGACGCCGACAGCTCGAGCGAGGTCCACATAGGGCCGCGGATCGGCTTCGGCATTGAAGCGGATGACGTGCGGCAACAACACCGAGTTGATCGCGCCGTGCGGGGCGTCGCACAGGCCGCCCACCGGATGACTCATCGCGTGCGTGGCACCGAGGATCGCATTGGTGAACGCCATCCCGGCCTCGAGAGAGGCGTAGGCCATGTTGGTGCCCGCGACGGTGTCGGACGGGTCGCCGACGAATCGTTCGATGCTCCGCCACGCGGTCGCGATCGACGACAACGCCGCGCCGTCGGTGAGTCGACTGTGGGCAACCGAGGCGTAGGCCTCGATGCAGTGGGTGATGGCGTCCATCCCCGATTGGGCTGCGACCTCCGGGGGCAGCGTCGCCAGGGTGCGTGGGTCGATCACCGCCACGTCGGGCACCAGCCCGCGCCCGATGATGGTCACCTTGGTCATGCGGTCGACATCGTTGACGATGCAGAACTGCGAGACGTCGGAGCCGCTGCCCGCCGTGGTTGGGGCGGCGATCAGCGGTGGAAGCGGCGATGTCGCCTTGTCGATGCCCTCGTATTGGAGGATGTGCCCGCCATTGGCCGCGAGAATCGCGACGCCTTTCGCGGCATCGATCACCGACCCGCCTCCGAGCGCCACGATGCCGTCGCAGCGCCGGAAATCGTAATGCTCGAGGGCGGCGCTGATCTCGGGCGCGCGCGGGTTGGGCGACACCTCGCTGAACGACGACACCGACAGGCCCTCGGAGCGCAGTGACGCAGCCAGCTCCGGATACCAGGGGGTGGCCACGATGCCGCGGTCGGACACGATCATCAAGCGCTGCACACCCAGGCCGCGGGCCGCCCCGGCGATCTCGGCGAGCGCTCCGGAACCCACGATGATCTCGGGTGTATGGAACTTGGCGACACGCAGGTCTGACCGCGTCAACTCCTCACCATCGACCTTCGCCTGCACGCACTCTCACCCGTTCGCTCCCGGTCCCCGCCGTATCCGCGATCCTACGCGGCGTGATCGGCGTCACGCGCCGTATGCATCGACAGAGACCTGCTCGAGTTCGGCGAGGTCGTGCACCACGTGGACGCGGTCGCAATAGGTCGCATACGCGGGCAGATCACAGGAACCGAGCCCCCAGGAATAGGCGGCCTCCGGAGTGATCCAGATCGTCTCGCGGGCACGACGCGAAATCTCCTCGAACGCCTCGAAATTGGGGTCGCGACCATTGTTGCGTCCGTCGCCGAGAACGATCACCGTCGTGCGGCGGGTGACGGCGCCCCCGTACTCCTCCAGGAACTTCCCGAGGGCCAGCCCGTAATCGGAGTCGGCGTCGGTGTCGAGGACGCCCCCCGCCTGCAGTCCTGACACCACCAGGGACAGGGCCTCCTCGGGCTGGTGTTCGGCGAACAGGTCGGTGATCTCCACCAGGTCGGCGACAAAGGCGAACGACCGCACATGCGCGACCATCGACTGCAGACCGTGCACGAGCTGCAACGTGAACCGGGCGGCGGTTCGGACCGACAGCGAGACATCGGCCAGGATCAGCAGACTGGGCCGATCCTCCACCTTGGCCACCGTGATCGGCCGGAACGGCACACCGTCGTAGCGCAGGTTGGCCCGCATCGTGCGAGCGGCGTCCACGGTCCCGCGGGCGGCCAGTTTCCGACGCGCCCGGGGTGCCCCGTGCAGACTGCGGATCAGACGCCGGATCGAATCCTCCAGACTGGCCCGCTCGTGTTCGTGGATGAGGTCGCGGACCTCCGCCTTGACCTCACGCTCCTCGATCTGATGGTCGGTGGCCATGAGCTGTTCGAGGTGGTCGCGGAGCTTTTCGGGCAGCCCGTCGAGCAGTCCGGCCAGCGCGCTGCGCAGCGCCGCGAGTTCCTCGGCGTCGGGCTGCGGTCCCGACGCCGCGTCCGGATCGTCGAGCCACGTCAGCAACGCCATCTCCTGCGCCACCGAGAGTTCGACGTCGAGTTGGGTTCGGTTGTCGGTGACCAGATCGCCGGGCCGGCCCGGGTTGGCCAGACGCGACACGGTCAGCTGGACCCGAGCGGCGGCCTCGGCGTTGGGCACCTCGTCGGAGGACAGCACGATCTCGTCGGTGAGCGAGGCCATGTCGAGCCGGTTGGCCTCCTGGTGAAGGTTGTACTGCTCGGCCAGGTCCTCCGGGTCGAAGTACTCCTTCAGATTCGACGGCGGTCCGTGGCTGTGGCCCTGCTGCGGTGTCTCGCTGATTTCATCGGACAGGCTGTACTCGGTGAGTTCGCCGGAGTCCGACAGGTCATCGTGGGTGTGCGAGTGGCCGTGTGCATCAGCGTTCTCGAGTACCGGACGCAACGCGAAGAAGCGGTCGAAGACATCGTGAAAGGTGGCCTCGTCCCGGCGGTCCTTGACCAGACACACCTCGAGGGCCGATCGCAGGAGTTCGCGGTCGGCGAGGATCTCCGCTGTCGCGGTTGCCGACATCGCATCCATCGCCTCCGACACCCCGATGCGGATGCCGTGCAGGCGCAGCAGACGGACGAAGCGGTGAATGGCGGCTTCCATGCGCTGGACTCCCGTCCCGCTCAGAAGGGCCGCTTGCGCGCACCGCCGCCGCGCGACTTGAACGAGCGATCACCCTGGCCCGGGCTGATGGTCCGGGTACCTGCGTCGCTCTTGGCTCCGGGCGAGCCGTAGTAGTCCGAACCATGCCGTCCGGGAACATCTTTGGCGGCGCGCTTGGCCTGTCCGCTGTGGTCGCTCTGGTCCTTGCCGTGATCGTGATCTCCATGGTCGTGGTCGCCGTGGTCGTGACTGTGCTCGCCATGAGAGTGACTGTGCCCGTGCCCATGTGAATGACCGTGGGAATGCAGGTGTTCGGGCACCTCGGCGTTGGGATCGACGAGCTTCGGCAGGGCGTCGATGGCACGGGCGAGATCCCGGTCGTACTTGACGACCACGTTCGCGGTCTGCGCCAGCACGTCCGCGGTGAGTTCGTCGGCCCCGAGTACTGCGAGGGTGCGCGCCCAGTCGATCGCCTCGGAAATGCTGGGCGCCTTGCGAAGATCGAGGTCGCGCAGACCGCGCACGATCTCGACCAGCTTGGCCGACAACGTGTCCGAGAGTCCGGTGTTCTTGGACTTGATGATCTCCAGTTCGCGCGCGGAATCCGGGTAGTCCAGCGACAGGTGCAGGCAGCGTCGCTTCAGGGCGGCCGACAGATCGCGAGTGTTGTTGGAGGTCAACACGATCATCGGTTGGTGGGTGGCGACAAAGGTTCCGATCTCGGGTACCGACACCTGATACTCGGCGAGGAGTTCGAGGAGAACTGCCTCGAGCGCCTCGTCGGCGCGGTCCACCTCGTCGACGAGCAGGACCACGGGATGGTCGGCGCGTACCGCCTCCAGCAGCGGCCGGGGCGCGAGGAAGCGTTCGGAGAAGAAGACGCTCTCCTCGGCGCCGATGCGGTCGACCGCTTCCGACAGCGTCGACGCGTCCGCCACGACCTGACTGATCTTCTCGCGTAAGACCTGGGTGTAGAGCAGCTGCTTTCCGTAGTCCCACTCGTACAGGGCCGTGGTCTCGTCCTGCCCCTCGTAGCACTGCAGACGCAGCAGTTCCCGACCGGTGACCTCAGCCAGTGTCTTGGCCAGCTGCGTCTTGCCGACGCCCGCGGGTCCTTCGAGCAGGATCGGCTTGCCGAGCTTGTGCTGCAGGAACACCGTGGTGGCCAACCGCTGATCCGCGAGATAGCCTGCCGCAGCGAACTTCTCGACAACGTCGGCCACGTCGACAAACTCTGCCGTGCCATCGCCGACTGCCTCATCTGGCGCTGGGCCGGAACCGGCGGACGAGTCGGAAACGATCTGCACGGACATCGGTGTCTCCTTGCGGGGGTTGGTGTTACGAAAGAATGGTGTGGCCGGCGCCTCGGGGGCAGGACGCCGGCCACGCCCAACTGCTGACCTACGTCAGCAGGTCATCGAGGTCGCCGTTGAACGCGTGGTCGACGACCGGTCGGACCGTCTCGAAGGTGCACTCCTTCGGGTTGCCCGGGGTGCAGGCGTCGCCGAGGACGTGATTGGTGATCGCATCGATCGACTCCGGCGCACCCGAGATCTCCTTGCGGTTCTCGTAGAACTTGGTGGGGCCCTGGCCCAATCGGTTCTTGATGTGCGAATCCTGGTTGACGTCGGTGAACTTCTCCGGGATGCCCACATCGCGCAGCAGCCGGATGGCGGCGTTGAGTGCCTGATCCGCAGCCTGCACCTTGGTCATGCCGTGGGTGTCGACGCCCATCGCCTCGGCCATGTCGGCGAACCGCTCGTAGCACACGGGCATGTTGAACGCCCACACACGCGGCAGTGCGATGGCGTTGTTCAGACCGTGGTGGGTGTCGTAGAACGCCGACACCGCGTGGCTGATCGAGTGGATGATGCCCAGGCCACCCGAGTTGAAGGCCTGTGCCGCAATGTATTGCGCGTACATCATGCCCTCGCGGCCGGACAGCTCGGTCGGGTTCCAGGTCGCCTCGCGCAGGTGCTGGGCAGTCATCTTGACCGCGTGCAGCGCGTTGCCCATCGACGGCGGGAAGTTCAGTCGTGACACGTACGGCTCGGAGGCGTGTGCGAGAACGTCGAATCCGCACTGGGCGGTGAAGGCCACCGGGCAGTCGTAGTACAGAACCGGGTCGTCGATCGCCAGAGTGGTCACCGAGGCATCGTCGAAGGCCACGTACTTGTGCGGCTTGTCGGGGTCGGTGGTGGTGTCGGTGATGACATACGCCCACGAGGTCTCCGAACCCGTTCCGGCAGTGGTGGATACGGCGATGTGCGGCGGATTCTTGGGGTTCTCGCTCTTGTTGAATCCCTCGAATTCGTTGATGTTGCGCCCATCGTGGGCCACCGAGATACGAGCGCCCTTGCAGGCGTCGTGTGCCGAGCCGCCGCCGATGGAGATGAACGAATCACACTTCTCCGAGTTGTACAGCGACACCGCGTCCATCACGTTGTAGTCCTTGGGATTGGACTCGACCTGATCGAACAGGACGACCTCGAGACCGTGGTATTTGCACGACTCGACGATCTTGTGGACGGTGTCGCTTCCCCGCAGACCCGTGGTCATGACGAGGGTTTTCTTGAAGCCCAGTTTGAGTGCCTCGGGCCCGATCATCTCGTGAGCGCCGGGGCCCATCATCGCCCGCGGGAACGGGTGAAACTCCTTGATGGGAAACGGTTTGAGTAATTCGTCAACCTGCATGATGCTGTCCTCCCGCGAGCTGGGGCGCACGCGTGTCGTCGCTGATCTAGTGGGGCATCGGCGACGTTACGCGCGTCACATCCGGGTCCGACACCTCCCGAGAAGCAAACCGTCCTTTACGCCTGCGACGCTCCTCCTGGGAGCAGGTCCACACCTGACCGTTCGGAGAGGTGTCAGGCTGGCCGAACGGTCAGCCGCCGGCGCGGGCGGCGCGCGCCGCCGAGAGACTGTGTGCGTTGAATCCCCAGGGCAATTCGAGCCGGTGGGCCGCGAGGAGTCCCTCGTCGGCGAGAACGTCGTCGATGGCACCGTCGGCGACGATCCGGCCGGCATCCACGATGACGGCTCGGTCGCAGAGTTGAGCAGCATAGGGCAGATCGTGGGTCACCACGAGCATCGTCTGATGCAGTCCGAGAAGTGTTTCCGCGAGTTGTCGCCGGGCCACCGGATCAAGATTGGCGGAAGGCTCGTCGAGCACGAGAATATCTGGGCGACAGGCCAATACCGTGGCGAGCGCCCCGCGGCGCCGCTGTCCCCCGGACAGATGGTGCGGACTGCGGCGCGCGTGCTCTCTCATCGACACCGCGTCGAGCGCCTGGTCGACCACGTCGGCGAGCTCGTCACCCTTCACACCGAAGTTGGCCGGCCCGAAGGCAACGTCCTCGATGAGCGTCGGCATGAAGAGTTGGTCGTCGGGGTCCTGGAACACCAGTCCCACTTGGCACCGGATCTCGCGAATCGTCTTGGCACTCACGGTGACACCGTTGATCACGACCGAGCCCAGGGTCGGCGACAGTACTCCGTTGAGCTGCAGCATCAGCGTGGTCTTGCCTGCACCGTTGGGTCCGAGCAGCGCGACTCGCTCACCCGGCGCAATCGTGAGGTCGACGCCGGCAAGTGCCACGCGTCCATCCGGATACGTGAAATGCAGGTTCGAGACCTCGATCGCGGGCCCGGTCATCGCAGGCTCCACGCCGCTGCTGCGACCATGACCGCCGCGGCCGCGGGCATGACCACTACGAGCCACTGTGCACGGGTGGCTCTCGTCGCTGTCGCCACACCCGGCATCTCCGGGATGACCCCGGTGAAGCCGCGCGACATCATCGCGAGATGAACCCGCTCGCCGCGCTCGTAGGACCGCAGGAACATCGACCCCACGCCCTTGGCGATCGCACCCGCCTGGTGGATCATCCGCGGCGAATCGCCTCGGGCCAGGCGCGCCACCTGCATGCGTCGAACCTCCGCCGACAGCACATCGATGTAACGCAACATCATCACGATCACCGGAGTGATGGTGGCAGGCACTCCGAGCCGACTCAGCGCAAGCGGTAATTCTCGGGCAGGCGTGGTGGCGGCGAAGGTCAGCGAGGCCGCCACGCCCAGAGTGCCTTTGATGACGATGCCCCACGCGGCGTACAAGCCGGCGAGCGACATCGACAGCCCGGCGATCTCGACTCGCTGTCCGCCCTCGGCAAAGGGCAACAGAACGGCGAGCACCACGAACGGCGCCTCGATCAGCATCCGCGGCGCGATCCACCGCACCGGCACGTCGGCCAGTCGCCACACCACGAACACAATGATCGCGAAACCCGCGTACGGCCAGAACATCTCACGCGGCGTCGCCACCACGGCGAACACGAAGACGACCAGGCAGACCAGCTTCACCTCCACCGGCGCCCGATGAACACACGATCGGCCCTCCCGGTAGAGCGGATGAGCGTGGCCCGCACCCACGTCAGATGCCCGATTCAGTTCGGCGTGGCCCGGGCGAGCGAAGCGACGGGGAATTGCAACCGGGCGAGCGAAGCGACGGGGAAGTGCGACCGGGCGAGCGAAGACGAATCAGCCAGAACAGGCCGCCGGCCACCGCCAGCGTGACAAGCACGCCGATGATCCCGGCGAGACCGTTGGAGTCACCGATTCCCTTGACCGAGTAGTCGGCCAGCGGCGAGGACGCCATCGCGTGATCGGTGGCGTGCTGCGCTATGCAGTTGCCCTTCAACTGTTCTACGCCGTCGACCATCACCGTCTCGCAACCACGCTGCGTTGCGGAGTCCAGGCCGTCCGGCGACGAACTCGCGAAGTACGAGATGACGCCCGCGACGAGCAGGGCGACCGCACCGAAACCGATGAGGAAGTAGCGCAACCGGATCTTGGGCCCGGTCGCAGACGGGGTCTGCTGACTGTTCGTGACACTCATGCCGCGACTCCAACCGGGTTCGTGACGTCGACCGGCCTGTGTCGCAACAGATAGACCAGGTCCGGCCGTGCCCGAGCCACTGCCACCACGGTTACCGCGGTGATGAGTCCCTCGCCGACACCGATCAGCACGTGTGTGCCCCACATGTAGGTGGCGACGGTGCCGAGCGAGGTGGTCGCAGCGCCGCCGATCGCATACTCGATGACGAATCCCGTTGCAGCACAGACGGTTCCACACAGCGCCGCAATGAAGGAGATCACCCCGAGCGGGCCGAGTGACCGCCCACGCCGCCCGGACAGCCGCAGGAGTCCGATAGCGACGAGATAGCCCACAAAGGTCGAGATCAACGCCATGTTGGTGATGTTGGCGCCCAGCGCGCTCACCCCACCGTCGGCGAACAGCAATGCCTGCACGACGAGGACGATCGCGACGCAGAGGGCTCCGGTGAAGGGGCCCACAAGGATCGCGGCCAGCGCTCCGCCGAGGAGGTGCCCGCTCACCCCCGGCAGGATCGGGAAATTGATCATCTGGACCGCGAAGATGAAGGCTGCCACCAGCCCGGCCATCGGAACGGTCTTCTCGTCCAGGTCGGTGCGGGCCCGCCATGCGCAGAGCGCCAGGCCGGCGATCGCTATCGCCACGAACATCGCGGAGACCGGCGCGTTGATGATGCCATCGCTCATGTGCATGGCGACGGTGGTGGTTGTCGAGGACATGGAAAAACGGTAGGACCACCCGCAACATCTGTCCACTTATTCAGATGATTGAGCAGACAGACTATCCGTTCGGGCAGGGCCCGCCCTGTCCTGCGGTGCGCCGAGCGCCCACTCGAGCGGTCACTCGTGACGGCATCCTTCAACGGTCACTCGTGACGGCATCCTTCAACGGTCACTCGTGACCGGCGCCCATCCAGTGCAGCAATTCGTGCACGGTCTCGTCGTCCAGCCGATAACTCACCGAGCGTCCCACCCGGGTCGAGGTCACCCAGCCCTGGTGCCGCAGAACCCGAAGCGCTTGCGACACCGCCGTTTCGGTCCGACCGACGGCCGTGGCGATGTCACCCACGAAGATGCCCGGCTGCCGGTGCAGCACGATCAGGATCTCGAGTCGGTGCGGATCGGAGAGGAGGTCGAATCGTCGGGTCCACTCGGTGACGTCGACCTCGTGCGGACGGTCGGCGGCATCAGCGTGCGCGTGAGAGTGGTCGGCGCCGTCCACCCGATTCAGCTCCCTGCTCGGTCGGTGTCGGTGACGCGCTCGATCTGGGCACCGAGTCCACGCAGGATCTCCACGAAGTGCGGATACCCACGATCGATGTGTTCGACGTCGTGCACCTCGGTGACGCCGTCTGCCACCAGGCCGGCCAGAACGAGCCCCGCGCCGGCCCGGATGTCCGAACACCAGACGGGGGCACTCGACAGCTGCTCGATGCCGCGGATCACCGCGTGATGCCCGTCGGTGCGTGCGTCGGCGCCGAGTCGGACCATCTCTTCGACGAAACGGAAACGGGCCTCGAAGACGTTCTCGGTGATCACCGACATCCCGTCGGCGATCGTGGCCAGCCCGATCGCCATCGGCTGAAGGTCGGTCGGAAAGCCCGGGAACGGAAGCGTGGACACGTTGACGGCGGTGGGACGCGCGTCGTGTCGGACGCGGAAGCCGTCGCTGGAGGTGTCCACCTGCGCGCCGGCGTCGACCAGCTTGTTCAGGACCAGCTGCAGATGCTCGGGCCGCACACCGTGCACGGAGACGTCGCCGCGGGTCATGGCCGCGGCGATGCCCCAGGTTGCGCCCACGATCCGATCGCCGACGACGCGGTGGGTGGTCGGATGCAGGCGGTCGACGCCGCGCACCACGAGGGTCGAGGTGCCCGCACCCTCGATCTGTGCCCCCATCTGCTGCAGCATCTCGCACAGGTCGACGATCTCCGGTTCGCGTGCTGCGTTGTCGATCGTGGTCTCGCCCTCGGCGAGGACGGCGGCCATCAGGATGTTCTCGGTGGCACCCACCGACGGGAACTCGAGCGCGATCGGAGCTCCGATCAGGGCATCGGCCTCGGCAACCACACACCCGTGCTCGATCGAACTGTGCGCACCCAACGCACGCAGTCCCGACTGATGCATGTCGAGCGGTCGCGATCCGATCGCGTCGCCACCGGGCAGCGCGACGACGGCCCGGTGACAGCGAGCCATCAGCGGTCCCAGCACGCACACCGAGGCGCGGAACTGTCGGACCGCGTCGAAGTCGGCGTGATACTTCGGCTCCGCGGGCGCGGTGATCGATACGGTGTCCCCATCCTGGGAAACCACGGCACCCAATCCGCGGAGTACGTCGGCCATCAACGGCACGTCGGCGATCTCCGGCGAATTGGTCAGCACCGTGGTGCCTTCGGCCAGCAGGGCGGCCGCCATCAGTTTGAGGACGCTGTTCTTGGCGCCACCCACCGACACCTCGCCCGCCAACCGGACTCCGCCGGTGACCAGAAAACGATCACTCACGCCTGCCACCTTATCGGCCGCGCATCGGGCCGCTACATTCGAGTGATGGCGGTGCATCTGACGCGGATCTACACGCGGACCGGCGATGACGGCTCGACCGGCCTCAGCGACTTCTCCCGAGTTCCCAAGACCGACCCTCGGGTGGTCGCCTACGCCGACTGCGACGAGGCGAATGCCGTCATCGGCATGGCCCTCGCCGTCGGCGGACCGATCGCCGACGACGTCCGAACCGTTCTCACCACAGTGCAGAACGACCTCTTCGACGCCGGCGCCGATCTGTCGACGCCTGTCGTCGACGACCCGAAGTACCCGCCGCTACGTATCGAGCAGTCCTACATCGACGCACTGGAATCCTGGTGCGATCAGTTCGGCACGGACCTCCCCGCCCTCAACTCGTTCATCCTGCCCGGCGGCACCCCGTTGAGCGCGTTGCTGCATCAGGCGCGGACCGTCACGCGCCGCGCCGAACGATCTGCCTGGGCGGCCGTGGCCGCGAACCCGGACGACACGTCCGTGTTGCCCGCCAAATACCTGAATCGGCTGTCGGATCTGCTGTTCATCCTCGCTCGGGTGGCGAACCGGTCACCTGGACCCGACGGCGAGATCCCGGGCGATGTGTGCTGGGTGCCCGGCGGGGATCGTGACCGGCCTGAGTGACCAGTCCCGCCCCGACGGGTGCATAGGCAACACGAAAAGTAGGGGAGGAGACTTCTTCCCCTCCTTTCGGTGGGACCGCCGCCGCGAAGCCTGCGCATACCTCCAGTTCAGGAGGCCGAAGGCAGTACTCTTCGGATCCCGGGCTCAACCTCAAACGGATCAATGGGCGGCCGACCAGGTGGTTGCCATGAGTGCGCAGCGGCGGCATTCTCGTCGGCGGCGCGAACCGGCGCCGCAAAACTAGGGGAAGAAGTTCTTCCCCTACCCTTGGAGTCCTCCCCCAGGAAATTCTCGCGGACGACTATGAACCCCGGGGAAGAAGTTCTTCCCCTAGATTTTGCGGGCACGACGCGGGCTCATTTCCGCAGGTCAGCGGGTTTGATTACCGAATCTTCGGATCAGGGAGCGATTGGGAATACTTCACGCACTACGACGACGCTGCGAGCGGTCGGACTGTCGCGACTCGAGCCAGGACTGGAACGCGGTGACCGCACCCAGCGTCATCGCCATCTCGTAGGTGTCGGTGCGCGGTTCGACGGCATCGGAGTCATACGGCGTCTCGCGTACCTGGAGAACAACGAGCCCGTCCATGATGTCGCATTCGGTCCCCATCGGCTCACGCCGGCCGACGATGTCGATGCCCTGCCGACAGAACGTCACCGAGGGACCCGGCCGAAGCGAACTGAGCCGGTAATAGCGCAGTGTCTCGTCGGTGTAGTGAATGGTGCCGTGCCGCCACCCCTCGTCGACACCGGCGGGCATCTCTCGTAGAAGCACCGGGGTCCCGGCACTCCGTAGCTGTCCGAGCCGGAAGGCCAGCAGCGCACACAGCGCCACTGCGACCACGAGCAGAACGGTCAGCAGCACGGCGAGAAGCGTCACCCCCGACACCTCCTTGCGACAACTACGCGTGGTCCCCACCGATCGAACGATCTCGACCGGACTGTCGATCGGGCTGTCGACAGCGTCACGCGAACGGGCTGATGTGCACCAGCATGCCATCCGAACAAACGAATCGGCCAGCCACCCGGGGTGTCCCGGAGTGACTGGCCGATCACATCAGTTTCAGCGCGCGCTGGCGCTCACTCTCGCTACTTCGAAAGGTGTTGTGCCGCAGTCAAACGCGCATGTGCGTGGTTGTACTCCGGGGAACCGGGCTCGGCAGACTCCAACGCCTGCCGCTCGGATGCCTCGTCGACGTCGTCGGCCCAGTCGGCCGCCTCCGCGAGAATCGTGACGGATTCGCCGGTGATGGACAGGAAGCCACCCTCCACCGAAGCCGCCTTCCGAGTGCCCGACTCTTCGACGATCACCACGAAGCCACCCGGAACCAGCTGACCGAGCAGCGGCTCGTGTCCGGCGAGGACACCGAGCTCACCCACGGTCGTCTGAGCGATCACAAAAGTCGCCTCGCCCGAGTACAGCTCCTGATCGGCGGAGACCACCTCCACGTGGAAGGACTTGTCAGCCATGTCGGTTCGCTACTTTCCGGCGATCTTGGCGGCGGCGGCCTCCACGTCGTCGAGTCCACCGCAGCTGTTGAACGCCTGCTCGGGCAGGTGGTCGAACTCGCCCTTGCACACGCGGTCGAATGCCTCGATGGTGTCGTTGAGCGGCACCACCGAACCCTTCTGTCCGGTGAACTTCTCGGCGACGAGGAAGTTCTGGCCGAGGAACTTCTGGATGCGCCGTGCACGCTGCACGGTGACCTTGTCCTCTTCGGAGAGCTCGTCCATACCGAGGATGGCGATGATGTCCTGCAGTTCCTTGTACTTCTGCAAGATGCGCTTGACCTCGTTGGCGACGCGGAAGTGCTCGTCACCGACGATCGAAGCCTCCAGGATGCGCGAGGTCGACGTCAGCGGGTCCACGGCGGGGTAGATACCCAGCTGCGAGATCGGACGCGAGAGCTCGGTGGTGGCATCGAGGTGCGCGAAGGTGGTGGCCGGCGCCGGGTCGGTGTAGTCGTCGGCGGGCACGTAGATGGCCTGCAGCGAGGTGATCGAACGACCCTTGGTCGAGGTGATCCGCTCCTGGAGCTCGCCCATCTCGTCGGCCAGAGTCGGCTGGTAACCCACCGCCGACGGCATACGACCGAGGAGGGTGGAGACCTCCGAACCGGCCTGGGTGAACCGGAAGATGTTGTCGATGAACAGCAGCACGTCCTGGTGCTTCTCATCGCGGAAGTACTCCGCCATGGTCAGCGCCGACAGGGCCACGCGCATACGCGTGCCCGGCGGCTCGTCCATTTGGCCGAACACCAAGGCGGTGTCCTGGAGAACGCCCATCTCCTCCATCTCGAGGTGGAGGTCGGTGCCCTCACGGGTGCGCTCGCCGACGCCGGCGAACACCGACGTACCGGAGAACTCACGCGCGATACGGGTGATCATCTCCTGGATGAGAACGGTCTTGCCCACGCCGGCGCCGCCGAACAGCCCGATCTTGCCGCCCTTCACGTACGGGGTCAGCAGGTCGATGACCTTGATGCCGGTCTCGAGGATCTCGGTCTTGCCCTCGAGCTCGTCGAAGGGCGGCGGCTTGCGGTGGATGCTCCACTGCTCACCGTCTCGGCCGAGACCCGGCTCGTCGAGGCAGTCGCCGAGAGCGTTGAACACGTGGCCCTTGACCACGTCACCGACCGGAACGACGATCGACTTGCCGGTGTCGGACACCGCAGCGCCGCGGACCAGGCCGTCGGTCGGCTGCATCGAGATGGTGCGCACCAGGTTGTCGCCGAGGTGCTGTGCGACCTCGAGCGTGAGGGTCTTGGCCACAGCTTCGAGGGTGACCTCGGCGTGCAGCGCGTTGAACAGGTCTGGGATCGAGCCGCGCGGGAACTCGACGTCGACCACCGGGCCGATGATGCGGACGACCCGCCCGTCGGTGGAGCCCGCCGACTTCGCGGAGGGGCTTTCTACTGCTGCGGTCATGATGCTTGGGTCACTTCCTCTTCGATCGAAGTATGGTGTCGGGCCGACAAGAACGGCGACGCATGGCTGTTATGCCAGCGCGCTCGAACCGCCGACGATCTCGCTGATTTCCTGGGTGATCTGTGCCTGGCGAAGCTGGTTGGCCTCGCGCGACAACGTTTTCGACAACTCTTCTGCGTTGTCGGTTGCCGCCTTCATCGCCGTACGACGCGCTGCGGATTCCGATGCCGACGAATCGAGCAACGCCGCATAGACGCGCGTAGCCACGTACCTCGGCAGCAGCGCATCCAGGAGGTGATCCGCGCCCGGCTCGAACGAGTAGTTCCGGGACTTCTCGGTCACCTCGACATCGCTGCCCTCGTCGTGCTCGGACACCACCAGCGGAGCCACACGGCGCACCTCGGGCGACTGGGTCAGCATCGAGACGAACCGGGTGTACACCAGGTGCAACTCGTCGACGCCTTCCAGGCTGCCGTCGCCGCCCGGGCGCTCGACCTGCTCGCCCGATCCGGCGAGGAACAGGTCGACGAGGAAGTTGCTCGCCTGCGCTGCGTCCGCGTACTCCGGGGCCTGGGAGAACCCGGTCCACGAATCGGCGACCTCCGAACCACGGAAGCTGAAGAACCCGACGCCCTTCTGCCCGGTCACGAACAGCACGGGCTCCTTGCCCTCGTCCTTCAACAAGGCGACGAGCTCGCGGGTCGCACGCAGCACGTTGGCGTTGTAGCCACCACACATACCGCGGTCGCTGGTCACGACCAGCACAGCCGCCCGCTTCGGGTTCTCGCGTTCGACGAGCAACGGGTGATCCAGCGAACCGGCGTTGCTGGCCAGCTCCGAGAGCACCGTGGTCATCTCTTTCGCGTACGGCTTGGCCGCGGCCACGCGGGCCTGTGCCTTGGTGATTCGCGACGTCGCGATCAGTTCCTGCGCCTTGGTGATCTTCTTGGTCGACTGCACCGACCGGATGCGCGAGCGCAGCTCACGAATACTGGCCATGCTCCCTCACCCCTTTCCTCTGTGCTGGGCTCATGGCCCGGCTGTCGAATGCGGTCACGATCACTTGCGGATCTTGATCTCTTCGTGCTCGACGTCCTCGGAGTCCATCGCAGATGCCTCGGCCTCGTTGACGACGCGCTGGCCGTCGTGGGTGAGGTAGCTGTTCTTGAACTTGTTGGTCTCGTCGACAAGGGCCTCGGCCTGATCGTCGGTGAGCACCTTGCCGCCGGCGATGGAGTCGTAGACGCCGGTCGCGTTGTGATGCAGGTGGCTCAGCAACTGGGTCTCGAAGTTGCGGACGTCGCTGACCGGCACCGAATCGTAGTGGCCTTCACCGCAGAGGTAGATCGACACGATCTCGTCCTCGACGGAGTACGGGCTGTACTGATCCTGCTTGAGCATCTCGACCCAGCGTGCACCGCGCTCGAGCTGCGCCTTCGACGCGTCGTCGAGGTCGGAGGCGAACGCGGAGAACGCCTCGAGCTCACGGAATTGGGCCAGCTCCAGACGCAGCGAGCCGGACACCTTCTTCAGACCCTTGGTCTGTGCGGCACCACCCACGCGCGACACCGAGGTGCCGACATTGATGGCCGGGCGAACGCCCTTGTTGAAGAGGTCGGACTCGAGGAACACCTGGCCGTCGGTGATCGAGATGACGTTGGTCGGGATGAACGCCGACACGTCGTTGGCCTTGGTCTCGATGATCGGCAGTGCGGTCATCGAACCGCCGCCCATCTCATCGGACAGCTTGGCCGCACGCTCCAGCAGACGCGAGTGCAAGTAGAAGACGTCACCCGGGTATGCCTCGCGGCCCGGCGGGCGGCGCAGCAGCAGCGAGATCGCGCGGTAGGCCTCGGCCTGCTTGGTGAGGTCGTCGAACACGATCAGGACGTGCTTGCCCTGGTACATCCAGTGCTGTCCGATGGCCGAACCGGTGTAGGGCGCGAGCCACTTGAAACCGGCGGAATCAGACGCGGGAGCGGCGACGATGGTGGTGTACTCCATCGCTCCGGCCTCTTCGAGCGCGGTCTTGACGCCCGCGATGGTGGAACCCTTCTGACCGATGGCGACGTAGATGCAGCGGACCTGCTTGTTCTCGTCGCCCGACTCCCAGTTGGCCTTCTGGTTCAGGATCGCGTCGACGCAGACCGCGGTCTTGCCGGTCTTGCGGTCGCCGATGACGAGCTGACGCTGGCCGCGACCGATCGCGGTCATGGCGTCGATGGCCTTGATGCCGGTGGCCAGCGACTCCTCGACCGGCTGACGCTCGAGCACGGTGGCCGCCTGGAGTTCGAGAACGCGCTGCTCTTCGGCCTCGATGTCGCCGAGTCCGTCGATGGGCGCGCCGAGCGGGTCGACCACGCGGCCGAGGAACTTGTCGCCGACCGGGACGGAGAGCACCTCGCCGGTCCGGCTGACTTCCTGGCCCTCTTCGAGGTCCTCATAGTCACCGAGGATGACCGCACCGATCTCGTCCTCGTCGAGGTTGAGCGCCACGCCGAGGATGCCGCCGGGGAACTGCAGCAGCTCGTTGGCCATAGCGCTGGGCAGGCCGCTGACGTGCGCGATGCCGTCCGCGGTATCGGTGATGATGCCGACCTCGTCGCGCGACGCCTCGGCTTCGAACGACGAGACGTACTGCTCGATCGCTCCCTTAATCTCGTCTGGTGAGATCGTCAACTCCGCCATGGGTTCTCGTCTTTCCTTGTTCTGGTCCGGCTTGCGAGCCTGGGTGTGGTGGTCGTCGGGTGGTGGTTGGTGGCGCGTGAGCGCTTCGTTGTCTCGGCGCGTGAGCGCTTCGTTGTCTCGGCGCGTGAGCGCTTCGATGTCTCGGCTGTGTCAGCGCGGCAGCGTCTCGGTCGCCTTCGCGAGGCGAGTGGCGATGTCGGCGTCGATGATCTCCTCGCCAACCCCGATGCGCAGGCCGCCGAGGATCTCTGGACGCACTTCGGTCTGCACCGAGATCGTCCGGCCGTAGATGCTGCCGAGCACCGTCCCGAGACGCTCGATCTGAGCATCGGACAGGGGTGCAGCGGACACGACGTGAGCCACCGACTCGCCGCGGCGGGCTGCCGCGAGTTCGGCGAGCTGCTCGACGGCGACCTCGACCGGCTGGCCGTGCAGCAGCGCGATGAGGTGCGACAGCAGGTACCAGGTGTGTTCGGTGACCTGTCCGCCGATCAGCTTCTCCAGCAAGCCATTTCGCTTGTCGGCTGGATGGGTGTGATCAGACAGCAGGGAGGCCAGCTGCGGATTGGCGTCCAGCAAGCGGCTCACGCGGAAGAGCTCGTCTTCGACCTGCTCGATCTGGCCTTCCCGCTCGGCCGCGGTGAGCACGATCAGAGCGTTCTGCCTGCGCAGCCCCGCGATGAAGTCAGTCGACGTCGACCACCGTTGTTTGGCCGCCGAGGCGACCACATCGACGACGATGGGTGCGACCTTTCCGCCGAACAGCGTCGACACCAGCTGCTCCTTGCCTGCGGGGTTGTCCTCGTCCTCGGTCAGCTTCTTGCGCAGCACCGGATTGGCGTTGAGCACGATGATGACCTGGGTCAATTCGGCGGCCGCCGCGGTGAGTGCAGGTCCGTCGAGATCCTTGCTCGCGGAATCGAACTCGTGGGAGACAACGCGCGCAGCCTCACGGCTGCCGGCCCGCATGTGACGCAGACCGATCAGTTCCGAGCTGTGTGGGACAGCCGTCTGCGTGCTCGATGCCATCGCCTCGAGCTCGGCGATCACCCGGTCGACACTCGCCGAGCGGTTGGACTCGTCGGACAGGTGCGAGCGCACCAGCTTGTCCGCGCCGTCGATGGCGGTGAGACCGAGATCGGTACGCAACTGGCGAACCAGGTTCGAACGAGTCAGCTCGACCTGAGACTTGCCGTGCTCGCTGATCCGCCGGACCTCGGAGTCGGCCTGGGCCTTGATGTCCTCCCGGATGCCCTCGGCGTCTTTCAGTGCGGACTCGTGGAGCTCCGCGGCCTCGGCCTTTGCCTCGGCCAGAGCGCGATCGTGAGCAGCCTGGGCGTCGGCGAGCCGGGCCTTCGCTTCCTCACTCTCGATCACCTGCCGGGCGATCGTTTCCTTCTGGTTGTGCACCGCGCGGCTCAGCGGCGGTCGCACATACTTCCAGAACAAGAAGACGATGACGGCGAACCCGATGAAGTTGCCAATGAGGATGTCCACCTAGTTCACCTTCTCCTTGTTGGTCGTATCGACCTCGGTGCCGAGAACTCGGCCGGCCAGCGTGGCCGACAACCGGTCGACATCCGCGTGCGCCGTGCTTGCGGCACGGTCACCCTCTGCCTTCAAGGACTCGGAGGTGGCAGCGAGAGCGGCGTCGGCCTCCTCGGTCGCGCGCCGCTTCGCCGCCGAAAGCTCCTCGTTGCCCGCTGCGCGGGCCTCGTCCCGGATGCCCGTGGCATCCCCACGGGCCTCCTTCATGGCCGCCCGGTAGTGGGTGTCCGCATCCTCGTAGCTCGCCGCAGCGCTCTTGGTGTCGTCCACGGTCTTCGCCACCCTCGCATCGCGCTCGTCGAGCACCTTGACGATCGGCGGGACCACCAGCGTGCGGATCACGATCAGCACGACGACGAAAATGAACAGACACACGAAGAACGTGCCGTTGGGGATCAAGAAGTTCGGCGGCTTCTCCCCTTCTTCGGCGGCTGCGGCGAGATACAGCATCATGTTTGCGTTTCCCCTATCGGAACAGCGTCAGGTCGATGTCGGGCGAAGCGCTTACTGCTCGGCCGAGATCGGGGTGGCGAACACGAACAGCGCCATGAACGCGAGGTTGATGAAGTAGGCGGCCTCGACCAGACCCACGGTGATGAAGAACGGGGTGAACAGACGACCCTGAGCTTCGGGCTGACGAGCGATACCCGCGATCAGCTGGGCGCCGGCCAGACCGTCACCGATACCGGCACCGATCGCGCCGCCGGCCATGATCAGACCGCCGCCGATCAGGGCGCCCATACCAATTGTTGGATCCATTTCTGAACTTTCCTTTCGGGTGGAACTGACAATCTCGGTTGTCAGGTCTTGGGTCCCGGTTGGCGGCGCCGCCCGGGGTCGAGCAGGGTAGATGGTCTAGTGATGGTCTTCGTCGAGCTCCATGGCCTGGCTGAAGTACAGGATCGTCAGCAGGGCGAAGATGAACGCCTGGATCAGACCCACGAACAGGTCGAAGGATTTCCACAGGGCGTTGGGCGCCCAGAGGATGTAGGCCGGGAACAGCGCGATCAGGGCGACCATGATGCCGCCGGCGAAGATGTTGCCGAAAAGACGGAGGGAGAGCGAGACGGGCTTGGCGATCTCTTCGATGATGTTGATCGCTGCCAGCGCGGGCACGTGGCCCTTGACCAGCTTGCCCAGGTGGCCGAAGACGCCGCGACGCCGCATGCCGGCCCCGTGGTACCAGACGAAGACGAACAGCGCCATCGCGTAGACGAAGTTCACGTCGCTGGCCGCGGGCTTGAGCAGTTCGTGCACCTCGCCGTTGGACGATGCGTACTGGACCGGCAGGATCGAGAGCCAGTTCGCGACGAGAATATAGGTGAACAGGGTGACCGCGAGGGGGAGGACGAAGCCGGCGATCTTCATGCCGATGGCGCTCTCGATCTGCCCGCGCATCTGCACGGTCACGACCTCGAAATAGAGCTGCACCGTGTTCGGCTTGCTGGATGTCACCTTCGCCTTGACGTAGAAGGCCATGGCGATCACGATCACCGCTGCGATCGCCGACGAGAGGATCGTGTCGGTGTTGAAGGTCATCCCACCGATCGTGACCGTCTCGTGCACGCCGACGTGGATGGCCGCCTCGGCCAAGTAGGTCGTATCCGTCATAGCTGCTTGCGCAGTCCTTTCATCACCGGAATCACCGCGTTGAGAACCAGGATCACCTGGCCGATCGCGAGCCCGAACATGACGCCCAGCCCATCGGGCCGGACCAGGAAAGCCGCCACGAGCGCGAGCACCGTGATGGCGCCGAGCCGGGCAGCGGAATTGAGTGCCAACGATTTCTTGTGCGGATCCGGTGCGGCCGCCACCGTCTCGACGACCTGGCGCACCATCGCCGCATTGACAAAGATCCCGACCATGCCGAGGACGAAGAACGCCCCGAACACCGGGTGGCCGAGGTAGGTCGCGAGACCGATGACGATGCCGCTCACCACGACCGCGATCGCACCGGGCCGGCGGAGGCCGGTCGGAGCCTGCGGATAAACGGGGGCCGAGTCAGGTGCAGAAGTCGTCATGCGCCTCTCCTCAGCTCTCTCACCTCGCGCCGGATGGGCACGAAGCACCGCGCGTGCGTTCGGCGACCAGGTCGCCGGGCGTAAGCTCACGTTCGGGTGTGACCCTACCAACATGGATCGGGCGTGCTCATCGCGGGGTATGCCGTCATGGGACATGCTGTCCGCCCGGTTGGGTGACGCCTGACCGAATGATCGGTCTCATCACCTACTACAGGGGATAGTACACGATTCTTTACTGTCCCCTTACCACCCCGGGCCTCGACATCGACCAACGCGATCGTAGAGCCGGGAACGAAGCGTCCCGGCCGCCAGCCAGGTGTGACGAGCGCAAGCAACCACGTTGGAAAGCTGGACTCCCCACCCCGATGAAGTAGACTGTGCCCACTTCATCGGCCTCCCGCGTACAGATTTCCAGCCCAACGGGCCCGGCCACCGGACTCTGCGGATCGGCGACTCACCCGCCACAAGAAGTAGGGGATGAAACTCCTTCCCCTACCCTTGGAGTCCTCCCCCAGAAAATTCTCGCGGACGACTACGAACCTCGGGGAAGGAACTCTTCCCCTGGTTTTGGTGGGACGACCGTGGCGGGACCGCCGAGTTCCCCAGGTCAGAGGAATGCTCACCGAACGCTTCGGGTCAACGAAAGGCGCGCGTCGCGGTCCGCAGCTCGGCATAGCGGCGATGCAGACGCGGCGCCATCGTCACCAGCATCGCAATCACGAGACCGCCCGCGAACACCGGTGCGACGACCGACAGCGGGAAAATGGTGCTCGCCGCGACCGAGAATGCGAGCACCCCGACCCACAAGTAGATGATCAACGCCACTCGGCGTTGCGAATGGCCCAACTCGAGCAGTCGGTGGTGCAGATGCATCTTGTCCGGCGTGTAGAAGCCGACCCCGGCGCGCGTTCGTCGGATGACCGCCATCAGCATGTCGAGCATCGGCACGAAGACCACGGCCGCCACCAGCAGCAACGGCGACAACAAGGTGAACACGTCCGCCGGGCCGTAGGCGTTCACTGCGATACGGCCAGACGCGCTCGTGGACGCCGCAGCCAGCATGAGACCAATCAGCATCGCCCCCGAATCCCCCATGAAGATCCGGGCGGGCGAGAAGTTGTGCGGCAAGAAGCCCAGGCATGCGCCGGCCAGAACGGCCGAGATCAGCGCGGGCGGGTAGTAACTGACGTCGCCGCCCTGATCACGCAGCAGCCCCAGCGAGAACATGCAGATGGCCGACGCCGCGATCAGCCCGAGCCCGGCCGCTAGTCCGTCGAGCCCGTCGATGAAGTTCACCGCGTTGATGGTCGCGACCGTGATGATCACTGTCAGCAGTCCCGACTGCAGCGGATCCAGCACGAGCGTGCCGATATCGCCGAACGGTACGGGCACCTGCAGCCAGCTGATCTTCATCAGGACCATCACCCCGGCCGCCGTCACCTGGCCGACGAACTTGGTCAAGGCATCCAGACCCCAGCGATCGTCGACCGCACCGACCAACACGATGACTGCTCCGGCGGCGATCACCGCACTCATGTCGGTCGTGTACGCGAACCCGCGGTTCAGCGCGGGCAGGTTGGCCGCCAGCGCGATCGCCGCGACCACCCCGGCGAACATGCCCAGACCACCGAGGCGCGGGGTCGGGATGACGTGCACATCCCGCACACGCGGTACCGCGACCGCGCCTGCGCGGATGGCGAACACTCGCACCGCCGAGGTCACGAGATAGGTGATCGCGGCCGCCGTCAGACCGACCAGCAAGAGCTCGCGAAATGGGACGCCGACGCCGCCGCCGGCCGCCCAGATCATCACGTGGGGGTCGGCGCCGGACGGGCTCAGCGGTGGCGGCACGCGCACAACGCTACCCGGCCGGCAGTTCGGAGATCCGGTCGCGGATACGCGCCTGCGCCGGGTCGTCGGCAGCGACGCTCAACGCCTCATCGATCCAGGTCGCGAGCATGCTCATGTCGGCGGCTCCCAGGCCGGCAGACGTGGCGCACGCCGTCCCGATCCGGAAGGCGGATCCGAGTGCCACCGGCTGCGTGTCGAATGGGAGGACCGCCTTGTCGACGACGATTCCGGCTGCCGCCAGCCGACGCTGCGCCTCGACGCCGGTGAGGCCGCGGGCCGATACGTCGACCACGGCGAGGTGGGTGTCGGTCCCGCCCGACACGATCCGCAGACCCCGACCGACCAACGCGTCGGCAAGCGCGGTCGCGTTGGCAACCGCGGTCCGTGCGTATGCGGCAAACTCGTCGGTGGCCGATTCCGCGAACGCGACGGCCTTGGCAGCGATCGAGTTCATCGCCGGCCCACCCTGAACAAACGGGTACACCGCCTTGTCCAGCACGTTTCGGTGACGCTCGGGCGCGACCACCAGACCTCCGCGCGGACCTCGGATCACCTTGTTCGTCGACACCGTGACGACGTCCGCGAACGGCACCGGCGACGGTGCGACTCCCGCGGCCACCAGACCGGCGAGGTGGGCGGCATCCACCCACAGCACGCATTCGGCCTCGTCGGCGATCTGACGCAGGATGGCGAAATCGATCAGCCGCGAGTAGGAGGCCGCCCCCGCGACGAGGATGCGGGGCCGGTGGACCAACGCGAGGTCGCGCACCTCGTCGTAGTCGATACATTCATCGCTCTTGCGCACCCCGTAGTGCAGCGGGGTGAACCATCGGCCGGAGAAGTTCGCCCGGGAACCATGCGTGAGGTGACCGCCCTGGTCGAGACGCAGCGCCAGCACGGGATCGCCGGGCTGGGCGAAGGCGGCGTACACCGCCAGGCTCGCCGCACTGCCCGACGCGGGTTGGACGTTGGCGTATTCGGCACCGAACAGGGTGCGGGCCCGCTCGATGGCCAGGCTTTCGACCTCGTCGACGACTTCGCAACCACCGTGATACCGCCCTCCCGGGTAGCCCTCGGCGTATTTCGCGTCGAACACCGAGCCCATGGCGGCCCGGACCGCCGGAGTGGGTTCGGTCTCGCTGGCGATCAGCTGTATCGACGTCGAACGGCGCTCCCGCTCGCGTGCGACGAGATCGTCGACGGCGGCGTCCCCGGTGACGCCGGTCATCGCTGCTCCAGCAGTGACTCCGGGTCAACGTCGAGCACGTCGGCAACGTCGGCCACCGATACCGCCCCCACCCGCAGAACCCGGGGGTTCGGCCCGCTGACATCGACGATGGTCGACGCCTGCGCGGCCGGTGAGGGTCCGCCGTCGAGGTAGACCGACACCTCTTCGCCGAGTTGGGTCCGGGCCTGCTCGGCCGTGGTGGCCGGCGGCTGACCGGACACATTCGCACTCGACACCGCCATCGGACCGACCTCGCGCAAGACCTCGATGGCCACCGGATGCAGTGGCATCCGCAGCATCACCGTGCCCGCCGTGTCGCCGAGATCCCACGCCAGCGACGGCGCCTGCTCGACGACCAGACTCAGCCCACCCGGCCAGAACGCCTCGACGAGGTCGCGGGCGGCCTGTGACACCGACAGCACCAGGCCGTCGATGGTGTGCCAGGAACCGACCAGGACCGGCACCGGCATGTCACGGCCACGGTGCTTGGCGGCCAACAACTGCGCCACCGCATCGGCATCGAAGGCATCGCAACCGAGTCCGTAAAGCGTGTCGGTCGGCATCACGACCAGCCGGCCCGCCTTGGCCGCCCCCACGGCGGCACGGATACCCGCGCTGCGACTCTCCGGATCGTTGCAGTCGAAAACAATGCTCACCCGTTCATCCTCGCATGCACGGGTTGCGCGACAACGCAGCCGACGCTTCGTCAGTCGATCACGGCGAGCCGATAGGGGGTGGTGGTCGACACCTTGATCAGCCCCGACCGTTCCAGGATCGGTCGTGAGTATTCAGTGGAGTCGGACTGGATCAGCGTCTTTCCTTGCTCGAGGGCTGCACCCGCTCGGGCCGCGGTGAGCGCCCGGTAGATGCCTCGATGCCGCCACTCGGGAACCACTGCACCGCCCCAGATTCCGGCGAAGTCGGTGCCGGAGACGGGTTCGAGCCGTCCCGACCCGACGATGTGCTGAGCCACGTTGTCCGACGTCACGTAGTCAATGTCGGCTTCGGCGACCCAGACCTGCCGGCCGGTCCCGTCGTGCAGGCGCGCCAACTCCTGCTGCACACTCGCTTCCGAGGGCTCGCCTCGTGCGCCGAACACGCTGTCGACCATCGCCCTGGTTGCTCGAACGTCTGCCGCCGAGGTGATGCGCCGGAGGGTGACACCCGAGGGTGCGGTGTCCTCGGCGAGCAGCAACTCGGGGCGCCCGATCATGATCGATTCCGTGCCCCCATCCCGGAATCCGTTGTGCAGCAGACTCTTGTACAACCCCGGCATGATGTCGTGGCCACGCGTCTTCCACTCCACCGAGGTCAGTCCGGGCACCGCCCGGAAGTAGTCGACGGCGGAGCACACGAGCGCGGCGAGCTCGTCGTGGGTCGTCGTGAAGGGTCGATAGGTCACCAACCCCCGACCGCCCGCGAGAGTGATCAGGTACAGCGGACCGCACCTCTCGACGTCGGTCGCCGACGACGCCTCGGCATCTCCTCTCAATTGTTCGTCGTAGGCCGCGAGGAAGGTGTCGATGTCTTCTGCGTGATTCGTTGTCATATGCCGCCAAGCGTAGTGACGTGTGGTCACGGGTCAACCGAATTCCCGCACCCCCCAAACTCGTTGACCGTGCGTCGAAAACCGTTGACCGTGCACGGAAAGCGCCGCCGGTTACCCCGCGGCGCGTGTCGCGGAGACGAACCGCGGCCGGCCGGCGAGGTCCTGGTGGGCGACGATCGAATCGAAGACTCCCGCATCGCCGAGTACCTCGACGACGCTGCCGGCAGTGGTGTCGTCGTGCTCGATGGCAACCCGGCCACCGGGCCGGAGCGCCCGCCCGATCACCTCGACCATGGGGATGATCACCGACATCCCGTCGGCCCCACCGAAGACGGCGCGAGCCGGATCATGGGCAACCTCGGCACTGACCTGGGCATCGGCCGGCACGTACGGCGGGTTGCTGACGATCACGTCACACGATCCATCCGGCAGCACGTCGTGCATCGCGACGGCATCGGTGACATCGGCCGCGCAGACGCGGACGCGTTCACCCAGACCCTGTTCGACGACGTTGCGCTGCAACCACTTCAACGCTTCGGTGTCCTCCTCTACCGCAGCGACCTCCGCTCGCGGCACCATCGTCGCGATGCCGAGTGCCAGGGCGCCACTCCCGCTGCAGAGGTCGGCAACTCCGACGGGGCGCGATCCGTCGACGGACGACGCCGCGTCGACCGCCCATTCAAGAATGAGTTCGGTCTCGGGCCGCGGAATGAACACCCCCGGCCCGACGGCAAGCTCGAGGGGACCGAAGCCGACCCGACCGATGATGTGCTGCAACGGTTCCCGCGTCGCACGTCGCGCGACCGCAGCCCGAAAGGCTGTGCGCTGCGCGTCGTCGATGCCGTCGACGAGCAGCAGTCGGCCGATCTCGATGCCGAGAACATCCGCCATCAGCCGGTCGGCGTCGACGCGTGCGGTGTCGATCCCGGCATCGGCCAACAACGTGGTGGCCGTGGCGATCTCGGCAGAGACCGCGGTCACTGCGCCTCGAGTCTCGCCTGACGGTCGGCCGCGACAAGTGCGTCGAGCAGCGCATCCATGTCGCCGCCCAGCACAGCGTCGAGATTGTTGGCCTTGTAGCCGATGCGGTGGTCGGTGATGCGGTTCTCCGGGAAGTTGTAGGTTCGGATGCGCTCGGAGCGGTCGACCGTGCGGATCTGCGCCGCTCGATCCTGGGCCGCGGCGGCCTGCGCCTGTTCCTCGGCCGCCGACTGCAGCCGCGCGGCGAGAACCTGCAATGCGCGAGCCTTGTTCTGCAACTGGGAGCGCTCGTTCTGGCACGTCACCACGATTCCCGTGGGCAGGTGGGTGATTCGAACCGCCGAGTCCGTGGTGTTGACGCCCTGACCACCCTTGCCGGACGACCGGTAGACGTCGATGCGCAGTTCGGTCTCGTCGATGACGACGTCTTCGACCTCTTCGGGCTCGGGATAGATGAGCACCCCGGCCGCGGACGTGTGAATCCGGCCTTGCGACTCGGTCACCGGCACGCGCTGCACCCGATGAACTCCGCCCTCGAACTTCAGACGCGACCAGACGCCGTCGCGGACCGCTTCCTTGGACTTGATGGACAGCGTCGCTTCCTTGTAGCCCCCGAGGTCGGACTCGGTGACGCCGAGTACCTGCGCCTTCCATCCGTTGCGTTCGCAGTACTTGAGGTACATCCGGGCGAGGTCCGCGGCGAACAGCGCCGACTCTTCGCCACCGGCTCCCGACTTGATCTCGAGAACGACGTCGTCGGCGTCGTGCGGATCGCGGGGAGCGAGCAGATCGGTGAGCGTCGCATCCAGCTCGGCCACGGTGGCCTCGAGTGCCGGGATCTCCTCGGCGAAGGCCGGGTCGTCGGCGGCCAGCTCACGGGCCGCGTCGAGATCGTCGCGGGCGGCCTGCAGTTTGGCATGCGTTGCCATCACCGGCGCGAGCTCGGCGAACCGCTTGCCGACGCGGCGCGCGGCGCCGGGGTCGTCGTGCAGGGACGGATCGGACAGCTGACGTTCGAGACCCGCGTGCTCGGCGAGGATGTCATCGATCGCCGACGGACTCTGCGTACTCACTGCTCACTCACCTCTGCCGATACTCACCCGAACAACCCCGTACCCCGACGATCCCCCTTCAGACGCCAACGACGCCCTACCCGGATGGACCGGGTGGGCGTCGTCACGGGAGTTACTGCGACACCGGACTACTTGGCTTCTGCGTTCTTGGTGCGCTTGCCGTAGCGCTTCTCGAACTTCGCGACACGGCCGCCGGTGTCGAGGATCTTCTGCTTGCCGGTGTAGAACGGATGGCACTGCGAGCAGACCTCGACGTTGATACGTCCGTTGGCAGCGGTGCTGCGGGTCTCGAAGGTGTTGCCGCAGCCGCAGACGACGGTGGTCGTCGCGTACTCGGGGTGAATGCCCTGCTTCATGGTGGTTGTCCCTTTCTGTGGTCGCCGGGTCACCGTCGCACTTCGACGGTGTGAACCGGAACCGGACTCGACCGACCAGTATGCCACGCGCAATCGCTTCCGAAGAAATCGCGCTTGTACCGGGGTCACTCGCGTCAACAGGGACGACGTTGGTTTCATTCCCGGGATTCGACCACGCATTAGGTAGGGCTTATCTTGGTAAGCCTTAGCTAAGTTATAGTTCTCCCCGACGTCGCTTCATCGTCGCAGCGACGTCACCTGCCCTCCCCTGATCACCACGATCACTGCCGAGAACAGAGGATGAATGCGGTCTGAAATCCCCTCACAGCATCTGCTGTGGGATTCCAAGCGACGAAAAGAGCAGCTGCGGGGTCGGCTTCATCGCCCGCAAGGACGGCGTCCAGCGACACGAGGTGATCGAGAAGGCGGCCGAGGCGTTGTGCTCGGTACCGCACCGCGGCGGCATGTCCTCCGAGGGCGTCGGCGACGGCGGTGGCGTGTCCATGGACCTCTCGCTGCGCTTCTTCCGGAAGGTGACCGGTCGACGAAAGCTCGCCCTCGGCCAGTTCTGTGTGGGCAACTTCTTCCTGCCCGACACCGCCGCCGGTGCCACCAAGGCGACGGCCCTCATCGAGCGGACCATGACCGATCGCGGCTTCACCGTGCTCACCGTGCGCGACGTGCCCGTGGACAACGGCGTCCTGCGGCCCGCGGCGGTGGCCCATCAGCTGCCGATCCGCCAGTGGGTGTTCGCCGCACCGGACCCGTGTCCCGAACCCGCCGACCTCGACCAACTCGTCCAGCAGGCGCTGTTGCACATCGAGTCCATCGGCTACACCCATCCCGCCTTGGCCGGGTTGTATCCGCTGTCCCTCTCGGCGCGGACCCAGGTACTCAAGGGACGCCTCTCCTCCCCAGAGGTGATCGGCTACTTCACCGACCTCCTCGACCCCGACCATGCGGTGCACACGCTGTACTTCCACACACGCTTCTCGACCAACACCGACCCGCATCCCACGATGGCCCAGCCGTTTCGCTACCTCGCGCACAACGGTGAGCTCAACACCGACAAGAAGAATCGCATCGCCCAGGTGACGGCCGCCGCAGCGCAGCGACGCACCATCGTGCGACCACCCGGCCAGTCCGACAGCTCACGCCTCGACCAGACCGTCGCCGCACGGGTAACCGAAGACCAGGTCGATCTCGTCACCGCGGTCGTGTCGATGATGCCGCCGGCCTGGGAGAACGACAGCTCGCTCTCTCCGCAGGTGCGCGCCATGTTCGAGTTCTTCTCCCTCTACGAGGAGAAGAACGACGGCCCGGCGGCCGTGGTGTTCGGCGACGGTTCGGTGATCGGCGCCCGCCTCGATCGACTTGGCCTGCGGCCCCTGCGCACGCTGGAGACCTCCGAGTATCTGTGCGCGTTCTCCGAGGCCGGTCAGATCTCGGTGCCGCCGGAGTCGGTGATCTCGCGCGGCCGGGTGTCCGCCGGCGGGATGATCTACTACGACCACCGCGACCATCGCACCTACACCACCGACGAGGCGTACGAAAAGCTCGCCGCAGCAAAGGATTACCCAGCACTGCTGGCGGCCGCCAAGGTCGATCTCGCCGCGCTCGACGTGGCCGTCGCCGCCACCGACGGTCACGACGAGGAACTGACCGACCATCAGCGATTCGCCGCGCACTACCTGGATCAGGAGAGCTTCCGCTACTTCATGGATCCGATGCTCGACACCGGCGCCGAGCGCGTGTCGGCGATGGGTTTCGGCAATGCAATCAACGCATTCACCAACATCGAGGCCAACGTCGCCCGCTTCTTCTCACAGCGATTCGCCCAGGTCACCAATCCACCCCTGGACAGCATTCGCGAGGCCGACGGCATGTCGCTGCGCATTGCCCTCGGTACCCGTCCGCGGCTGGGCAAGCGCTCCGGGAAGTCTCGCCAGATCGTGCTCGGCACACCGATTCTGACGGCGACCGATCTCGCGACCCTGTACGGACAGAACGAGGCACCGATCGAACGGTTCGACGCGACGTACGCGTTGCGAGCCGGAGACGACGACGCTCACACCGCCCTCGTGCAGGCGGTCGACGGGCTCGGCGACGAGGTGGTCTCCTTCGCCAAGCAGCAGGGCGGCATTGCCGTCCTCAGTGACCGGAGTATCGGCCGCGACCGTGCTGCTCTACCGATGATCTTCCTGGTGTCGGCCATCAACCAACGGCTGATCTCCGAGGGACTGCGCCTGCGCGTCTCCCTGGTCGTCGACAGCGGCCAGATCGAGTCATCGCACCATCTCGCGGCGGTGCTCGGCTTCGGTGCGGCTGCGGTGCACCCGCATTCGGTCGCGCGACGTGCCCGGGAGCTCGCGCCGGACGAACCGGACGCAGCGTTCGCGCGGTGGGCCAAGGCCGCCGAGAAGTCACTCATGAAGACGATGGGCCGCGTCGGTCTGTGCACCGCGGAGAGCTACATCGGCGGCGAATTCTTCGAACCGAACTTCCTCGACACCGCCGACGACAACCTGCGCCGGTGGTTCCCGAACCTGCCCTCGCCGGTCGGCGGGGTCGGCCTTGCTCCGATCGCCGAGGCGCTCGGAGCGGCGCATCGCTCGGCGATGAGCGACGAACCACCGCGCACCGACAAGGATCTGCCACTCCTCGGGCTGTTCAAGGAGCGCGCCGACGGCGCCGGACATTCGTTCGGTACCACCGCCGTCCGCAAGTACGAGGAACTCACGGCCGAGAAGATCAGCTTCGCCACCGCAGGAAGGGAGTCGGAGGCGGCGCGCACGGTGGGCGCCGGGGACGCGGTGCGACTGCTCACCGTGGGCAAACTCGGCGACGCCTTCGGGCTCGACGCGGGTGCGTACGTCGACAGCAGCTTCGACCGCTTGTCCGACCACGACATCGACACCTTCGAGATCACCGCGGCGTACCGCTCGTTCTCCACCGAACTCGCCTCGACACGCACGCAGCGGCCCAGCGCCCTGCGCGACGTCCTCGCACTCCAAGCCAACGACCACCGCGCCGGAGACAACCATGCCGGAGACAACCGGGTGCGCCCATCGCACTCACCGAAGTTCAACCCGCACATGAGATCACGGCAACGTTCGCGTCTGGGGCGATGAGCCACGGCGCGCTGGTCGCGCCCGCACACGAAGCCGTCGCACACGGTACCAACATGGTGGGCGGCCTCTCCAACAGTGGCGAGGGTGGCGAACATCTGTCCCGGTACAACACCATTCGCGCCTCGCGCATCAAGCAGTTCGCCTCGGGACGGTTCGGCATCTGGGCCGGCTACCTGGCCGACCCGATGCTCACCGAGCTGGAGATCAAGATCGGCCAGGGCGCCAAACCGGGTGAGGGAGGTCAACTTCCGGCACCCAAGGTCACGGTCGAGATCGCCGCGGCGCGTGGCGGCACCCCCGGCGTCGAACTCGTCTCACCGCCCCCGCACCACGACACCTATTCGATCGAGGACCTCGCGCAGCTCATCCACGACTGCAAGGCAGCGCGCGTGCGAGTCATCGTCAAACTCGTCTCGTCGGAGGGCATCGGCACCATCGCCGTCGGTGTGGCCAAGGCAGGTGCCGACGTGATCAACGTGGCCGGCAACACCGGCGGCACCGGCGCGGCATCCGTGTCGAGCCTTCGCTACGCCGGCCGGGCCGCCGAGATCGGTCTCGCCGAAGTCCATCAGGCCCTGTGCGCCAACGGACTTCGACAGAAGGTCGTGTTGCGGACCTCCGGCGCGCACCAGACCGGGCAGGATGTGGTCACCTCGGCGCTACTCGGTGCCGACAGTTTCGAGTTCGGCACCGCCGCCCTGATGATGGTGGGCTGCGTGATGGCGAAGAACTGCAACATCAAGTGTCCGGCCGGACTCACCACCAATCCCGAGGTCTTCGAGGGAGATCCGCGGTCGATGGCTCAGTACCTGCTCAACATCGCCCACGAGGTACGCGAGATCCTGGCGTCGATCGGCGTGCCCTCGCTGCGCGCCGCCCGCGGTCGCACGGATCTGCTGCACCTGGCACAGGACGCGCACCTGGTCGGCACCCTGCGCCTGTCCGCACTGCTGGCTCGCGTCGACATGCCCGAGATCGTCGATCCTGTTTATCTCGAACGGGACTACGCCATCGACGACGCCCTTGTCGAACAGGTCCACGCGCACCTCATCGACGCGGGAGCCGACACCGTCACCACCGACCCCGTGTGCCTGGGCAATCGGAACAAGAGTGTCGGCGCGCAGCTGGCCATCGACATCGAACGACTGGTCAACTACCGCATCGACGCCCAAACGGCTTCCGTGCTGCCCGCAGTCCACTCCGACGATCGAGGACGGCGCTACCTGGCGCCCGACTCGGTGCAGGTCACGACCACCGGATCCGCCGGTCTCTCCTACGCGGCCTTCTGCAACGACGGCATGCGGATGACGCATATCGGCACTTGCAACGACGGTGTCGGCAAGTCGATGTCGGGCGGCGTCGTCGTCGTCCGCTCCCCCGGCGGCGGGTCACCTGCGGTCGGCGGCAACGTCCTGGTCGGCAACTTCGCACTGTTCGGCGCCACCGGCGGACGCTTGTTCGTCGAAGGCGAGGCAGGCGACCGGTTCGCCGTCCGCAACTCGGGTACCACCGCGGTGGTCGAGGGACTCGGCGAATTCGGTTGCGAGTACATGACCAACGGTGCGGTACTGAATCTGGGCGGCTACGGCAAGGGCCTGGCGAACGGGATGAGTGGCGGATTCCTCTACCAGTACGACCCCGCCTGCGAACTCGAGAGCCGGATCAGTTCGGACTCGGTCGTCATCGGTGCCATCACCGGTGTCGACGACCCGCTGGCGCCCATCCATCACCTCGCCGTGCACACCATGCTGCAGATGCATGCGGAGGCAACGGGATCGGCGTTGGCCACCCGTCTGCTGGAGAACTGGGAGACCGAACGCCACTACATCTCCTACGCGATGCCCCGCGCGCTGCTCTCCTACCAGGACAGCGACGTGCTGATGGCCACCCTCTCCCACCGCGAGTTGCTCGACGAGTTGTCGTCGGCGATCGCGGCCGATCAGGTACGCAAACTGAAGATCAGCATGCGGACCCAGCGTCCGGTCGCCGGCGGCGCGCTCCCGGAGTACGGCCAGACCGACAACGACGACATGTACCGACTCCTCAACGCGTTCACCGTCTTCGAACTCGCCCGCGAGTTGGCCGCCGGCCGCCTCGCGCGCGGTCGCAGCACCGTGGCCACCGGTACCGAGGCCACCGAACAGGTCATCGCCCGCGCTGCGCGCAACCTGGTGCTCACCGAGGACTTCGATCTCATCGGCCGGGTCGCGAAGTACGCCCGCACCATCCTGTCCGGGTACGACGCCGAGCAGGTCGCGGCGCTGATCGCCGCCAAGCGCGTCGACGACCACAAGCAGGCACTTGCGCTGCGCAACGTGCGGTCGATGGACGCACCAGCAACCTATGGGTGGATTCTGCTGCAGGACAGCAAGAATCGCGAGAAGCTCGCCGGACTGCCGAGCTTCGACGAGTTGTTCGCCACCCAGGCGATGCCCGACATCGCCGACCTGCTGCGTATCGCGGCACCAGAGTTCGGTTCCTCCTCCACAGAAACCAAGGCCGGGTGACATGCAACTCCCCTACATCCCCACCGACGTCCCGTTCACCGGCGAGCAGAAGGCGTGGCTCGCCGGATTCCTCGCCGGGCTCAACACCCGCATGGCGATGCCCACCGGTGCCGTCGTGGCCGGAGGAGTCGCGACCGCGGCGGCGACCGACGAGCAGTCGGGCCCGGTCGGCCTGCAGATCCTCTACGGGACGCAGACCGGAAACGCAGAGTGGGTGGCCGATACCGCCCAAACCCTGGCGACGACACACGGATTCGACCCCCAGGTGTCCGACATGGCCGACATGGACATGACGACCCTCGCTGCCGTTCGGCGACTCCTGGTGGTGGTCTCGACCTACGGTGAGGGCGACATGCCCGACGATGCCGAGGACTTCTGGCAGGCTCTGGCCGCACCCGACGCGCCGCGCCTCGACGGCCTCTACTACGGCGTGGTCGCGCTCGGTGACTCCATCTACGACGGATTCTGTCAGGCGGGCAAGAACATCGACGCCCGTCTCGCCGAGCTCGGCGCCACCCGGGTGATCGACCGGGTGGACTGCGACATCGACTTCCAGAAGCCGGCCGACGAGTGGCTGGCGAACGCGCTGCCCGCACTCAGCGCCATCGAAACCGATGGTGCACAGGCACACTCGGTGACCACCGCGGAGTCCGTCGCCGGAGTCGAGCCCGCAGCAGCGCCGGCGTCAGATGCGCCCGCCAAGGCCAAGTCCGCAAAGTCCGACTGGGGTCGCAAGAACCCGTATCCCGCCAAGATCCTCGCCAACACCGTGCTGTCCGGACCGACGTCGGACAAAGAGGTCCGGCATGTGGTGATCTCGTTGGGCGACAGCGGCATCGAGTACGAGCCCGGCGACGGCATCAGTATCGCACCGCTCAACGACCCGATCCTCGTCGACAAGGTACTCGCGCGTCTCGGCGCGACCGGCGACGAGATGATCACCGACCGCAAGAGCCAGTACTCGCTGCGGGAGGCGTTGAGCAACCGCTTCGAGATTGCGGCTCCGTCCAAGTACCTCGTCGACTACATCGCCTCGCGCACCGAGGATCCCGAGCTGACCCACCTGTCGGCCACCGGAGACCATGAGGCACTCGACGCGTGGCTGTGGGGTCGTGACGTCCTCGACCTCCTCGAAATCGACTCCACGATCACCATCACACCCGAGGAACTTATCGCCGAACTTCGGCCGTTGGCTCCGCGCGTCTACTCGATCTCGTCGAGCCCACTCGCGCACGCGGGCACCGTGCACATCACCATGGCGACCGTTCGCTACCGCTCCGGTGAAAGACTGCGTGGCGGAGTGTGTTCGACCTACCTGGCCGACCACCGCGACGTCGGCGACACCGTTCCGGTGTTCATCCAGCCCAACAAGTCGTTCCGGCCGCCCGCCGACGACGCCCGTGCCATCATGGTCGGCCCGGGCACCGGTATCGCGCCGTTCCGATCCTTCCTGCACGAGCGGCAGAGCCGGGGCGCGCAGGGCGAGAACTGGCTGTTCTTCGGAGATCAGCATCGTGACAGCGATTTCATCTACGCGGACGAGATCAACCAGTTCGTCACCGACGGCGTTCTCAACCGTCTCGATCTCGCGTTCTCCCGGGACCAGGACCACAAGATCTACGTACAGGACCGGATGCGTGAGCAGGGCGCTGAGCTGTTCGCGTGGCTGCAGGACGGTGCGCATCTGTACGTGTGCGGCGACGCGACCCGGATGGCCCGCGACGTCGAGGACGCGCTCCACCAGATCGTGGCCGAACACGGTTCCCTCGACGAAGAGGGTGCCCAGGACTACGTGGATCAACTCAAGAAGGACAAGCGCTACCTGCGCGACGTCTACTAGACCGCACCACCAGCGACAACGGCAGTTAGGAATGGCAACGATGCCCCACTCCCCCGACGCTCATGACAAGAGCAATCCGACCTGCGGGGCCGATCGCGGTTGTTGCTGTCCGCGTGGACAGCGCACCACGAGCGATCTCGACACCCTGCTGGCGACACCGGGATTCGCGGGCTCGTTGCTGAACTCCGAGGTTGCCACGGTGACACGTCAATTGCCGGCACTCGACAAGGTCGTCGGCGTCACCGTCGCCGGACCGGTGATCATGAACGACGTCGGTATCCACGACGCGCCCGTCAGTATGGGTGGCCCCATCCGGACCGATCCGTCGCGGATCACGTTGCGTCTCAACGCTGCTCGTCTCGGTTCGGCGCTGGTCACCGATCCGGCTGCGCATGTGCCGCCCACCCTGCGACTGTTCGACACCGACGGAAACACCGCACACGCCACCTACCTGACCGAGCACTCCGATCGTCTCGCCTTCGAGTCGCTGTCCCTGGCCGGCGCGCCCGACGGCGACCTGGCCTCCGAAGGCGACCTTGCGGCCGACGTCTCGGGGGCGAGCACGCCGAGCGACGTACCCGCGCCGCAAGCCGACCAGATAGCGCAGTTCGACTCGATACTCGACGACGGAGGGGTGCAACGCCTGTTTTCGCTACCGGCGTTTCGCGAGAATCGCTACACGCGCGTCGAATCGCGGCGTGTCATCGCCGCCCTCGAACACGCCGCCCTGCTGGGTATGCCGATGACGCTGGCAACCGCGGCGCCGGGATGCATCCAGATGCGCCATGACCAGCTGGACGGCGCGCGAGAGCATCGCGGTCAGATGGTCCTCGCCTCTGGCGGCTGCCGAGCGATGATCAACTTCAATCTGGCCACCGAGTGCTGGATCACCTGGTCCCAAGGCGCCTGGGGCGAAACGGGCTCCATCGAGATCTACGACCGGCACGCGCACTGCGCCCTGGTGGCGACGCAGACCGGCACCGTCTCCGCAGCGACCTTCGAGGCCTGGGATCACCTGCTCGGCGACTTGGTCACTTAGACTTGTCACCCCGATCACACCTGGTGGGTACAAGGTCATCAGATCCCGCTGGTGGCCTGCGGCGACCTGACCGGCGGGGCGATACTTGCTTGCATGACGGCGGTCCTGAGCTTCTTTGCTGATCAGCCCTTGCTGTTCACCGCGCTCGTCGTCGGGTTGGGTGTGGCGCTCGGGCGAATCCGCTACCGCGGCGTCGGATTGGGTCCGGCCGCAGTGCTATTCACCGCCATGGTGATCACGGCGTGGGGTACGGCGCTGGATGTGGACATCTCGATCCCGGAGATCTTGGGCAACCTCGGTCTGGTGCTGTTCGCGTTCACCACCGGGCTGATGGCCGGTCCGACGTTCTTCGCGACGTTGCGGACGGCCTGGCATCTGGTCGTCACCGTGACGCTGGTGGTGATCGCTGCCGCCGCGACAGCACAGGGCCTGGGGACGACGTTCGGGCTCTCGCCCACCGCGATCGCGGGTACGTTCGCCGGGGCGGTCACCAATACTCCGGCGCTCGCGGCCACCGGCGGATCACCTCAGGCGACCGTCGGCTACGCGACCACGTATCTGCTCGGTGTGGTGACGATGCTGGTGATGGTGGGGCTCGCGCTGGCGAAGGGACGAGAAGACCCCGATTCCCAGGCAGATGTCGTCGACGTCACGGTCCGTGTCGACCGGCCCGACATCGCCGTCGCCGACCTCCGCAAGCGCCACGGCCATCGGATCACCTTCTCGCGCGTCGCCCACGACTCCACCACCCCGCCGGAGCACGTGCACGACGACAGCATCCTGCACCACGGGGACCTGGTCACCGCCGTCGGGCCTGCCGACGAGGTCGAAAAGGTCGCCGACGAACTCGGACACCGGTCGTCGCACGACCTCACCGCAGACCGCAGCGCGCTGGACTTCCGGCGGATCACGATCTCGGCGCCCCGCCTGGCCGGACGACGCGTGCGGGATCTGGAACTCGACAGACACGACGGTTCCATCACCCGGGTACGACGCGGCGACGAGGATCTGATCGCGAACGTCGACACCGTGCTGCAGCTCGGTGACCGGGTGCGGGTGGTCGCGCCACCCGAACGGATGGCCGACATCGCTCGAGAACTGGGCGATTCGAGCCGCGGAATGACCGAATTGAATGCTGCCGCACTCGGTCTCGGGATCGCGGCCGGTATCGGGCTGGGCGTGATCTCGATCCCCGTGCCATTCGTCGGGTCGCTGTCGCTCGGCGCGGCCGCGGGCACCCTCATCGTCGGACTCGTGTTGGGCCGCCTCGGGCGGATCGGGCCGGTCGCCACATCGATGCCGCTCACCTCGGCTCAGGTGGTGTCCGAGATCGGGCTGCTGCTGTTCCTCGCCTACGCCGGTGAACGGGCCGGCTCACTCATTCTCACCGCACTGACCGGTGGCGAGATCGTCGACATGCTGGTCACGGGCATCGTGACCGCGGCCGTGCTGGGCATCGGCATGTTTGCCGCATGCCGCTGGGTGCTGCGGGTCGGCAGGTTGCGCATGGCAGGTGTGCTGGCCGGATCACAAACCAACCCGGCCCATCTCGCCTTCGCCAACGCCCGCGGTGGCGGCGACCCGCGCATCGCACTCGGCTATGCGCTCGTATACCCAGCGGCCATGGTGGTGAAGATCATCGCGGCTCAGGTGATCTGCATTCTCTGAGCTGCCCTCAAGCAGCGGGTAGGAGCGTTCACACCTGCGCCGCGGATGGGTCTCACTCGTCGCGCATCGCTCCGGGTGCGTTGGTCTGGACCTGCATCAGGAACTCGATGTTGGTCTTCGACTTCTTGAGCTGGCTGAGCAGCAAATCGATCGCCTGCTGCGAATCGAGGCCCGAGAGCACGCGCCGCAGCTTGTGCATGATCGAGAACTCCTCGGGCGACATCATCAGCTCGTCCTTGCGGGTGCTCGACTGATTGACGTCGACCGCGGGGAACACACGGCGGTCGGCAATCTTGCGGTCGAGTTTGAGCTCGGCGTTGCCGGTGCCCTTGAACTCCTCGAAGATCACCGTGTCACCCGTCGAACCGGTCTCCACCAGCGCGGAGGCGATGATCGTCAGCGAGCCGCCGTTCTCGATGTTGCGCGCCGCGCCGAGGAAACGCTTCGGCGGGTAGAGCGCAGTCGAATCGACACCACCGGACAGGATTCGGCCCGACGCCGGAGACGCGTTGTTGTAGGCACGACCGAGGCGGGTGATCGAATCGAGCAGGACCACCACGTCCTTGCCGCTCTCCACCAGACGCTTCGCCCGCTCGATGGCCAGCTCGGCGACAGAGGTGTGATCTGACGGCGGACGATCGAAGGTCGAGGCGATGACCTCACCCTTGACCGACCGCTGCATGTCGGTGACCTCTTCCGGACGCTCGTCGACGAGCACCACCATCAGGTGGCATTCCGGGTTGTTGATGGTGATCGCGTTCGCGATGTCCTGCAGGATCGTCGTCTTACCCGCCTTGGGCGGCGACACGATCAGGGCGCGCTGCCCCTTGCCGATCGGCATGATCAGATCGATCACGCGCGTGTCGAGACGCTCGGGCGTCGTCTCCAGGCGCAGTCGCTGGTTCGGGTACAGCGGCGTCAGTTTGCCGAACTCGGGACGCTTCTTGGCCGCCTCGACGTCACCGCCGTTGACGGTGTCGAGACGCACAAGCGGATTGAACTTCTGGCGCTGGTTGGGCTGTTCACCCTCACGCGGCACCTTCACGGCTCCGGTGATGGCGTCGCCGCGGCGCAGGCCGTTCTTGCGGACGAGGTTCATCGACACGTAGACGTCGTTGGGCCCGGCGAGATACCCGGACGTGCGGACGAACGCGTAATTGTCGAGGACATCGAGGATGCCCGCGACCGGCTGCACCACGTCGTCGTCGGAGACCTGGGGTTCGCCGCCGCCCGACGCGTCGTTGCGGTCACGTCCGCGCCGGCGCTCACGGAACCGACGACCGCGGCGACCGCGGCCCGATCCGTCGTCGTCGTCCCGGTTCTGGTTGTTGTCCCGGTTCTGGTTGTTGTTGCCACCCTGGCTGTTACCGCCCTGGTTGGCATTCTGACTGTTGCCGCCCTGGTTGGCGTTCTGGTTGTTGCCGCCCTGGTTGCGGTTGCGGTTCCGGTTGCGCTGGTCGTTTCCGTCGCCACCGTCGGAGTTCCGGACCTCGTTGTTCCGGCCTTCGCCCTTCGCGGGCGCCTCAGTGTTTTCGGTCTGGGCCGAATCCTGCTGGGCCGAATCCTTCTGGGCCGAATCCTTCTGGGCCGACTCCTTCTGGGCCGAATCGGCCCCGGCCGCAGCCTCGGTCGTCGCGTCGGGCGCTTCAGCGCGCCGGCGCCGTGTGCGCTGCGGTGCGCCGTTGCCCGACGCCGAATCACCGAGTGTCATCTGCTCGGGCTCGGACTTCTTCTCGGGTGCGCTGCGTTCGCCGGCCGGGGCCGACGCCTTGGCAGGGGCCTTCGCGTCCGACGCACCGGCCTGACGCTCCTTGATGGCGGCGATCAGGTCGCCCTTACGCATTCCCGACGTGCCCTTGATGCCGAGTTCACCGGCGACGGTCCGCAGTTCGCTGAGCACCATGCCCGAGAGCCCGGTGCGCTGGGTCGAACGTGCCTTCGTCTTGGTGGCACCTGCGCCACCGGTCGCCGCATCGTCGGCGGAATCGCGGTCGACGGGTGCGGTGATCAGGTCCGTATCAGTCACGGATGTCCTTTCGTTCCTTTCGCGGCTGTATCAGCTGCGCAAGGTCTTGATCTCCCTGCTTGTCACCTCAGGGATGGCCGCCCGCGGTGGGCGGTGAAAACTCTGTTGAGGAGAAATCTGTGTGGGTCCGCTGCGAGCTTGCTCGGGGACTACCGGTGTTTCGACGACCGCCTGAACTGGAATCGGAGGACCCCGACCAAGGGAGGCCGGATAACTTCGATCAGTGATCGGTGGGAAACACGGCAGAGCGCGCCTGAGCGGCTAGACCAGACTATGGTAACTCCGATCGCATGATACCGGCAACACGCCGATGAGGCGAGACCAGGTCTGTCAGGACACAGTGACCTCGACGCCTCCGGCGACCTCCACCGTACGCGGAGTGAAGCCGGACGCTGCGGCGAGTTCACGAATCTCCCCAGGAACCGGCCGCATGCTGAGCACCAGCACGCTGGGTCCGGCGCCCGAGACGGTCGCCGCGAACCCGTGTGCGCGCAGTTTCGCGACGAGTTCGGCCGTCGGGGCCATTGCTGCTGCGCGGTACGGCTGGTGGAGGCGGTCGTCGGAAGCAGCCATCAGGCAGGTGGGGTCCGCCGTCAGCGCCACCACCGCCAGTGCCGAACGGCTGAGGTTGAAGATGGCGTCGGCGCGCGGGACGGTGTCGGGGAGCAGCCCCCGGGTGAACGACGTCGACGACTCCGTGTCGGGAACGAAGACCGTGGCCCCGATGTCGGGGTGCACCTGCAGTCGACGCGCCTGATAGCGGGGCGCATCGGCGGTGTCCGCAGTCCACGTCACCACCGCCGACCCGTACACACTGGCGGCGGCGTTGTCCGGGTGCCCCTCGAACTCGCTCGACAACTGCACCAGTTCATCCGCCGACAGACCGTCGCCGATCCCCGACGCAGAGATGAGGCCCGACGCGGCGGCCAACCCCGACACCGCCGCGGCCGCCGACGAACCAAGTCCGCGCGAATGAGGAATGTCGTTGCGGCAGTGGAGTTTCAAGCCGGGGGCGGAGATTCCCGCATACTCCAGTCCACGGGTCAGGGCGCGCGCCACCAGATGGCTGCCGTCCCGGGGCACGTCGCCGGCACCCTCCCCGTCGACCTCCACCTCGATGTCACCACCGGGTACGGTCACCACCGTCACCTCGTCGTAGACACCCAAAGCGATTCCCAGACAATCGAACCCGGGACCCAGATTCGCACTCGACGCCGGTACGCGGACCTGGATCGACAGGCCCTCGGGTAGTCGGCCACCAGAGGTGGCGGTCTCGGCGGCGTCGGTGGTCACGGTCGACTCAGGCCACGCCGAGGGCATGCGCCACCGCCACCGGATCCACCGGAATCGCTTCCACTTCAGGCATCCCCGACAACGCGGTATCGGGATCCTTGAGCCCGTTCCCGGTGACGGTGCAGACCACCGTGGACCCTGCCGACACCCAGCCGTCGGCGCGCGCCGCCAGCAGGCCGGCGACACTCGCCGCCGACGCCGGTTCTACGAACACACCTTCTTTGCCGGCCACGAGACGATAAGCCTCCAAAAGCTTTTCGTCGGTGGCAGCCCGGAACTGGCCGTTCGAGTCATCCTTCGCGGCGACCGCCTGATTCCAACTGGCGGGCGACCCGATGCGAATCGCGGTCGCGATGGTCTCCGGGTTCTTCACCGGCGCACCGTTCACGAGCGGCGCGGCGCCGGCCGCCTGCACACCGAGCATGCGCGGCAGGCGATCGCTGATGCCGTCGGCGTGATACTCGGTGTAGCCCTTCCAATATGCGGTGATGTTCCCGGCGTTGCCGACGGGCAGCGCGTGCACGTCGGGAGCGCGGCCGAGGACGTCCACGATCTCGAAGGCCGCCGTCTTCTGTCCTTCGATGCGAGCGGGATTCACCGAGTTGACCAGTTCGATCTCGGTGAACTCGGCGGTCGCCTTACGGGCCATCTCCAGACAGTCGTCGAAGTTGCCCTGAACTTGAATGATCTTGGCGCCGTGCATGACTGCCTGAGCCAACTTGCCCATGGCGATCTTGCCCTCCGGGATGAGGACCGCGCACGTGATCCCGGCGCGGGTCGCATACGCCGCTGCCGACGCCGAGGTGTTCCCGGTGGAGGCGCAGAGCACTGCGGTCTTACCGTTGTTGACCGCGTTGCTGACCGCCATCGTCATACCGCGATCCTTGAACGACCCGGTCGGGTTGAGGCCCTCGACCTTGAGGTAGACCTCGCAGTCGGTCAGCGCCGAGAGGTGCGGTGCACTGATCAGCGGGGTCCCACCCTCGAGTAGCGTGACGACCTTCCAGTCATCGGCCACCGGCAGTCGGGACCGATAGGCCTCGATCAGACCCGGCCACGCGGTGTGCACGGGCGTCGCTTCAGTCATCGGTTCCTTCCAATCGCAGAACACTCGACACCTTGATCACGGCGTCCATGTCTTCCAGCGCCGCAACGCATTCCGATTGCGCCCGGTCGGGCGCCCGGTGCGTCACGACGATCAGGCGGGCGTTGTCGCCGGCCCCCTCCTGCCGCACCGCGGCAATGCTGACCGACCGCTTGCTGAACTCACCCGCCACTTGGGCGAGCACACCCGGACGATCGGCGACCTGCATCGATACGTAGTACCGGGTGGGCACGTCGTCGATCGAGGCGATGGGCAGCGACGCATAGGTGGATTCGAGCGGACCACGCCCGCCGTGCACCTTGTTGCGAGCGGCCATCACCATGTCACCGAGCACCGCCGACGCGGTCGGAGCGCCACCGGCACCCTGGCCGTAGAACATCAGCCGTCCGGCGTTCTCCGCCTCGACCACCACGGCGTTGAAGGCGCCGTTCACCGACGCCAGCGGATGTGTGAGCGGGATGAGTGCGGGATAGACGCGGGCCGACACCCGCTCCGAGCCGTCGGCGTCGTGAATCCGCTCGCAGATGGACAGGAGTTTGACGGTGCAGTCGAACTTCTTGGCGGCCACCAGATCATCGGAGGTCACCGACGAGATGCCCTCGCGGTACACGTCGGCGGCGGTCACCCGTGTGTGGAACGCGATCGAGGCCAAGATGGCTGCCTTGGCCGCCGCGTCGAATCCCTCGACGTCGGCGGTCGGGTCGGCCTCGGCATAGCCGAGGCGGCCGGCCTCGGCCAGCGTGGCGTGGTAGTCGGCGCCGGTCTCGTCCATCGCCGACAGGATGAAGTTGGTGGTGCCGTTGACGATTCCGGCCACCCGCTCGACCGTGTCACCGGCCAGCGACTGCATCAGGGGACGCACCACCGGGATGGCGCCGGCCACGGCGGCCTCGAAGTAGAGATCGACCTTGGCCTGCGCCGCCGCCGTCGCCAGCTCGCCCGTGTACTCGGCGAGCAGCGCCTTGTTGGCGGTGACGACCGACTTCCCGGCCTCGAGCGCAGCCCGGATCAGGCCGCGGGCCGGGTCGATCCCGCCCATCAGCTCGACGACGATGTCGACATCGTCGCGTGCGACCAGCGATTCCGGGTCGTCGGTCAGGAGTTCCTGCGCGATCTTGCGGGGCCGGCTCAGGTCGCGGACCGCAACACCGCGCAGGCGGACCGGCGCTCCGACGCGTGACTGGAGGTCGGCGGCGTTGTCTGTGATGATGCGTACCACCTCGGCGCCGACATTTCCCATGCCGAGAACCGCGATCCCGATGGATCGGTCTGATTCGAGCGAGTCCGGCTCGAGCTTGTCGTCTGCCATCACTGGCTCACCTCCAGGCTGAAGAAGTCGTCAATGTTCTCGCGCCGCAACAGCAGTCGGTCGGCGCCGTTCGCAATCGCCACGACCGGCGGGCGCATCGTCATGTTGTATCGGCTCGACATCGAATAGCAGTAGGCGCCAGTGGCTGCCACCGCGATGAGGTCTCCGGGCGCCAGATCATCCGGCAGCCAACAATCCTTGATGACGATGTCGCCACTCTCACAATGCTTCCCGACGACGCGGCTGACCACCGCGCGCGCCGACGAGACCCGCGAGACCAGACGGACGTCGTATTCGGCCTGGTAGAGCACGGTTCGGATGTTGTCGCTCATCCCGCCGTCGACGGACACGTAGCGCCGAACCGCACCGCCGCCGAGCGCCACATCCTTGATGGTGCCCACCCGGTACAGCGTCACCGTTCCCGGTCCGGCGATCGCCCGGCCGGGTTCCACGGCAATGGTCGGCATCGGCAGACCTACGGCAGCCGACTCACGACGCACAATGGCCGCCAGCGTCTCGGCAACCGCACCGATCGGCAGCGGATCCTCTTCGGGGAGATACGAGATACCCAGTCCCCCACCGAGATCGACGATGGACATCTGCGACGTCTTGTCGACGCCGAATTCGGCGACGACGTCGTGCAAAAGACCCAGCACGCGGTGCGCGGCGAGTTCGAAACCGTCCATGTCGAAGATCTGCGAACCGATGTGACTGTGCAGACCGACGAGCCTCAGGTTGTCGGTGGCGAACACCCGCCGCACCGCGTCCATCGCTACCCCACCGGCGAGCGCGAAGCCGAACTTCTGGTCTTCGTGTGCGGTCGAGATGAATTCGTGTGTGTGCGCCTCGACACCCACCGTCACGCGGACAAGGACATCGGCGACCAGGCCACGTTCGCCGGCCAGCGCGTCGAGCCGATCGATCTCCACGAAGGAGTCGAGGACGACATGGCCGACGCCGGCATCGAGTGCCGCGGCGAGTTCGGCGACACTCTTGTTGTTGCCGTGCATGGCGATTCGCTCGGGCGGGAATCCGGCGCGCAGCGCGATGGCGAGTTCACCGCCGGAGCAGACGTCCAGCGACAACCCTTCCTCATGCACCCAGCGGGCGATCTCGGTACACAGGAATGCCTTGGATGCGTAGTGAACTCGACCGTAGGGCCCGAACGCCGACACCATGTCGGCACACCGCGACCGGAAATCGGCTTCGTCGATCGCGAAGAGCGGCGTCCCGTACTCCTCGGCGAGCGCAGAGACCGCGACACCCGCGATCTCCAGTTCGCCCGCGTCGTTGCGGAGTGCATTGCGCGGCCACACATTTGCGGGGATCTCGGCGAGCTGCGACGGATCGCTGGGCCGCTGCGCGAGATGTGGCGCGGCGAGCAGTTCGGCGTGCCGGGGTCCGGCCGGGTGCGCGCTCACATGCGCTCCGGTGCGCTCACGCCGACCAGGTCGAGACCGTTGGCCAGGACCTGACGGGTCGCCGAGCAGAGCGCCAGTCGAGCGCGGTGGATGTCGGCGGGCGGTTCGTCGCCCTGTGGGAGCACCCGGCAGCGTGCGTAGAAGCGGTGATAGGCACCTGCCAGCGACTCCAGGTAGCGGCAGACGCGATGCGGTTCGCGCAGGGTCGCCGCGGTCGCCACCACCTCGTCGAAATCGCCGATGGTGCGGATCAATTCGCCCTCGGCAGGATCGTCGAGCAGATCGATGTGCGCGACGTCGGCGGCAAGTCCGAGCTCGGCGGCGTTGCGCGACAACGCACTCAGACGTGCGTGCGCGTATTGCACGTAATAGACCGGGTTCTCGTTGGACTGCTTGGTGAGCAGATCCAGATCGATGTCGATGTTGACGTCGACCGACGACCGGATGAGCGAATAGCGCGCGCCGTCGACGCCGACGGCCTCCACGAGGTCGTCGAGGGTGATGACGGTTCCCGCGCGCTTGCTCATCCGGACCGGCTTGCCGTCGCGGACGAGGTTCACCATCTGCCCGATCAGTACTTCGACGACGTCGGGATCGTCGCCGAGCGCGGCCGCGGCAGCCTTGAGCCGGCTGATGTAGCCGTGGTGGTCGGCACCGAGCATGTAGATGCACAGGTTGAAGCCGCGGTTGCGCTTGTCGCGGATATAGGCGATGTCGCCGGCGATGTAGGCGGCGTTGCCGTCGCTCTTGATGACAACCCGATCCTTGTCGTCACCGAACTCCGTGGACCGGAGCCACCAGGCGCCGTCCTTCTCGTAGATCTTGCCGTTGGCCTTGAGCTCGGCGATGCACTCGTCCACCAGGCCGGACGTGAACATGCTGTCCTCGTGGGTGAACACGTCGAAGTCGGTGCCGAACTCGTGCAGGCTCTCCTTGATGTGGTCGAACATGAGCACGACGCCCACCGACCGGAAGGTCTCGACCCGCTCATCGGCCGCTTGGTCAAGGACGTCGGGCACCCGCGACACGATCTGCTTCGCGATGTCGGCGATGTAGGCCCCGGCATAGCCGTCCTCGGGGGTCGGCTGCCCGAGGGCCGCCGCTTCCAGGGACCGCGCGAACCGGTCGATCTGCGCGCCGTGGTCGTTGAAGTAGTACTCGCGTGTCACGTCGGCACCGCGGGCCTGCAGAACCCGTCCGAGTGCATCGCCGACGGCCGCCCAGCGCGTGCCACCGAGGTGGATGGGCCCGGTGGGGTTGGCCGACACGAACTCGAGGTTGATGACCGATCCGTCCAGGTCGTCTCCCCGGCCGTAGCGTTCGGCCTGCTCGAGGACCGTCGTGATCACGGTGTTCTGCGCGGCCGCCGCCAGCCACAGATTCACGAACCCGGGCCCTGCGATCTCGGCCTTCTCGACGCCGTCGGCGGCCGAGTAGGCCTCGGCGAGCCACCCGGCCAACTCGCGCGGAGCAACGCCGAGGCGCTTGCCCAATTGCAGCGCGATGTTGGTCGAGTAGTCGCCGTGGTCGGCATGACGTGGACGCTCGACGCCGACGGAATCGGGTACGAGCGTCTCGTCCAGACCGTGGTCACGAACCACGGTCAGTGTCACGGCCGCGAGCAGCGCGGCAAGGTCGGCGGGAGTCACAGAGCACCATCTTATTGGCCCGCCGACTCACGCAGACAATCGCCCGGTCCCAGTGGCCACAACGGGCACGCGTCGGCGCACAAGTAGACTGTCCACGCCGCGTGGCATGACGGCGCCCGGGGTGGTCGATGGTGGCGCCAAGCGGTAACACAACGCGGTGTCGAGTAGCGGGATACAGAGAGAGATACATGGCGGGCAAAGCCGGGGCACACGTCCCCAAGACCAGTAAGAGCGGCAAGTCGCCGTCGGGCGGCATCGACTGGATGATGGTGGGCGCGGTCGTGGTGGTCGTCGCATTGGTCGCCGGACTCGCCATTTATCTGGTGCCGCGGTTCCTCGACAAGCGTGCCGAGGAAGAGGCCGCGCGGATCGCGCCGGAAACCATCTCCGAGTTCGTTCCGACACCGGCCAATCCCGATCCCTCCGACAAGATCGAGGGCATCGTCAAGCGCTACTACCCGGCCGCCACGCACACCGAGAAGCGGGTCGCCTACGACCAGTCGCCGCCGTTCGGCGGTCCGCACGACGCCATCTGGGCGACCTGTACCGGCATCGTCTACCCGAACCCGATCCGCTCGGAGAACGCGGTCCACGCACTCGAGCACGGGTCGGTGTGGATCACCTACAACCCGGACACGATCTCGTCGGGCGATCTCGACTACCTCAAGAATCTGGTTCGCGGCGAGCAGTACCTGTTCATGTCGCCCTACCCGGGCCTGAGCACGCCGTTGTCATTGCAGAGCTGGGGACATCAGCTCAAGCTCGACTCCGCCAAGGATCCGCGGGTGAACCAGTTCATCACCGCGCTGCGACGCAACCCCATGACCAATGTGTACCGCGAGAATCCGCAGGCATCGGCGTACCCCGAGGTTCAGGCGACCTGTGGGCCGACCCCGGGCTTCGACCCGTCGAACCCGCCGCCGGCCGACCAGGGCCCGCCCGGGCCGGACGCCTTCCCGATGGACGGCAAGCCCGCTGCGCCCGTGACGCAGCCGATGCCGACCGGCTAGGAGAAGGTGAATTCGATGACCGAGAGCCCTGAATCTCACGATGACGCGACGACCGTCGCTGCCGAGCCCGAATCTGCCGAGGCAGCCGAGCCCGCTTCGCGCAGTCGACTCCTGCTCGCCCTGGCCGGCGTGGCGATCCTGCTCGTCGGCGTCGGACTCGGGCTGGTGATCCAGGCCAGCTTCGCCGACGACGCGAGCACCGAGGACCGACCCGCCGCCGACTCGGCCGCGGTCGGTTTCGCTCAGGACATGTCGGCTCACCACCAGCAGGGTGTGGAGATGGCGTCGATCATCTACCGCACCGGCGAGGACATCCAGGTGCGATCGCTCGCCTACGACATCTTGACCACGCAGAGCAACGAGATCGGGCAGATGCAGTCGTGGCTTACGCGGTGGGGCTATCCGCTCGACAACCCGGGTGAGCACATGGCCTGGATGGGCCACGACATGGGCGGTATGTCCGAGGACGGCCACCATCACGATCACGGCGACATGAGCGGCATGCCGATGCCGTCGGGGACTCCGGCTCCCGCAGCCACCGACCAGCCGATGATGCCCGGCATGGCGACTCAGGCCGAGATGGCCAAGCTGTACAGCCTGCGCGGCGCCGAGGCCGACACCTACTTCCTGCAACTCATGCTGCGCCACCACGAGGGCGGCACGCCGATGATGCAGTACGCCGCGAACCCGGAGAACGTCGACGAGGACTACGTGCGCTCCCTCGCCACGTCGATGATCAACACCCAGGGCAACGAGATCAACACCATCAAAACGATGCTGGCGCAACGCAATGCGCAGCCGTTGCCGATGAACTGATCTCCACCCAGGCACGTCGCCGAAGAAAGTAGGGGAAGAAACTCTTCCCCTACCCTTGGAGTCCTCCCCCAGAAACTTCTAGGGGACGACTAAGAACCCCGGGGAACAAGTTCTTCCCCCAGATTTTGTGGTGCCCCCGGCAGGATTCGAACCTGCGGCCTTCTGCTCCGGAGGCAGACGCTCTATCCCCTGAGCTACGGGGGCTCAACGGGCGAAACACAGAGTAGCGCACGGGCTCGGGCGATCCCCAATCGGGCTGCTCACGACACGCGCAGCAGTTCACTCATCCGGACCGTCGAACCGCTGTCGCCCCGCACCACCTGCAGCTGAGCGGGAATTCGAGCGCGCAACTCGTCGACGTGACTCACGACTCCCACCACTCGCCCACCGGAACGCAGGTCGTCGAGGACGCCCATCACCAAGTCGAGTGCTTCCGGATCGAGAGTGCCGAAACCCTCGTCGATGAAGATCGTGTCGAGGACCCGACCGCCACTCTCTGCCGACACCACGTCGGCGAGACCGAGGGCAAGCGCCAACGATGCGAAGAAGGTCTCACCGCCGGAGAGGGTCGTCGTCGCGCGTACCGCACCCGTGTACTCGTCACGCACCTCGATACCCAGGCCACCCCGGCGTCCTCGCGGTCCGACGGCATCGGTGTGCACGAATTCGTAACGTCCGGAGGACATCTGGTGCAGACGGGCCGACGCGGCGACCAGCACCTCCTCCAGACGCGCTGCCAGCACGTACGAATGCAACGACATCCGACGCGCGTTCTGGCCGTGTCCGCTGACGAGTTCGGCAAGCCCCGACAGTTCCGCGCACTTGGCCTGCAGCGGCGCCAGCGCATCCGACGCCGCCCAGAACTCGGCGACGTATCGCTCCAGATCTGCCGCTCGCCGGGCCGCCACCGCATGACTGCTGGCCGCCTTGTCTGCCGCGCCGCGTGCGAGCGCGAGACTCGCTGCCAGGGCGCCGGTGTCGACCGGATCGCCCTCGAGGGCGGATGTCACGTCGGGGTCGCCGAGCGTCTCGAGCGCGGCCGAGCGCAGCGTGATCGCCTGCTGCAAAGTCGATTCCCACTTCTGGATCTGCTGGGCAGGGGCCAGTGCGGCCCGGACGCCGGCAGGATCCTCGAAGCCGGCGTCGACACACCTATCGCGCAGGCGCGCGGCGATCTCGTCACGCCGGACCCGGGCCGACTCCCGCTCCCGCAGGGCATCGCGCAACTGTCCCGCAAGGCGGCACAGGTCGGCCAGTTCACGACGCCGTTCGGTCACTCCGACGCGTCCGCCTGTGGCCTCGAGGACCTCGGCGTCGAGCTCGGCCAGACGGGTCCGTAACGCAGACAACCGTTCATTGCGCGCCGACTGCGCCGAATCGAGGTCGGCTGCCTCTGCCCGGTGAGCGTCGGACTCCGCGGCCGCATTCTCGACCGCAACCTGCAGCGCCGGAACACCTTCGGCGCAACGACGCGCATCCGCGAGTTGTTCACCTATCCGTTGCAGCCGATGCTCGGTGTCCGTGGCGTCTGCGTCTCCGACGGTCTCGTCGAGGCTCTTGCGGCGTTCGACCAGAGCGGCGCGGTCCGATTCGGCCCGTGCGCGTGTTTTCGCGGCACGCTGCTCTGCGTTCGCAGCACTTGACTCCTGCGCATCGCCGACGGGTGACGCGTCCCCCGCTCGCGCGGGTTGCGGGTGCTCCTGCGACCCACAGACGACGCACGGCTCCCCGTCGACCAACTCCGCCGCGAGTTCGGCGGCCATCCCGGCCAGTCTGCGTGTACGCAGGTCGAGCAGATGCTCGCGGGCGGCCACGTGGATCTCGCGGGCTTCGAGAACTGCCGTATCCGATTGCCGCAGAGACTGATCGACCTGCGTGCGGGCCAGCAGCGCCCTGGCGATCCGTTCGGCGTGCTCGCGCTCGGACTCGAGTTGCGGGATTCGCCCACGCGCCTCGAGCGCCGTGGTGAGCGCAGCTTGGACCTGGTCACGGCGACCAGGAGCCGCCGCCAACAGTCCGGCCAATTCCGCACGACGAGTCTGCGCGGCACCGACGTCGCGCTTCAGGGTCTCGATGTCGGAGACCAACGCCGGCCTCTCTGCGACCCGGGCCGCCAGTGGTTCCCACCGACCGGACTCGGCGGTCCAGCCGTCCACCGCCACCCGCAACTCGGCTTCGTTCGCGTCGCAGACCGCCTCACCGCCGGCTACTGCCGCCATGGCCGCGCGAGCGCTCTCCCATGCGCGGGTGGCGGCATCGTAAGCGCTACAGGCATGTTCGTGCTCGTCGATCAGCGATGCGATCGGCGCAGCCCGCCGTGCTGCGTCGAGAGCCGAAGCCACCTTCGAGCGATCGGCCTCACCGAGGCGGAGCTGATCGAGCCGCTCGGTGGCCTGCCTCCCTCGGCGTCGATGTTCGGCGCGCTGCACTCCTGCGTCGTGTGCGGCCTGTGCGACGTGGACTGCGGCCCTGGCGGCATCGAGGGCCGCCTGTTCACTGTCGCACACCGAACGCGCAGCGTCGAGACACTCCTGCGCCCAGTCCAGGTCCGGCGCTGCGGGCGGCGCATCCACCCCTCCCAGCGCGACGATCTGCCCGGCGATGCGGTCGAGCGCTGTCACTCGCTCGGTCACGGTCGCCTCGCTCGCACGCGAACAGTCGCGAAGCCATTCTTCCAGGTCACCGAAGCGCTCGGTGTCGAACAGCCTCTCCAGCAACCGTTCCCGATCCTCGGAACTGGCCCGCAGGAACTTCGCGAACTCACCCTGGGGAAGCAGAACCACCTGAAAGAACTGTTCCGCACTCATACCGATCAGCCGTACGACGACATCGCCGATGTCCGGCAAACGCGTCAGATCGGGTCCCGAACCGTCCACCCAGTGGAGCGTGGCGGAGGCGTTGATCTTGCGCGTGCCCTGGCCCCGCTTCTTGGGCCGGTGGTGTTCGGGTGAGCGGATGATCCGCATCCGGCGCCCACCGATCGTCGCCTCCAGTTCGACCTCCGGGACCTGTTCCGGGCGTGCATGATCCGAATGCAGCCGCCGATTGATGTCGCGAGCTCCCGGAACCCGGCCATAGAGTGCGAAGGCAACCGCGTCGAGCACCGTCGTCTTTCCCGCACCCGTCTGACCGTGCAGCAGGAAGAGGCCTTCGGCGGACAGCGCATCGAAGTCGACCTCGGTGTCCTCGGCGAACGGCCCGAAGGCGCGCATGCGGAGTCTGTGCAGTCTCACGCGGATTCCGCCACATCGACCACCCCGACATCAAACAGGGCCCACTCCCCTTCCGAAGCAACCGATTCCGGTGCGCTGGCGCCGACACCGTCCGCCTCGGTCTCACCGACCACCGCGCGCAGTGCACGATCGACGATCGCCAGTTCACCCGGAGTCGGCTCGTCCCGGACATCGGTGATGAACGACGTGACCACCTCGGCATCGGTGCGACCCCGAACTCGTGAGCGATAGTCGACACCCTCACCCTGCTCGGGACGCTCCCACCGCACATGCACCGCGTGCGGAAAGCGTTGCCGCAGTATGCGCATCGCGTCGACGGGGCGCACCTTGTCGGTCAGGGCGGCCTCCACGTAGTGGTCGGTGGCGGATTCCAGGGCCGGGTCGGTGAGCAGGTCGTCGAGAGTGCCACGCAGACAAGTGAGTTCGCGCACCCCAGGCAGGTCGTGTGCACGGACCTCCGACACCCCACGCGCGTCGAGGTCGACGATCCACACAGACTTCCGGTGCGTACGTTCACCGAACGAATACGGCAGCAGCGAGCCGCTGTAGCGCACCGTGTCGGTGAGCCGCTGCGGCGAGTGCAAGTGCCCCAGGGCCACATAATCGACGCCCGAGAAAGTATCTGCGGACACCGTTTCGACACCTCCGACGCTGATCGACCGCTCGGACTCGGAGGCGATGCCACCCACCACGAATGCATGTGCAGCGACCACCGATCGCGCCGACCGGCCCTCGAGATCCGCCCGAATCCGATCCATCGCCGCGGCGAGGACCGCGCTGTGCCCGCGATCCTGTTCGACGCCGAGTTCGCCACGCGCGGTATCGGGTTCGAGATACGGGATGCCGTAGATCGCCACGTCACCGAACTGGTCGGACAGGACGACCGGACGGTCGATGCCGGCGATCGTCGTACGGAGATGCAGTCCGCCCGCAGCGGCGAAGGCGGATGCCGAGCCCAGCCGGGTCGCCGAATCATGGTTGCCGGAGGTGATCACGATCTGTGCCCCGGCGGCGGCGATCTCGGCCAGGCCCGCGTCGTAGGTGGCGATCGCGTCTGCCGAGGGAACCGACCGGTCATAGACGTCGCCCGCGACGACCACCACGTCGACGGCTTCCTCGGCCACGATCGCGGCCAGCTGCGTCAGGGCACGTCGCTGGTCGTCGAGCAGTTCGACACCGTGAAAGGTCCGGCCCAGGTGCCAGTCCGAGGTGTGCAAGATCCGCATGGATTACACGGTACGGCCGGGCACCGACAGGATTCGGGAGGCGACGACGCGCGTCCTCAGGCCGCGCCTGCTCCCTCCACCTCACCTTCGGCGAGCAGTGCCTCCGTGGCCGCCCGAGGCGTCTGGTGCTTGGGCCGCACCAGGAACACCGTCGCCGCCACACCGATCAGCAGCACCGCGGCCGGCAGGTACAGCGATTGCCCCATGGCGTCGGCGAACCCTTCCCGGAGGAAGGCCGGCAACTGGGCGACCGTGTCCCGGTGCTCGTTGGTGTTCACGTTGGGCAGCTCCGCAGCCAGTCGTGTCTGCATCAGTGCGCCGACCATCGACGCGCCGAGCACCGAACCGATCATCCGCGTCGTGTTGTAGACGCCGGCGCCGGCACCGGCCTGCTGCCAGGGCAGGTTTCGGGTGGCGGTGGCGGCCAACGGGGCCCAGATCCCGGCCGACGCGATACCCATCATGCAGAGCGGGATCACGAACTGCCACACCGGAGTATCCGGTTGAGCCAGCATGCCGAGCAGTCCGACCGCGACGGCGTTGAGCAGCAGGGCCGAGGCGATGATCACGCGTGGGTGGACGCGGTCCAGGATGCGGCCGACGATCGGCGCGAGGACGCCGGTGAGCACGGCCATCGGCACCATCATCACCGCCGACTGGGTCGGCGACATACCGCCGACGAGCTGCAGGAAGAACATCGTCGGGATCATCAGACCGGAGATCGCGAAGCCCATGGTGGCGATACCGATGTTGGAGAGCGAGAAGTTGCGATCGCGGAACAACGACAGCGGCACCAGCGGCTCGGTCCGAATCCGCGACTGCCAGTAGACGAACAACGCCATCACCAGCACGCCACCCACGATGAGTGCCCAAATCCACGCCGACCAGTTGTAGGTCTCACCCTCCTGGATGCCGAACACCAGGGCCGCCAGACCGACCGCCGAGAGGATCACGCCGATCCAGTCGAACTGGTGGTCATGAGTTTCGACGCTGGGCACCAGCACGGCGGCGAGGACCAGGCCGACGATGCCGACCGGGATGTTGACGAAGAAGATCCACTCCCAGCCGAAACTGTCGGTGAGGATGCCGCCGAGCAGTGGACCGACAAGGGTGGCCACACCGGCAACCGTGCCCCACACACCCATCGCCGCGCCGCGCTTCTCCGGCGGGAAGATGCGGGTGATCAGTGCCATCGTCTGCGGGGTGATGAGCGCCGCGCCGATACCCTGCAGGGCTCGGGCCGCGATCAGCTCACCGATCGAATCGGACAGACCGCACCACAGGCTGGCGGCGGTGAAGACCAGCAGACCCAGCTGGTAGACGTTCTTCGGCCCGAACTTGTCGCCGAGCCGGCCGGTGATGAGCAGCGGCACCGCGTAGAAGAGCAGATAGGCGCTCGACACCCAGACGATCCCGTTGACGTCGGTGTCCAGCGCGGCCTGAATCTGCGGCTGCGCCACCGCGACGATCGTCATGTCGACGAGGATCATGAAGAAGCCGACACAGAGCGCCAGCAGTGCGACCCATGGCCGGCTGGTGATCTGCCCAGCTGAGGGCGGAGAGGTGGTCATGGTGTGTTCTCTTTCTGTGCGCGTTCGGGATCGGCCGCCGCCCCCGCAGGCAGGCCGTTGATGGTGGTCAGGAAGTCGGGGTCGTCGAGCCAGGCGATCCGCGAGGTTCGCATGCGGTCGACGAGATCGGTGAGCCAGTCGATCTGGGTGCGTAGCGTGGCCATCTTGCAGCCGGCGTCGAGGTGGAACATCTCCGGTTTGCCGCAGGCCTGCGCCACCGCGACCGCCGCCTCGTACTCGGCGAGCTCGGTCTGCATCCGTTCGATTCGTTCGCCGACCAACTCGATCACCCGGGCCCGGGGCAACCCGTGCGCCTCGGACAGAGCCAGATAGAGCTCGGGATACTCCTCCGGGTGCCGGGCAAGGATCTGCTCCAGGCTTCTGGTCAGCACCTCACGTCCGTGTTCGGTGATCGCGTAAACGGTCCGCTCGGGCCGATTGCCTTCGCGTCGAACCTCCTGGATCTCGATGAGTCCCTTGGAATTCAGACGGTCCACCGAGTGATACATGGTGCCGGGCCGGATCTTGGCCAACCTGTCCTCCCGGCGTTCGACGGTGGTCTGGAACATCTCGTAGGGATGCATGGGCCGCTCGGCCAGCAAACCGAGGATCAGCATCGCGATCGGCGGCAGAGGCTGCGCCGAGCCGTGTTCACCCATGTCCCAACTCCATGTTTCCGACCAAATATTCCGACTGGAATATACCGCGCCGGGCAACCGATGCCAAGAGTCGGTACAGATCATTACTGTGTGAGGCATGGCCCCCGACAGCGGAACGAGAGACACCGGCACGACACACGGCGACGCCGAGCAGGGCAGCTATGTGACCACCGGTCAGGAGTTCGTGCGCGACACCAAGTACATCGAGACCCGGATCACCGCCGACGGTCGCGACGGGTATCCCGTCGAACCCGGTCGCTACCGTCTCGTCGCCGCCCGTGCATGCCCGTGGGCCAATCGGACGCTGATTGTGCGCCGGCTCCTCGGACTCGAGAACGTGATCTCGCTCGGCCTGTGCGGTCCGACGCACGACAAGAACTCGTGGACCTTCGATCTCGACCCCGGCGGCGTCGACCCGGTCCTGGGCATCCCGCGACTCAAAGACGCCTACGAGAAGCGATTCCCCGGCTACCCCAAGGGCATCACCGTGCCGGCCATCGTCGAGACCGCCACCGGCGAAGTGGTGACCAACGACTTTCCGCAGATCACCATCGACTTCTCGCTGGAATGGGCCGCCTACCACCGCGAGGGTGCACCCGCCCTGTACCCCGAACACCTGCGTGACGAGATCGACCAGGTGAACCGCGGCGTCTACACCGAAGTCAACAACGGCGTGTACCGGTGCGGGTTCGCCGGCAGCCAGGACTCCTACGACGCTGCCTACGACCGCCTGTTCACCAAGCTCGACGAACTATCCGAACGGCTGTCCACGCAACGATTCCTGGTGGGCGACACCATCACCGAGGCCGACGTGCGGCTGTTCACCACGCTCGCCCGGTTCGACGCCGTCTACCACGGCCATTTCAAGTGCAATCGCACCAAGCTCAGCGAGATGCCGGTTCTGTGGGCGTATGCTCGCGACCTGTTCCAGACGCCCGGGTTCGGCGACACCACCGATTTCACCCAGATCAAGCAGCACTACTACATCGTGCACAGCGACATCAATCCGACGCAGATCGTTCCCAAGGGCCCGGACCTGCGCGGATGGCTGACGCCGCACCATCGCGAAGAACTCGGCGGACGGCCATTCGGAGATGGCACGCCACCCGGGCCACCGCCGGCAACCGAAGTCGTCCCCGCTCGAGATTGGGTACCCCTCTCATGACATTCGACCCCCGATACCCGCCCCAGCCACAGAACATGCAACAGCCCCAGTGGGAACAGCCCGAACCTCCGACGTCGCGTCGGACCGTCGAGGTGGCCGGCGGTGTGCTCGACCGCGCCCAACGACTCCAGGCCCCCCGGGTCAAGAAGTACGTCGAATCGTTGCGCGCGAAGTACCCGAACGACTCACCCGCGCAACTCATCCGACGTCTCGAGAAGCGCTACTTGCACGCCGTCACCGGTTCGGGCGGCGCGGTGGGTGCCACTGCGGCCATCCCGGGCGTCGGGACGATGACCGCACTCGGTGCGATGACGGGCGAATCGGCCTTCTTCATCGAGGCCTCCGCGCTACTTGCCTTGGCAATCGCCGAGGTCCATGGAATTCCGTTGCACGACAACGAAAGACGCAAGACGTTGGTGCTCACCGTCGCGCTCGGCGAAGAGGGTGTGCTCGCGCTGGGACGCGTGGTCGGGACCCGGGGAGGCGTGCTGCGCCGACTCGGCCGCTCGTCGGTCCCGCAGAGCGCGATCACCAAACTCAACAAGAAGCTCGTCGCCAAACTGTCGCGCAAGTACGCATATCGCAAGGCGCCGTTGGTGCTCGGCAAGTTGATGCCCGCCGGGATCGGCGCCGTCATCGGTGGTGCCGGCAGTCGGGCGATCGGCCGACGAGTGGTGCGTAACTCCCGGCAGGTCTTCGGACCCCCGCCGGTCGCGTGGCATGTCGATTCGACGGTCGTGTACGACGCCGGCCTGCCGCCCGTGCGCCGGTGGTGACGACGGCCCTCGACAACGAAGTCCAGCCGTCCCCGTCGGAGGAGAGAGCGGCCGACGCGACATCACCCGGATGGATCCGACGCCTGGCCGCCGAATCGTGGAAGTACCGGCGGCTGGTCGTCACCACCTTGATCGCCACCGCGATCGCCGTCGCGGTGGACCTCACCACTCCCCTGTTGGCGAAGGCCGCCGTCGACAACGCCACCGGCGTCGCGACCCACGGGCTGTCCATCACCGCGATCGTGACGATGCTCGTGGTGCTCGCCTTCGTCCGGTACGCCTGCCAGTACGGACGCCGCATCACGGCCGGCCGGCTGTCCATCAACGTGCAGAACGCTCTGCGCCTGCGACTGCTCGACACGCTGCTGCATCTGGATGGCCTGGCGCAGCGCGAGATCCGGACCGGGCAGATCGTCTCCCGCTCGATCTCCGATCTCCAGATCCTGCAGGGGCTGCTGGCGATGGTTCCCCTGTCGGCGGGCGCCGCGGTCCAGGTGGTCATCGCGATCGGCATCATGGCCTACCTGTCGCCTCTGCTGACCGCCGTCACATTGCTCATCATTCCCGTTGTTGCACTGGTCATCTGGCGTACTCGTCGGCGTCTGTTCGCTGCCACATGGTCGGCTCAGCAAGCCGCTGCCGACGTCGCGCAGCACGTCGAGGAGACGGTCACGGGTGTCCGCGTCGTCAAGGGCTTCGGGCAGGAGCAGCGCGCGGTCGACGAACTCGTCGACCTCGGTGCCGCACTCTACGCACGGCGACTGCGCGCCGCCCGGATCAACGCACGATTCGCACCGACCATGGCCGCGATCCCGCAGATCGGCATGGTCGCGGTGATCGCCGTGGGGGGCTATCTGACGATGGATGGCCACATCACCACCGGAACCTTTCTCGCCTTCACGACGTATGTGGCGAGCATGACCGCCATGGCCCGACTCCTCACCAACCTGGTGGTGAGCGCACAGCTGGCGCGAGCCGCGGTCGAGCGTGTCTTCGACGTGACCGAGCATCCCCGCGACCCGGCGATCGGCAACACCGGCACACTGCCGCCGGGACCACTCGGACTCGAACTCGACGCCGTCCGCTTCGGACACCACCGATACGACGATCCCGATTCCGAACCGGCGGTCCTCGACGGCGTGGATCTGCGCATCGCACCCGGCGAATGCGTCGCCATCGTCGGGCCGCCCGGCTCGGGCAAGTCGACGCTGGCCGACCTCGTCAGCGGATACCTGACACCCGACGCCGGGTCGATCGACATCGTCGGTGCCGACGGCCGCCATCCGGTGTCGGAGCTGGCCCCCGACGCGTTGCACCACGCGCTCGCGGTGGTCTTCGACGAGCCGTTCCTCTACTCGGACACGATCGTCGCGAACATCGCGCTCGACGTCGCCGCCGAGGACGTGGATGCGGCGGTGATGAAGCGCGTCGTCGACGCAGCACAACGCGCCGACGCGGCCGAGTTCATCGACGACCTCCCGGACGGGTACGCGACGGTCGTCGGCGAACGAGGACTCACCCTGTCCGGCGGACAACGTCAACGCATCGCCCTCGCACGCGCCCTGTTCGCCGACCCACGCATCCTCGTCCTCGACGACGCGACGTCGGCGGTCGACGCCGCCACCGAGGCCCGCATCCTGCGCGGTCTCCGCGCCCAGCACCGTACGATGCTCGTTCTGGCCCACCGACGCTCCACCCTGACCCTCGCCGATCGTGTCGCCGTGATCGAGGGCGGCGTGATCACCGCGGTCGGCACCGTGGCCGAACTCGAGACGACGTCACCACGCTTCCGTGACCTCATGGCGCCGGTGTCACCCACGATGCCCGAGGTCCCGGCCGGTATCACCATGTCTCCCGACTCCGCCGAGGATCTCTGGCCCGATCGGGTTCCGACCGGCGCCGACGCCCCGGCTCGACCGATCCGGAATCCGGCCCCGGCCACCGGCGGCATGGGACGCGGCCCGGGCATCGGTTCCGCCCTCGGGTCGATGCCTGCCACGCCCGCACTCACCGAGGCGGTGGCCGCGCTGCCACCGGCAACCGAGGACCCGCAGGTCGACACGGTCGCCGCGCGCCGGGAGAACCCGCACTTCACTCTGCGCGGCATCCTTCGACCGGTCCGGTGGTTGATGGTCGCCGCGATCGTGGCGATCGCCGCCGACACCCTGATCGGGCTGATGTTCCCGACCCTCGCGAGGACCGTGATCGACGCTGCCACCAACGCCGACGAGGCGACACTGTGGTGGGCCACCGGGGTGGGTGTGGCGCTCGTGGGCCTGGGTTGGGTGGCGACCTCGGCGATGACGATCACCTCGGCAAGGGCCGGCGAGCGAGTCCTGTACGGGTTGCGCATCCGCTCGTATGCGCACCTGCAACGCCTCGGACTCGACTACTACGAGCGTGAGTTGTCGGGCCGCATCATGACCCGCATGACCACCGACGTCGACGCGCTGTCGACGTTCTTGCAGACCGGCCTCTCCTCGGCCATCGTCGCCGCACTCACGCTGATCGGCGTCACGATCGCACTCGTCGTGACCGACCCGGTCCTGGGCGCGCTGATCCTCCCGGTCTTTCTCGTCGTCGTGGTGGCCACCGTGGTGTTCCGGCGCATCGCAGCGCGCGCGTACACCCGGTCCCGCGAACTCGTCAGTGCGGTCAACGCAGATTTCCAAGAGAACATCGCCGGCATCAAGACCACGCAGACCTACCGTCACGTCGCGGTCGCCGACGCACGATTCACCACGCGGACCCTTGACTGGGTGCACGCGCGCATGGTGTCCCAACGCGCGATCTCGATCTACTTCCCGTTCATCACCTTCATGTCGGATCTCGCGACCGCCGTCGCCGTCGCGGTGGGTGCCCATCAGGTGTCGACGGGCGCGATGTCGGCCGGCACCCTGGTCGCCTTCATTCTCTATCTCGCGATGCTGTTCGGCCCGGTGCAGCAGCTCACGCAGGTCTTCGACGGGTACCAGCAGGCCGCCGTGGGATTGCGACGGATCGGCGATCTGGTGTCGACACCGAGTTCGCTGGCCGCGTCGCCGTCGGCCACCGAACCCGGCCCGGCCCGATTCGACGGGGCTGCCACGCTCGATCACGTCTCGTTCCGCTACGCCGGTGCCGCCGGCGACGCACTCACCGACCTCGACCTGGCCATTGCGCCGGGCACGTCGGTGGCCCTGGTCGGGCGCACCGGCGCAGGCAAGTCGACGATCGTCAAACTGCTGGCGAGGTTCTACGACCCGACCTCCGGCTCGGTGCGAATGGACGGCGTCGACATCCGCGAGTACACGTTGTCGGGCTACCGGCAACGCCTCGGACTTGTCCCCCAGGAACCACACCTGTTCACCGGCACGGTCGCGGAGAACATCGCCTACGGCCGGCCCGATGCCGACCACCGGACGATCGCTCGGGCCGCGGCGGCAGTCGGTGCCATCGACATGATCCGGTCACTTCCCGGACGCATGAATCATCCGCTCGGCGAGCGCGGCCAGGGCCTGTCGTCAGGCCAGCGGCAACTCGTCGCTCTGGCGCGTGCCGAACTCGTCGAACCCGATCTGCTGCTTCTCGACGAAGCCACCGCAACACTGGATCAGGCAACCGAAGCGCTCGTGCTCGCTGCGGGCGCCGCGGTCACCAGGCGTCGCTCGTCGGTGATCGTCGCGCACCGACTTGCCACCGCCGCACGGGCCGACCTGATTGCCGTTGTCGAAGACGGACGCATCGTCGAAATGGGAACACACGACGAGTTGCTGTCGTTGACCGGAAGGTATCGAGCGTTCTGGGATGCAGGTGTCGATCCCGACGAATCGCCGATTCCGGTGGGCCCATCCGGCAACGACGCCGGCCCCACGACAGCGTGAAAGTCCGAGCCAGATGACGAGGCTCTGTCCTCGTGTGGACGACGTGTGGAACTGACCGTGAAGTAGCAGGTCGGTGCGCACGGACTGCTTTCACGCGCGTACCATCTGCAGGTGGTTCACCGATAGTCTTCACGAGAGACCTCGGTGGCAGAAAACCCGGCACCTTTTTGGGAATTGAGGCGAGATACCGCTGTGAGCAGTTCGTTATCCGATTTCGGGCAGAACACGTGGCTGGTCGAGGAAATGTACCAGCAGTTCATCCAGGACCCTGATTCGGTGGATCCGAGTTGGCACGACCTGCTGAAGAACTACAAGCCGTCAGCCAACGGCGCCGAGTCGGGATCGAACGCCAACGGCAACGGGTCGGCCCCCGCGACTGCCTCGTCGAACAAGCCCGCCCCGAGTAAGGCTCCCGAGAGCAAGACCGCCGAAAGCAAACCTGTTGCGAGCAAGTCCGCTGCGAAGCCGGCCGCAACCAAGGCATCGTCCGAGGGCTCTGCGTCCAAGCAGGTCACCCTCGACCAGACACCCACCCGTCCCGCGGCGCGCAAGAGCGCACCGGCCAAGGAGGCCACCGCCACCAAGGCGGCCTCCGGGCAGAGCGTGGCGAGCCGCGACGGATCGGCGCGGTCGCAGAGCCGCCCGGTCGCCAAGACGGCGACATCGACCGACAAGTCCGAATCGGCCGACGAGAACAAGGTCTTGCGTGGTCCCGCGGCCGCGATCGCGAAAAACATGTCGGCGTCGCTGCAAATCCCGACCGCGACCAGCGTTCGCGCCGTGCCCGTCAAGGCGATGATCGACAACCGCATCGTCATCAACAACCATCTGGCCCGCACCCGCGGCGGCAAGATCAGCTTCACCCATATTCTCGGCTACGCGATCGTGCAGGCGATCAAGTCGTTCCCGAACATGAACCGGCACTTCGCCGAGGTCGACGGCAAGCCCAACGTGGTGACGCCCGCACACACCAACCTCGGGCTCGCCATCGACCTGGTCGGCAAGGACGGCAACCGCACGCTGGTCGTCGCCGCCATCAAGGAATGCGAGACGATGGGGTTCGCCGAGTTCTACTCCGGCTACCAGGACATCGTCCGCCGCGCCCGCGACGGCAAACTCGGCGCCGACGACTTCGCCGGCGTGACGATCTCGCTGACCAACCCGGGCACCATCGGGACCGTCCACTCGGTTCCTCGCCTGATGAAGGGTCAGGGCGCCATCATCGGCGCGGGCGCCATGGAGTACCCGGCCGAGTTCCAGGGAGCCAGCGACGAGCAGATCGCCGAGCTCGGCGTCGGCAAGCTGATGACACTGACGTCCACCTACGACCACCGCATCATCCAGGGTGCCGAGTCGGGTGACTTCCTCCGACGGATCCACGAGCTGCTGCTCGACGACGCGTTCTACGACGAGATCTTCACCGCGTTCCACATCCCCTACGAGCCGATCCGGTGGCGCCGCGACATCCCCGCGGGAACCGTCGACAAGAACACCCGAGTGCTCGAACTGATCGCCGCCTACCGCAGCCGCGGCCACCTCATGGCCGACATCGATCCGTTGATGATGGACAGCGACGCCCGGGCGAGCCACCCCGATCTGGACGTGTTGACCTACGGTCTGACGCTCTGGGATCTCGACCGCACCTTCAACGTCGGCGGCTTCCACGGCCAGGAGAAGATGAAGCTGCGCGACGTGCTGTCGATTCTGCGCGACGCCTACTGCCGCCACGTCGGCGTGGAGTTCACCCACATCCTCGAGCCCGACCAGCAGAAGTGGCTGCGCGAGCGCGTGGAGATCAAGCACTCCAAACCGCCTGTCGCAGAACAGAAGTACATTCTGTCGAAGCTCAACGCCGCAGAGGCCTTCGAGACCTTCCTGCAGACCAAGTACGTCGGGCAGAAGCGGTTCTCGCTCGAGGGCGCGGAATCGGTCATCCCGATGATGGATGCCGTCATCGACCAGAGCGCCGAGCACAGCCTGGGCGAGGTCGTCATCGGTATGCCGCACCGCGGGCGGCTCAACGTCCTGGCCAACATCGTCGGCAAGCCCTACTCGAAGATCTTCACCGAATTCGAAGGCAACCTGAACCCGTCGCAGGCGCACGGCTCCGGCGACGTGAAGTATCACCTGGGCGCCGAGGGCAAGTACTACCAGATGTTCGGCGACAACGAGATCACCGTGTCGCTCACCGCCAACCCGAGTCACCTCGAGGCCGTCGATCCGGTTCTCGAAGGTCTGGTCCGCGCGAAGCAGGACCAGCTCGACGAGGAGGGCGAGTTCTCGATCCTGCCGCTGATGCTGCACGGCGACGCCGCTTTCGCGGGACAGGGCGTGGTGCCCGAGACCCTCAACCTGGCCATGCTGCCCGGCTACCGCACCGGCGGAACCGTGCACATCGTGGTCAACAACCAGGTCGGATTCACCACCGCACCGGAGCATTCGCGCTCGTCCGAGTACTGCACCGATGTCGCGAAGATGATCGGCGCGCCGATCTTCCACGTCAACGGCGACGATCCCGAGGCCTGCGTGTGGGCGGCGAAGCTCGCCGTCGACTACCGGCAGACCTATCACAAGGACGTCGTGATCGACCTCGTCTGCTTCCGCCGTCGTGGACACAACGAGGGTGACGACCCGTCGATGACCCAGCCGGCGATGTACGACGTGATCGACACCAAGCGTGGAGTCCGCAAGAGCTACACCGAAGCCCTGATCGGTCGTGGTGACATCTCGACCAAGGAGGCCGAGGACGCCCTGCGCGACTACCAGGGACAGCTCGAGCGGGTCTTCAACGAGGTCAAAGAACTGGAGAAGTACCGCCCCGAGCCGAGCCCGTCCGTCGAATCCGACCAGACGCTGCCCACCAAGCTCGTCACCGCCGTCGACAAGACGACCCTGCAGACCATCGGTGATGCCTTCGTCAACGTGCCCGACGGATTCACCCCGCATCCCCGCGTGAAGCCGGTGCTCGACCGCCGGCAGGAGGCATCACGCAACGGCGGTATCGACTGGGCGTTCGCCGAGCTTCTCGCGTTCGGATCGCTCGTCCTCGAGGGTCGCACCGTGCGCCTGTCGGGACAGGATTCCCGCCGCGGCACGTTCACGCAGCGTCACTCGGTTCTGATCGACCGGGAGAACGGGTCGGAGTACACCCCCCTCAACCATCTCAAGCCCATCGACGGTGAGCACGGCGGTGGCCAATTCATGGTCTACGACTCGCCGCTGTCCGAGTTCGCGGTGGTCGGATTCGAGTACGGGTACTCGGTCGGCAACCCGGACGCCCTGGTGCTCTGGGAAGGGCAGTTCGGCGACTTCGTGAACGGCGCGCAGTCCATCATCGACGAGTTCATCTCCTCCGGTGAGGCCAAGTGGGGCCAGCTCTCCGACGTCGTGCTGCTGCTTCCGCACGGTCACGAGGGCCAAGGCCCCGACCACACCTCGGGGCGTATCGAACGCTTCCTGCAGCTGTGTGCCGAGGGATCGATGACCGTCGCCCTACCGTCGACGCCGGCCAGCTACTTCCACCTGCTGCGCCGCCATGTGCTCGACGGCATCAGCCGCCCGCTCATCGTGTTCACCCCGAAGTCGATGCTGCGCAACAAGGCCGCTGTCTCCCCGGTCGAAGACTTCACCGACGACAAGTTCCGTTCGGTGATCGACGACCCGAAGTATGTCGGCGGAGGCGATCGCAGCACGGTCAAGCGGGTGTTGCTGGTGAGCGGCAAGCTCTACTACGAGTTGGCCGCACGCCGCGACAAGGATGATCGCGACGACGTCGCGGTTGTCCGGATCGAGCAGCTCTACCCGGTTCCGCACCGCCGACTCCGCAACACGTTGGAGCAGTACCCGAACGCCACCGACTTCGCCTGGGTCCAGGAGGAGCCGGCGAACCAGGGACCGTGGCCGTTCCTCGGCCTGTGGCTGCCCGAGGTGCTCCCGGACACGCTCGGCGGCCTGCGTCGAATCTCGCGGCGCGCGATGTCGGCACCGTCGTCGGGCTCCAGCAAAGTCCACGCCGTGGAGCAGCAGGAGATCATCGGCGAGGCGTTCGCCTAGTAGCGACGGCCCCTCCGCCGTGAGGTGCGGTCGGGGCTCGCTTCGCCCGCACCTCAGGGGGTCAGGCCTCGGGAACCACCACACCCGCCGCCCCAGCCAACGCCGGCAACGCCGCGGTGATCAGGGCCAGCAACTCGTCCCGAGAAATCCGGGGACCACCGAGCCAACTGATCGTCGTCTCCTCCACAAACGAGATCCAGCCGTGCACGGTCATCTCGACGACGGGGGTCACGGTGAGGCCGAGCGCGGGAACATGGTCGAGCACGCGTTGCGCCATCACCGCACGAGTGCCGTCGAAGATGGCCCGCATCGCTTCGTCCGAACTTGAGGCACCGCGCATGAACGTCGTGTACGACGACCGGTTCTCGCTCACATAGTCGATGAACGCGGTCATCGACGACTGCAGGATCGCGAGCGGGTCCTCGAGTGACGGGTCGGGCGCTGTGCACTCGAGCATCTGCCGAGCCTGAGTGGCCGCGATGGCCACATGGAAGTCCTGCTTGGACTCGAAGTAGTGGAACAGCAGCGCTCGTGAGACGCCGGCGGCCTCAGCGATCGCCTCGATCGACACCTGGTCGAGCGGACGCTCCGACACCATCTCCAGACCGAGTTCGATGAGTTGTTCGCGACGCGCCTCGGGACTCATCCGCGTGCGTTTACCCTGGGTCACCGACACGGATTCCCTCCTCTCACCGTCGACACACACCGACCCTAGCCACTTACTGAATCAGATTCAATAAGCTATTGACATGAGTTCAGTAGCTTCCTATGGTGACTTCATGACAACGAACGATGTAGAGATTGCCATCATCGGAGCAGGCTTCTCTGGGCTCGGTGCGGCGATCAAGCTCAAGCAGGCAGGCTTCGACGACTTCGTCATCCTCGATCGGGGCCGCGACTTCGGCGGCACCTGGCGCGACAACGTCTACCCCGGTGCGGCGTGCGACGTCCCGTCGCAGCTGTACTCCTTCTCCTTTGCGAAGAATCCGACCTGGTCGCGGTCCTACTCACATCAGCCGGAGATCCACCGCTACATCAACGGTGTCGCCGACACCTACGGCATCGGCGCCAACACGCGCTTCGGCACCGAGGTCACCCACGCGGCGTGGGACGACGAGCAGCGCGTCTGGCTGATCGACACCGAGCGCGACGGTGAGGCCACCCAGGTCCGCGCCAACGTGATGGTCGGCGCCGTAGGCCCGCTGTGCGAACCCAACCTCCCCGACATCGAGGGCATCGACGGATTCGACGGCAAGATCATCCATTCCGCACGCTGGGACACCGACTACGACTTCACCGGCAAGCGCGTCGCCGTGATCGGTACCGGCGCATCGGCCATCCAGCTCGTCCCCGAGCTCGCGAAGGTCGCCGAGCGCCTCGACGTGTACCAGCGCACAGCGCCGTGGATCGTCCCCCGCACCGAGCGCGCGTACACCGGCGCGGAGCACTGGGCCTACGAAAACGTGCCCGGCTTCCAGTCCGCCGTGCGCGGCGCAATCTACGCTGCCAACGAAGCGACCGCCTTCGGTCTGACCTACTCGCCGAAGGCACTCAAACCCGTCGAGCTGATCTGCCGCGCGAACATTGCCCGCGGCATCTCCGACCGCGCGCTTCGCAAGAAGGCCACCCCGGCCTTCCAGGTCGGCTGCAAGCGCATTCTGCGCTCCAACGACTGGTACCCCGCCATCAACCGCTCCAACGTCGACCTCGTCACCGACGGCATCGCCCGCGTCACCCCCACCGGCGTCGCCACCGTGGACGGCACCACGCGCGACGTCGACGTGGTCGTGGTCGCGACCGGGTTCCACGTCACCGATTCACCGGTGTTCGGCAGGATCGTCGGCAAGGACGGCCGCAGCCTCGCAGCGGTCTGGGACGAGATCGGCATGCAGGGCTACAAGGGCTCCTTCGTGCACGGCTTCCCGAACATGCTGCTGATGGTCGGACCGTCCACGGGGCTGGGCCATACCTCCATGGTGTACATGATCGAATCACAGTTGAATTATCTGGTCGACTACCTGAAAACTGCACGCGCCCAAGGCATCACCCGTACCGAGGTGACCGAGTCGGCACAGCGCGGGTTCAACCGGGACATCCAGCACGCCCTGCGCAACAGCGTATGGGTCAACGGCGGCTGCGCCTCCTGGTACAAGGACGCCAGAGGCAACATCACCACACTGTGGCCCGGCTTCACCTTCAACTTCCGTCGTGCGACAAAGCATTTCGACATCTCCGCCTTCGAGGTGTCCCGGACGAAGGCGCCCATTGACACCACGTCCGCGAGCACGGCGTCAATCACCGACACCGTCACCGCCTGACCCAGCAGACAGGAGCAGCAGATGAAAGACTTCAACAACAAGGTCGTCGTCATCACCGGCGCAGGGTCGGGCATGGGCCGCGACCTCGCGGTCAAGTTGGCGCAACGCGGTGCACGCCTGGCGATCTCCGACGTCAACCCCGGCGGCCTCCAGGTCACCGAGGACCTGATCCGCGAGACCGGCGCGCAGGTGCACAGCCAGATCCTCAACGTCGCCGAGCGTGAGGCCGTACTCGATTACGCCGACACCGTCGTCGCGCACTACGGCGTCGTCAACGCCGTGTTCAACAACGCCGGCATCGCCCATCACGGTGAGATCGAACGCACCGAATTCAAAGACATCGAGCGCGTGATGGATGTCGACTACTGGGGAGTCGTCAACGGCACCAAGGCATTTCTCCCCCACCTCATCGCGTCCGGCGACGGACACATCGTGAACACGTCGTCGCTCTTCGGGTTGCTGGCCGAGCCAGGCCAGGCCGCCTACAACTCCGCCAAGTTCGCGGTCCGCGGTTTCACCGAGGCGCTGCGTCAGGAAATGATCATCGCGAAGCACCCCGTCAAGGTGACCTGTGTCCACCCCGGCGGAATCAAGACCGCAATCGCGCGTAACGCCACGGTGTCCGGCGACCACGACCAGCAGTCGAGTGCCGCCTTCTTCGACAAATACCTCGCGCGGATGACCTCGCCCAAGGCTGCCGACATCATCATCGACGGTGTGCGCAAGAACAAGGCACGCATCCTCGTCGGCGCCGACGCCCAGCTACTCGACATCTGGGTGCGGATCGTCGCGTCGAAGTACCAGTGGGTCACCGCCAAGGTGACCGGCTGGGCACTGTCGAAGGTGAACTGACCCAACAGGACTCAGGTCTGCCCAAAACCCAAGTCACACAGGGCCGCTCGCGCAAGGCGCAGGCGGCCCTGTGTCGTGTTCGCCACCGGTGACATTCGGCCCGTTCGGCTCCGGGGCTAAAGACCCAAAGACTCGCTGTTGCGACCAGAACCGCCCTACCCGCGCGTAAAGTAAATCGAGTTAGGGTCGATTTACCTCGAAAGGCGGCCTGCGACGATGGCAGCCAGCACGATGCCGATGGCCAGACTCAACGTCGGTCAGAGCGCCCGGATACACGGATTCAGCGAGTCCTGCCCACCGGAGATACGTCACCGGCTCGCCAGCCTCGGCTTCATCCACGGCACCACCGTGTGCCGCATGCGCCGCGCACCGCTCGGCGATCCGAGCGTCTATCGGGTGATGGACTACGAGATCTGTTTCCGCCGACACGAAGCCGACTTCATCGAATGCGATGTGGCGTCATGAGCGACTGCCACGATCCCGGCGGCGGGCACCACCACGAACACGGTGGCGGCGGCCAGAAGCCGCTGGCGGATGCACCGTCGGTCGCGCTGATCGGCAGCCCCAACGCCGGCAAGACGTCGGTGTTCAACGGACTCACGGGGCTACGCCAGAAGACGGGCAACTACCCGGGTGTCACCGTGACACGATCGATCGGGCGGGCGAAGGTCCCGGCCATGGCCGGTGCCGGAGCCGCCAAACCGATCGAGATCAATCTCGAAGACCTCCCGGGCACCTACAGCCTCCAGCCCATCTCACCCGACGAGCAGGTCGTCGCCGACCTGCTCGACGGAAAGATATCGGGCGCCGACAGGCCCGACGCCGCGTTGATCGTCGTCGACTCGACGGTGCTCCAACGGTCACTCGGACTTGTCGCAGAGGCGATGAACCTCGGCATCCCCATCGCGATCGTGCTCACCATGACCGACGAAATGGCCGCTTGCGGAGGCAAGGCCGACCCCGAGGGACTCGAGGAAGCGCTCGGCGTCCCGGTGCGGGCCGTCATCGGGACTCGCAAGTCGACCCTCGAGTCTGTCCGGACCCTGCTCGGCGCGCCGGAGTCGTGGAGCAGGCCTGCCGTCGCGCCGCCAACGGTCGCCGACGGCCAAGAACACGAGGACTGGGTGGCGTCGGTCCTGCAACTGGCCGGCTACAAAGCACCCCGCTCGCACTCCATCACCAACGCCGTCGACCGTGTCCTGCTGCACCCCGTGGTCGGCACGTTGGTCTTCCTCGGCATCATGTTCGGCTTCTTTCAGGTGGTCTTCACGGTCGCGGCGCCACTACAGGACCTGGTCGAGTCGTTCTTCGGGTGGCTCGGAGGCCTGGTCACCGAGTACGTGACGTGGCCGATCCTCGCGGACTTCCTGTCCACCGCGGTCATCGGCGGCGTCGGCGGTGTGCTCGTGTTCGTGCCGCAGATCGTGCTGATGTTCCTGCTCATCGCCCTGATGGAGAACGTCGGCTACATGTCCCGCGCCGCGTTCGTCACCGACCGCGCGATGAGCGGTGCCGGGCTCGAGGGTCGCGCCTTCGTCGCGATGCTGTCGTCGTTCGCATGTGCGGTCCCCGGCATCATGGCCACCCGCAGCATCCCGTCGTCGAAGGATCGCATCGCCACCACCATGGCGGCCCCGCTCGCCACCTGTTCGGCCCGCATCCCCGTGTACGTACTGCTGATCGGAATGCTGGTATCGCCCGACGCGAAGTTCGGTCCGTTCGGCATGCAGGGTGCGGTGATGTTCGGCCTGTATCTGCTCGGCGGGGTGTCGGCGATGACGGCGGCGGCGGTGTTCAAACGCACTCCGGCGCTGCGCAGCGGACTGATGCCCTTCTACATGGAGATGCCGCCGTACCGCATCCCGGCGGCCCGCACGGTCCTGATGATGGTGTGGGATTCGACTCGGATGTTCCTGCGCAAGGTCGGCAAGATCATCCTGCTCACGTCGATCGTGCTGTGGATTCTGCTGTCGCTGCCCGCCCGCACGGACGAAGCGGAGCAGATCAAGAACGACACCGTCGCCGTACAACTCCAGCAGGGTGCGACCCAGGAGGAAGCCGAAGCGGCCGGCGACGCGGAGTCGCGTTCGTATGTGATGGACAACAGCTTCGGTGCCGCCATCGGCAAGTTCGTCGAGCCCGTGTTTGCCCCACTGGGATTCGACTGGCGCATCGACATCGGCATCCTCGGCTCGTTCGCGGCGCGAGAGGTCGTCGTGTCGACTCTGGGCCAGATCGCTGTTGCTGAAGATCCCGACGACCCGACGTCGGCCCTGGAACAAATGACGTACACGGACGGCCCCAACAAGGGTGAGGTCGTGTTCTCACCGCCGACGATCGTGGCCATGCTGTTGTTCTTCGTCTACGCGCTGCAATGTATGTCGACGATCGGAGTGATGCGGCGCGAGACCAATTCGTGGCGATGGCCGATCATCGCGTGGGTCTACATGTTCGCCCTCGCGTGGGTGGCCGGTTACATCGGTCACACCATCACGGCCGCGGTGACCGGGTGATGCCGCCATGAGTCTCGTCCTCTTGCCGATGCCGGCCGACCCCGACGATCCCGCTCTCGTACGGTGGCGCGTCGGGCCGGGTCTGGTTCGCAAGACCGGCCAGGTCGACGCCGCGGACCTGCCCACTCCTCTCGCCGACCTCGCCGCCGAGGGCACCGTCGAGTCGGTGTGGGTGACACCCGGTGAAGTACGCACTCGTTTGGGCGCCGATCACACCGCAGCCGCGGATGGTCGGCGCATCCGCGGCGCACTGCACGAGATCCTCACCGCGCCCGGTGGATGGCCCGACGCACACGAAGCCATCGCCTCGGACGAACGCGAAGCGGTCCGCCAGGCCGCCGACGCGGAGGTCGCCGACGCCGTTCGCGCAGTTCTCGCCGGAAGCTTTGGCATGTACACCGCGTCACACGGCGGGGCCGTCGAATTGGTCGGCGTCGAGAACGGGGACGTGACGGTCCGTCTGACCGGCCACTGCCACGGGTGTGCCGCCGCCAACAACACGCTGCAGAGCAACCTGGCCGCACAATTGCTTCGCGTTCCCGGTTTCCGCTCACTGCACACGGTCGGCGACCACGAGACGCCCCAGCGCTCGCCGCGCACGTGGCTCTCGTTGCCGGGTGTCGGTCGTCGCGGCCGCTAGAGACGCACCACTACAGACCGTGATCGCCCAGCCAGGTGACCGCGATCTCGTGAGGGTCGTTCCCCCGTGCGACGCTCGCGGCCATCGCGGCGAGGTCGGCCGTGGTGATCTCGCCGGCAACCTTGTTGACGGTCTTCACGTCGTCGCTGGACAACGCCGCACTGCGGTAGACCGGCACGAGGGTCTGGGCACGTGGACCTGCTGCGACGACTGCACTCACCGGTCCGCCCTCGGTATCGGGTGTCGAAACCCGCAGAGCCTGAACGGAAGTCGCCGAACCGCGACGGTCACCGGACAATTCCAGGGGTGTGAGCACTCCCACCGCGGTCCCGGTGGCCACCCGATCCACGACGGCCGACGCATCCGGCAGGGCTTGGACTGCCCCGAATCGGCATCCGGCGTCGGCAAATGAGCGGAGCACCGCGTCGTCGGGCGCACCGACCGTCACCACCGTCAATCCCGCCGGTAGCCGTCCACAATCGGCGAGACCGGTCACCTGCGCAGGCTCGGCCACCCGGGTGGCGACCACCACCTGCGGCGAGGCCGACACCGGCGTCGCGTCCCCCACCGAAACACCCTGCGGCAGAGCACGATTGACGTCGTTGTAGACGGCGTCGGCGGTCACCGCGGTCGTCTCGGGCGTGAGCACGCTCAGCAGTTGCCCGGTGAACGCCGGAAACAGGTCGACGTCGGTCTTCTGCATGGCGTCGAGCAACTCCGGGTCGTCGCCGACGATCACCTCGCGCGCAACCCCGGTGCCGGTGTTGCGCAACGCTCCCGCATAGATTTCGGCCATCACGCGCATCGCGGGGCTCGACGACGATCCGACATGCAGTTCGGACGTCGAGGACGTGGTCGGCTGCGCACAGCCGACGAGCAGCACGAGCACCGCCACAGCGGTCAGCCCCACCGCCGTCAGCCTTGTCATCAGCGCCCCGTTCACCACCGCTTCACCGTAGCGTGTGGCCTCCCAACACTCAGACGCCCTCGGCGATGAAACCGGCGATCGAGTCGGCGATGAGTTGCACGGCGATCGCGGCCAGCAGCAGACCCGCGATCTTGGCCAGCAGAGTGATTCCGCCGACGCCCAGGATGCGGATGAGATAGGTCGAGTAGCGCAGGACCAGCATCACCACGATGTGCACGCTCACGATGGCCGCTGCGATCGCGAGGTAGCCGCCCGCATCGCCCGACACGGCACTGACCCCGACGATCACCGCCGCGATCGCTCCCGGGCCGGCGAGCAGCGGAGTTCCCAACGGCACCAGGGCGACGTTCACGTCCTCGGAGGCCTGTGGTGATCCCGCATTTCCCAGCCCGGTGAGCAACTGAAGTGCAACCAGCAGCAACAACAGTCCGCCCGCCCCCTGCAACGCCGGGATCCCGATGTGGAGATAGGTCAGGATCGCCTTGCCGCCGACCGCGAACACGCTGATCACGAGCAAACTCACCAACGGCGCCTGCCACGCGGCCCGACGCCGGTACTCGGGCGAGCGGTGGCCGACGAGGCTGAGGAACAGTGGGATCTGGCCCGGCGGATCCATGATGACCAGCAGGGTGATCAGCGTCGTGGTGTAGACCGTGACGTCGAAGGACACGGACGGAATCCTACAAAGTCGCCGCCCATCGCGAAGCCCCGTCAGTGGTCGGGTCGGTGACCAACCACGCGAGTAGCATCCATCACGTGCCCTCGATGCCGAACCTCCGTCCGGGCGGACGCGGCTTTGTCTACCCGCGGCGGGACAAGCCGCCGCTGCCGCGCATCCCGGTGCCGGTGGCACGCGCGGTGGTGGACTGCGCGGTCTATGTCGACGGCATCCGACAGCCGGGGCGGATCGGTTACAAACAGGCGCTGGCCGAGGTCCGAGAGTCCGGACAAGGTTTTGTGTGGCTGGGGCTGCATGCTCCCGACGACGAACAAATGGCCGGTGTCGGTGAGGCGTTCGGTCTGCACGAGCTCGTCGTCGAAGATGCCGTGCACGCGCACCAGCGCCCCAAGTTGGAGATCTACGACAACACCCAGTTCATGGTGTTGCGCACGGTCAAGTACGTCGAGCACGAATCGATGGAACACGCCAGCGAGGTGGTGGAGACCGGCGAGATCATGATCTTCGCCGGACCCGACTTCGTCGTGACGGTCCGCCATGGCGCCCACACCCACCTGTCAGGCGTTCGACGCAAACTCGAGGCTCGCCCTGAGCGGCTGGCGCTCGGCCCCACCGCGGTCATGCACGCCATCGCCGACAAGGTGGTGGACAGCTACCTCGCGGTGACCGAGCGGATGGAGGTCGACGTCGTCGCCATCGAAGAGTCGGTCTTCGGCAGGCAGAAACGCTGGCTCAACATCGACCCGGTCTACCTGCTCAAACGCGAGGTCCTCGAACTGCGGCGCGCTGTCCAACCACTGTCGGTGCCGCTCGCCCGACTCACCGACACCAACAATCCGTTGATCCCCAAGGAGATCCGCCGTCATCTGCGCGACGTCGCGGACCACCTCACCACGGTCGTCGAGCGCGTCGTCGAGTACGACGAGGTGCTCACCTCACTGCTGGATGCCGCGGCCGCGAAAGTCGGCATCCAGCAGAACACGGACATGCGCAAGATCTCGGCGTGGGTCGCCATCGGAGCAGTGCCGACGATGGTCGCCGGTATCTACGGCATGAACTTCGCGCACATGCCCGAGCTGGGGTGGCGCTACGGCTACCCGGCCGTCGTGCTGTGCCTCGTCGTCGCCTGCACCACCCTGTTCTGGGTGTTCCGGCGCCACCACTGGCTCTGATCAGGGATTCGCCGACGACCGATCCGCGTGCGTCACGTCGATCCCCGCCTCCGTCCACGCCTCCCGCAATGCAGCAGCACCCTTGAGGCGTACCCACGCGGCCTCGTTCGCGGTGATCGGCACGGCACGCAGCAGGCGGATCGAGTCCATCGGTTCTGTGAGAGGGACTTCTCCCAGGTCGTCGTCGTCGAGGAGGAACGCGGTGCTCGTCGCCGTGTCCCACAGCGGTTCACCCAGGTCGACCAGCGCATCGGCAGCCAGGATCAGCCCTTCCACCGCGGGTGCGGCCGCCACCGTCGCCATCCGCTTGTGCAGCCCCGGCAACGAGGAGCCCGCTGCCATACGCACCACCAACTCGGCGCGCGGCCCGCGCACCGGGTCGGCGTGGAGGTCGGTGGGGTCCGACATCGGGTGGCGCGAGCAGCCGGACGTCACGTACACGACCTGCTCGGACGTGGAGAATCGGAGGACGTCGACGGGTTCAACACCGAGAAAGGTGACCGACGCGCGCTGAGGTTCGACACCGATGCGATCCCGGAGAAACCGGCCGAGGGTATCGGTAACGGACTCGCTCACCTTGCACACACTAACGTGGGAACGGTGGTGCGAGTTCTGGCGGTGGCAGACGAGGTGGTGGAATCGCTGACCTTTGGCGTCGGACTCGACGCGAAACCCGACGTCATCCTCGGCGCCGGCGACCTCCCGTTCGACTACCTCGAGGTCCTCTCCGAGCTCTGTGATGCGCCGTGCGTCTTTGTGCCCGGCAATCACGATCGTGATCTGCACGGGTATCGCGAGGGTCGGGGCGGCTGGACGCGAGCCGGTCTTCCGACGTCGAACCCCGGACCCAACGGTGCCGTCAATGCCGACGGCCGGACGGTCACCGTCGGCGGTCTGCGCATCAGCGGGCTCGGTGGCAGCCGGCGCTACAACCCGGGGCCCAATCAGTACACCGACACCCAGCAGCGTCTTCGCGGCTGGCGTCTGCGCTGCACCACGGCACTGACCCGGGGAGATGCCCGCCCCGACATCCTGCTCACGCACAGCCCGGCCCGTGGAGTCGGCGACGCCGACGACGCGTGCCATCGCGGGTTCGACTGTTTCCATCCGCTGATACGGTCACTGGACCCGACATTGTTGGTCCACGGTCACGTCCATCCGTACGGCCGATCACCACGCGACCGCATGGTCGGCGAGGCGACGATATCCATGAACGTGGTCGGCTACTGCGAGTTCGACATCGAGCCGGGCACGCGCGAGTTCGAGGTGGTGAGACGACGACATGGCGCGTGACACCGGGTTTCCCGACGCTGACGCCGAGAACGACTTCGCCCGTCTCCGCCGACAGGCCGAATTGTCCCGTCTCGCACACTGGTTCACCCGCGCTCCGGCCGACGTCAACACGATCCTGCCGTTCGACGAAGTCGTCGCCGCTCTCGGCCGTACCGGCGAGACCGCGTTGGGCCTGCAGGTGGTCGAGGTGTCCTCGATCGTCGGAAGTGTCGACCGCACCAGGGATTTCGACCGCTACTTCCGGCCCACGTCATCACGGATCCGGGAACGGTGGCAACGACTCGCAGCAGCCCAGCGACGGGGCGAGTCGGTTCCGCCGATCCAGCTCTATCGCATCGGATCGATGCACTTCGTCATCGACGGGCACCATCGCGTCTCCATCGCCTTCGCGCGACATTTCACCACGATCGACGCCTACGTCACCGAGATCCACACCCGAATCTCACCGGAGGGCATCAATGCGCCGTCCGACCTCGTGCTCAAAGACCATCGGCGGCTGTTCCTCTCACGGGTTCCACTCACCGGTGCCCAGGCCGACGCCATTCGGCTCTCCTACCCGTTCGACTACGCCGAGCTCGCCGAAAACGTTGAGGCGTGGGGTTTTCGGCGCAGCCAGGAGACCGGTGAGTACCTGGGCCGAGTCGACGCCGCGCGACGATGGTTCGGCGAAGAGTTCCTGCCGGTGGTGCGCATGGCACGCCGCGCCGAGATCCGTCCCGACCTCGAGAGCGACGCCGAACTCTACATGTGGGTCGCATGCGAGCGATACCGATTGGTGCGCAAGCACATCTGGGACGACGACATCTTTGACGAACTGCGGGACCACTCGCGACGGCGGCGGAGATAGCGCTGGAAGTCCCTCCCGCCGGCTGAAGTGCCAGGCAACCTGCGCCCACAAAAAGTAGGGGAAGAGACTTCTTCCCCTACCCTTGGTGTCTTCCCCCAGAAAAATCTCGCGGACGACTTCGAACCTAGGGGAAGAAACTCTTCCCCTAGATTTTGCGAGCACGCCATGACGCATTTCCGCAGTTCAGGCGGCCGAAAGCAGTACTCTTCGCATCAGCGCAAGTTGGCGCCCGAACTCTGGTCGAACACAGCGACTTTGGCGGTGTCGAAGAACAGTTCGGCAGTCGAACCACGGCTGACCCTTGATTCCGGCGAGAGCCGCGCGATCATCTGACCGCCACCGAAATCCGCTCCCGAGTCGGCCGACAACTCGGTGAGCGCATCACTCGACGCACGCTCCGAGTCAACACTGAAGTAGGCGTAGGTGTCTGATCCCATCGACTCGAGGACATCGATGGTCGCGTTGAAGGTGCCGCCACGCGCACGCGTGGTCGCATCGAGAAGTGCCGCGTCCTCGAGGTGCTCGGGCCGGATGCCCACGAGCACGTCGCCGTTGCTGCCCACGTCGCCTGCCCGGGAGACCACCTGCTGGTGATCGTCGAGTGAGATTGTGCCGATGGCGGTTTCGATCCCCGCCGAGCCGAGTCGGCCCGGCAAGAAGTTCATCGACGGCGAGCCGATGAAGCCGGCGACAAACACGTTGGCCGGGTGGTTGTAGAGCTCCTGCGGTGTCCCGATCTGCTGAACGTAGCCGGCGCGGAGGACCACCACACGGTCGCCGAGCGTCATCGCCTCGGTCTGGTCGTGGGTGACGTAGACCGTGGTGGTGTTCAGTCGGTTCTGCAACTGGGCGATCTCCGCACGCATCTGCACACGCAGCTTGGCGTCGAGGTTGCTGAGCGGCTCGTCCATGAGAAATGCCTTGGGCGAGCGCACGATCGCGCGCCCCATCGCCACACGTTGGCGCTGGCCGCCGGAGAGGTTGGCGGGCTTACGATCCAGGTATTGACCGAGGTCGAGAATGCGCGCCGCTTCTTCGACCTTCGACGCGATCTGGTCCTTGGACATCTTCGCCAGGGTGAGCGGGAAGGCGATGTTGTCGCGCACCGACATGTGCGGGTACAGCGCGTAACTCTGGAACACCATGGCGATGTCCCGGTCCTTGGGCGCACGCTCGTTGACCCGTTGACCACCGATGCGCAGTTCGCCCGAGGTGATGTCCTCGAGGCCGGCGATCATGTTGAGCGTGGTCGACTTTCCACACCCGGAGGGCCCCACGAGGATCACGAACTCGCCGTCGGCGATCTCGATGTTCACCTCGTGGACCGCGGTCGAACCGTCGGGGTATTTCTTGGTGACGTTGTCCAGAACGATCTCTGCCATGGGTTATCCCTTCACGGCGCCGGAGGTGAGTCCGGCCACGATTCGACGTTGGAAGAAGAGCACGAAGATGATGATGGGGATGGTGATGACCACGGCGGCGGCGGCGATCGATCCCGTGGGTTCCTGGAACTGACTCGAACCGGTGAAGTTGGCGATGGCCACCGGAGCGGTGATCGCTCGTTCCGTCGACGTGAGCGACAGGGCGAGGAGCAGGTCGTTCCACGCGAAGATGAACACCAGGATCGCGGCCGTCACGACGCCCGGCGCGGCCAGCGGCGCGATCACCCGGGTGAACGCCTGCCATGGGGTGGCGCCGTCCATCTTGGCCGCCTTCTCCAGCTCCCAGGGGATCTCCCGGAAGAAGGCCGACAGCGTGTAGATCGCCAGCGGCAGCGCGAAGGTGATGTACGGCAGGATGAGTCCCGGCCAGGTGTCGAACAGGCCGAGACGACGCTCGATGTTGAACAGTGGTGTCACCAGCGAGATCTGCGGGAACATCGCGATCAACAGGGACGCCCCGATGAGCAGCTTCTTTCCGGGGAAGTCCAGCCGGGCGACGGCATAGGCCGCCATGGTGCCCAGGATCACCGCGATCAGCGTGGTGATCAGTCCGATTCCGATGGAGTTACGCAGGGCCGACGTGAACGAGCTGGTGTCGAAGATGCCCTTGTAGTTCTCCAGCGTCCACTCCTGCGGGATGAAGTTGCCGTCCAGAACCGTCGCCGGCGATTTGAAGGAGAGGCTGATGATCCACAGCAGTGGGATCACCGCGTACAGGATCACCAAGATGTTGGCGATCGACCACCACGCCTTGGATTTCGCACTGTGCTTCATGAACTACCTCCCCTCCTCGTCGCTACCCGGGGCGGCGGTGCCGAATCCCTTGATGAAGATGAACGCGATGATCGCGACGCAGACGAAGATGAGGATCGAGATCGCCGAGCCCACACCGAGGTTGAACGCCCCGAACAGGTTGTCGTAACCGAGGATCGACACCGAGTAGGTGTTGTTCGATCCGCTGGTCAACACGTAGATGTTGTCGAAGATGCGGAATGCGTCGAGCGTGCGGAACAGCAACGCCACCAGGATGGCCGGCTTCATCAGCGGAATGATGATGCGCCACAGCCTCGTCCACGCACCTGCACCGTCGACTTGCGCAGCCTTGAGCAGGTCGTCGGGTACCAGCGCCAGGCCCGCAAGAAGCAATAGCGCCATGAACGGCGTCGTCTTCCAGACCTCGGCCAGCACGATGATCGCCAGGGACGGCCATTGCTCGGTGAGCGGGGCGGTCCCGTCGGGCAGCAAGTTGGCCAGGTATCCGGTGTCCGGGGTCCAGGCGTAGTACCACGAGAACGCCGCCGCGACGGTGACGATGCCGTACGGGATCAACACAACCGTGCGAATAGTGCCCCTACCGAAGATGGTGCGGTGCATGACAAGTGCGATCGCCATACCCAGAACCAGTTCGATGGCCACCGACACGATCGTGATCCCGAGCGTCACCGAGAACGCCGTCCACCAATAACTGTCGGTCAGCACCGTGACGTAGTTGCTGAACCAGACGAACTCCCGCTCACCCGGCGCCGACAAGCTCGCCTTGTTCAACGAGAGCCAGACCGCGTAGAGGATCGGATATCCCGTGACGAGCAGCATCATGATCGCCGCGGGCGCGACCAGCCAGAAGGCCAGCCGGCGCTCCGCGGACTTGCCCTCGCTGATCTTGCCTCCGGCACTCGGGGTTTCCGGTGTGGCGGTCCGTTCGGCGACAGCGGTGGTGGCGGCCGATGCGGGGACCGCAGCTGCCGGTGAGGCAACCGTCGGCGACGCGACGGTGTCGGCATTCTGCGGTTCGGCATGCCCGGCGGACGCCGGCGGGGTCCAGATGTCCGAGTGCACTGGAGGAGTGCCGGACTCGTCCTTGCGCAACGGAATTCCGCCGGTCGCCGGCGGAGCGTCGTCGGGCAGTGCGTGCCGCCCGGCGCGTGGCCGGGAATCGTCACCGGTGTCACCGGCGCCTGGTTCGTCGACCGTGCCTGGTTCGTTGACGCTGCCTGGTTCGTGGTCTCCGGTTGTCACGGGATCAGCCCCTCCCCGTTGATCGCTTTCTGCACCGCATCAGCGAGTTCGTCGGCCATCGTCTCCGGGTCCCACTGCCCGACCGGACTCAACTTGGCCGTGACCAGCGTCGAAATGGATTGGTAAACAGGAGACTTGGGCCGGACTGCAGCGCGATTGGCCTCCAGCTGCTCCTTCACGTCGTCGGCCATCGGATAGGCGGCCCGGAACTCGGGATCGGAGTAGAGCGCCCCGATCACCGGCGGCGGTCCGGCTTCGAGCGCGAACTGCCGTTGCGATTCCGCCGAGGTGATGCACTGGGCGGCCTTGAATGCAAGATCCTGTTGCGCAGACGTGCTGGCGACCGCGATGTTGAATCCGCCCAAGGTGGTTCGCGACGGCCGGTCGCCGACCCCCGGGTACTGGGCGAAGTCGAAGACCTTACGTACCTCGGCATTCACCGGGGCCAGTTGCTCGTCGGTGGTGTCCTCCTTCGGCCCGTCGGCGTCGAACAGGTCCGCGTACTTCTTCACGTCCGGCAGGAAATCGACCGACCCGGCCGCCGCATTCGTCGCCATCCCCGAGAAGACGAACGGCCAGTTCACCTGATAGATGGCCTGCCCCTTCTCCATTCCGGTACGCGAGGACCCCTCGTCGGAGTTGGTGAGGGATGGATCGGCGCCCGGTGCCGTGGCGATGGACTTCATGATCTGCAGCGCGCGCACGGTGGCGGCCCGATGCTCTGGGGTGTCGACCAGCGTGACCTTGTCGGGGTTCTCCGGATCGACGACCTGGCCGCCGGCGCTCACGAGCACCGAATTGAACCAGACCATCAGGCCCTCATACTGCTTGCCCTGCACCATGATGTACGACGGTCCGCCGTCCGCAAGGCTCTTCTGGGCGTCGACGAGCATCCCCTCCCAGTTCTTGGCCGGACCTCTCGCGCCGATCGTCTTGAGGACATCCTTGCGGTACCACAGCAACTGGGTGTTGGTCGACATCGGGATCGCGAAGAGACGTTCGCGATCTTCGTCTTTCTTGCGCCAGGTCGCGGTTTCCAGCGGACCCCCAAGGGTGCGCGCGGTGACTTCGGCGGCCACCTGGTCGGGAACCGCCACCACCCAACCCGCATCGGCGAACTCCGCGGTCCAGACGACGTCCATGGACATCAGATCGAGACCCTTGTCGTTGCCGGCCAGACGTCGGGCCAACTGAAGTCGCTGGTCGTCGGCGTTTTTCGGCAGGACGGTGGTGACCACCTTGTACTCGCCGCCGGACTCCGAGGAACACCGGTCACCGATCTTGGCGAAGGTCGACGCACCGTCGGCGGGCGAATAGAAGTTGATGACCCCGGGTGAGTAGCTGTCCCCGCACGCGCTGATGATCGGCAGAGCCGCCGCGAGTGCTGCGACCGCGACGGTGGCCTTGCGCCCTATTCGTTTGGTTCCCATCGACTTTCGCGACTCAGTCGCGCCCACCTGTCTTGGTGGGCCTGCCTGTTCAGTTGGGGATCCCCGACGACTCGTACCACCAGCGCTGACCGAACTCCGCACGGAGCCTCCTCGATGTCGTACGCGGTGCAGCACGACGTGACCGCACCGTGAGCGTCTGGAGGGCTACGCTATACGGCAAGATTCGTGACATGCAACACATTCGGCATGGACGTGCCACATCGTCGCCGATTGTGATCGGGTCGTGTCCTGCTCGGCAGCGTCCGCGCAGCATCGGACTCGGATAACCCCTCGAGGGTCCTCAGACCGCCAGTCGGGCGAGCATGTCGCGGGCCTTCTCCGCGCTCTTCGGGTCGCACAGCACGTCGTATCGTCCGGCGACGAGCTGCATGGTCGACGCGAAATCGCGCTGACCCCGGGTCGCCGCGTACGGGATGGTGGCCGAGATCAGGCCGAAAATGATGCCACCGACGATGCCCACCAGGATCGGGACAAACGGTGAGCCGGTGAACACCAACGACACCAGCAGACCGAAGAAGAAGCCCAACCACGCTCCGGACACCACGCCGCCACCGATCACCTTGCCCCAGGTGAGCCGACCGATCACGCGCTCGACCTGCATGAGGTCGACGCCGACGATCGTCACGTCCTGCACGGTGAAGTGCTCGTCGGACAGGTAGTCGACGGCGCGCTGAGCCTCGGCATAGGTGGCGTAGGAACCGATCGGCCAGCCCTTGGGCGGAGTCGGCAGGCCCGGTGTCTGTTGGCCGGGTCGCATCGGATTGGTCATGTCGGGCTCCTCTGGATCGCACCTGTACGTGTGGCGCGCGACATCCCCAACACGACGGTCGGCGACACCGCACGCGGCGCCGTTACCACTACCCTTACTCCCATGGCGTCGGTGAGCAAGGTGTTCGTGGCCAGATTAGTCGGATTGGCCGTCCTTGGTCCTGATGGTGAATCCATCGGTCGCGTCCGCGACGTGGTGGTGAGCGTCCGACTCGTCGGCCAACAACCTCGCGCGCTCGGCCTCGCGGTCGAATTGACCACTCGCCGAAGAATTTTCGTTCCGATGCTGCGCGTCACCTCGATCGACCCCCAAGCGGTGACCCTGAACACCGGCAATGTCAGTCTCAGACGCCTGCATCTGCGCCCCGGCGAGGCCCTCGCGATCGGTCAGATCCTGGACAGTCACGTCAAGGTGAACGATCCCGACCTACCCGAACTCGCCGACGCCGAGGTGAACGTCATCGATCTCGGCATCGAGCAGACTCGGACCCGCGACTGGGTCGTGTCGCGCGTCGCCATCCGGGGTGGTCGTCGTGGCTTGCGGCGCCGCGGTGAAACACACGTCGTGGAGTGGTCGCATGTCAGCGGGCTGACCCAGAGCGCACTGAACCTGCCCGGCCAGGGAGTGGCTCAGGTCCTGCTCCAGTTCGAGGGCATGCGCGCCGCCGACGTTGCCAACGCCCTGCGTGAGCTACCGGCGAAACGGCGCGACGAGATCGTCGCGGCCCTCGACGACGAACGCGTCGCCGACGTGCTGCAGGAACTGCCGCCCGACGACCAAACCGACGTCCTCGCCCACCTCGATCGCGCGAGGGCCGTCGACATTCTCGAGGCCATGGATCCCGACGACGCCGCCGATCTCCTCGGCGAGCTGCCCAACACCGAGGCCGAGGCCCTGCTCGAGGAGATGGACCCGCAGGAATCCGAACCGGTGCGTCGACTGCTGCTGCATTCCCCCGACACCGCCGGCGGCATCATGACGTCGGAGCCCATCGTCGTGACCGCGTCGACCACCATCGCCGAGGCATTGGCCCGCGTCCGTAATCCGGACCTCACCCCGGCCGCTGCGAGCATCGTGTTCGTGGTCCGACCGCCCACCGCCACACCGACGGGCAAGTACCTCGGCTGCGTGCACCTGCAGGCGCTGCTGCGTGAGCCCCCGGCCAACATCGTCGGCGGCATCCTCGACACCGACCTGGCCAACCTGCGGCCCGAGGACTCCCTCGAGACCGTGACTCGGTACTTCGCGACGTACAACCTGGTCTGCGGGCCGGTCGTCGACGAACAGCGCCATCTGCTCGGCGCCGTCAGCGTCGACGACCTGCTCGACGAGATCCTCCCCCGCGACTGGCGCGAGAACGAGCCCGACGACGATGAGACCCCGACCGTCGGGCTGGGCACCCACGTACCCGGAGTGGGCCGCTCATGAGCGAGCAGTCCGGGCGCAAACTGGATCAGCCGAGCACGCGTCGAGGGATCTCGTTCAACCTCGACTCCGACATCGTCGGCAGCTATGCCGAGCGCATCGCCCGCTTCCTCGGCACCGGCCGGTATCTGGCGATCCAGACCGTCATCGTCATCGTGTGGGTGGCGCTGAATCTGATCGCGGTTTCCATCCGGTGGGACCCGTACCCGTTCATCCTGCTCAACCTGGCCTTCTCCACCCAGGCCGCGTACGCCGCCCCGCTGATTCTGCTGGCCCAGAACCGGCAGGAGAATCGCGACCGGATCGCGCTCGACGAGGACCGCAGCCGCGCCGCCCAAACCAAGGCCGACACCGAGTTCCTGGCACGCGAACTCGCCGCGGTCCGACTTGCCGTCGGTGACACCGTCTCCCGCGACTACCTGCGCAAGGAACTCGACGACCTGCTCGACGAGCTGACCGAACGCATCACCGCGGCCGGCGACGACGATTCGGCGAAGGCGGATCGCACCAGAAGGCGGTCTGAGTAACTTCCGAGGTCCAAGGACCGATCATCTGCAGGTGAGCACACAAAGCGACGGTTCCTGCATTGGGTCGTGCGACCCATATGTATGGTGGGTCACAGATTCGGGTCGCCCGTCCGTGTTCGGCATCGCGACCCGCAACGTTTTTCCAATGCGCTGTCGGGGGCGAATTGAGTGATGTGTGCGAGCAACGGAGCTGACGTGAGCGAGTCTGCACAAGCGTGCGGGATCGGCATCGTGGATGGGGCCGATATGGCGGGTGGCAAGCGATGAGGCCAGGTGACCTCTTCAGACGTGCCCAGGGCCCGCGTCGCCCGCTGCGGGTACCCCGGCGGGCCATCGGCGTCGCCACCGGCAGCGTGCTGGTGGGTGCGATGGTGCTCGGCACCGCCACCTCGAGTGCGCATGGCGGCGTGACCGCTGTCGCTGCCGAAGAACAGACACCCGTGGTGGTCGCCGCGGTAGTCGCGTCCGAGCCGGTCACCGTGCTCGGTTTCGCTCCGCCACCACCCAAGGCAGCGGCTGCGCTGACACCGCAGTTGCGGATCGCCACCGACCTGCCCAGCGGTCCGCTCGGTATCCCGGGCGTCGTCCTGCAGGCCTACAAACTCGCCGCAAATCGACTCGGAGCCGAGTCCCCGCAGTGCAAGCTGCCATGGTTCCTGCTGGCCGGCATCGGACGCATCGAGTCCAACCACGCGAGCAACGGGTCGGTCGACCAGTACGGCACCACCATCAACCCGATCGCCGGTCCCGTGCTCGACGGTTCACTGGCCGGCAACGCCGTCATCCACGACACCGACGGCGGCCGGATCGACGGCGATTCTGCGCACGACCGCGCCATGGGGCCGATGCAGTTCATCCCGAGCACCTGGGCGAGTTGGGGCTCCGACGCCAACGGCGACGGAAAGGCCGACCCCAACAACGTCTTCGACGCGACCTACTCGGCCGGACGCTATCTGTGCGCGGGCGTCTCCGACATCATGAACGACAGCAACAAAGTCGCCGCGGTGCTGCGCTACAACCACTCGATGGAGTACGTGGCCAATGTGTTGTCCTGGGCGGGGGCGTATGCGACGGGCGTTATGCCGACCAATCCGATCCCGGAACCGAAGCACGCGGCGTCGTCCTCCAAGAAGTCGTCGTCGAAGCCATCCAAGCCGTCCTCCTCCAAGAGCGGTTCGAAGTCGAATTCGTCCTCGTCGTCGAGCACCACCACGACCACCAAGCCCTGTGTGGTGATCTGCCTGCCCGACATCACCTTGCCGCCACTGCCCGGCCAGCCGCGCACGAGCCCCAAGCGGACGGCGCCCAATCCGGGCGCACGGCCGGCGAACCCGTCCGCTGGGCGTTCCACGCCGGTACCGGTGCGCTGAATCCCACGTCGGATGCCGCCGGTAAACTGGCGCTGATGACAACCGGAGTCGCACCAACGGAATCCTCGGTTCGCGCCGCCCTCAGCAAGGTCCGCGACCCGGAGATCGGCAAACCCATCACCGACCTGGGAATGGTCAAGTCGGTCTCGATCAACGACGACGCGAGTGTCGACGTGGCGGTCTACCTCACGACCTCCGGGTGTCCGATGCGCAACGAGATCGCCGAGCGGGTCGAGCACGCGGTCGCCGACGTCCCCGGTGTCGGCACGGTGCGCGTTGGCCTCGACGTGATGAACGACGAGCAGCGCACCGAACTGCGCAAGAAGCTGCGTGGCGACAAGTCCGAACCCGTGATCCCCTTCGCCCAGCCCGGGTCGCTGACGCGGGTCTATGCGGTCGCGTCGGGCAAGGGCGGTGTTGGTAAGTCGAGTGTGACCGTCAACCTGGCCACCGCACTCGCGGCACGAGGCCTCTCGGTCGGTGTGCTCGACGCGGACATCTACGGCCACTCGGTCCCGCGGATGCTCGGCAGCGACGCCAAGCCGACGCAGGTCGAGAAGATGATCATGCCGCCGATCAGCCACGACGTTCGGTTCATCTCCATCGGACAGTTCACCGACGGGAACACTCCGGTGACGTGGCGTGGGCCGATGCTGCACCGTGCGCTGCAGCAATTCCTCGCCGACGTCTACTGGGGCGATCTCGACGTTCTGCTGCTCGACCTGCCGCCCGGCACCGGCGACGTCGCCATCTCCATCGCACAGCTGATCCCGGGGGCGGAGATCCTGGTGGTGACGACCCCGCAGCAGGCGGCGGCCGAGGTTGCCGAACGGGCCGGCGCCATCGCGCTGCAGACCCGCCAGAAGATCCTGGGCGTCGTCGAGAACATGTCGTGGCTCGAACTGCCGGATGGCACCCGGATGGAGCCGTTCGGATCCGGTGGCGGCGAGCAGGTGGCGCAGCGGCTCACACGAGCAGTGGGCGCGCCGGTGGAACTGCTCGGACAGATCCCACTGGAGCAGGCGCTGCGCGAGGGCGGCGACGCCGGCGTCCCCGTCGTCCTGTCCGCGCCCGACTCACCGTCGGGGTCGGCGTTGCGCGCCGTCGCGGACAAACTCGCCGTGCGGCGCCGTGGCCTGGCGGGCATGAGCCTGGGCATCGACACCACCCGCCACGGCTGATCTCAGGGAGTCGCGACCGACACCCTGTGTCCTGTTGGAGAATCTGTTTGCTGCAGCACACAGATCACCCGATTCGACACAGGGTGTGTCCGCCAAGCCGCAGACAGATCAGGTGGCATCCCAGTCGGTGACCGACGGCCGTTCCGTGCTGCGCGGCCGGGGTGCTGCCTCGGAGGGACCCGACTTCGTGATGTCGATCTTCGACGTATCCACCCCCAAGGCGTCGGTAGGCAGGGGTTTGGAGACCGGCTTGATCGCCGGGGTATCGCCGTCCCGCTCGAAAGTCGTTGCCTCCGAAGCCATTCGGAAGACGGAGTCGTCTCCGTCGAGTAGATGTTTGGTGACGATCGAGCGGGGCGTCATGCCACGCAGCTCGTTGAGTTCCGCGAGCGGTTTGCGAAGATCCTCGAAATCGGGGCCGAGTTCCTCTTTGAGTTGGCTGGTGGCGCCCGACGCATAATCGCGAACCTGACGCAGCGACTTCATCGTCCACGACACCGCGCCGGGCAGACGTTCGGGACCGAGAATGATCAACCCGGCCACGATGAGGATCGCGATCTCTCCCCAACCCACGCTGCTGAACATGTCTACGCCTCAGTCACTGGCAGGCGTGACGGTGCCGTCGAAGACGCGCCCGTCGCGCCAATACTTGAATGGTGTTGCCTTGCCGATTGTCGCTGTTCGTACGGCGACGTTCAACTCGTCGGCACTCTCGACCGGACGGCCGTTGAAGGAGACGAAGACATCGTTCTCCCGAACACCCGCCCGATCGGCCGGACCGCCCGCGACGACGTTACGGACGAGCGCACCGAGCACCCGCTCGTTGCGCACCGAGCTGACGTTGACGCCGATCTGCGGATGAGTGACCTTGCCGTCCCGGATGAGGGCTTGCGCGATCGGTTGGGCCTGGCTGATCGGAATCGCGAAACCGAGTCCGATCGAACCGCCCCCACCGCTGCGGATGGCCGTGTTGATGCCGACGACCTGAGCACGGTCGTTGACGAGCGGACCGCCGGAGTTACCCGGATTGATCGCGGCGTCGGTCTGGATGGCGTCGATCACCGCGTCGGTGTCGGACTCGGCGTCCGGTGGCAGTGAGACGGCGCGGTTGAGCGCACTGACGATTCCGCTGGTCACCGTCCGGTTGAGGCCGAGCGGCGAACCGAAGGCAACCACTTCCTCACCGATCTGCAGATCGTTGGAGTTGCCGAGGTTCGCGACGACGAGATTGGCGACGTCATCGACCTTGATGACGGCGAGATCGGTCTTGATGTCGCGGCCGACGATGCGGGCGGGCACCCGGGAGCGGTCGGAGAACACCACCTCGAGCTTGGCGCTGCGATCGTTCGCGGCCTGCGAGATCACGTGATTGTTGGTGAGGATGTAGCCGTCGCCGCTGATGACGAAGCCCGAACCGGTACCGGAAGCGCTGGCGGTGCGCACGTCGATCTCGACCACCGAGCGCGCGACCTTCTGCGCCACCTGCGCAACCGAAGACCGCGGTGCGCCGTTCCCGACGGAATCGTCAGTGGCCAGTTCGACGGTATCGCTGTGCAAGGGTGCCGCCGTCTCCGCGGTCATCCGGCCGACAAGGCCCCCGAGGACACCGATGACCAGCGCGATCAGCGCAAGGATCACCAGCGCGACCCAGCTGACCCGCTTGCCCGACAGCACGTCGCGGACGCTCAGCTTGGGCCCGGCGACCGTGGGTTCTGCCGACTTCTCGGTGGCCACCGCAGGGGCGTCGAGGTGCGCCGCACTCTCTGGGTCCCGCCAGGGATCAGTGGGGGTCGGCGGTTCGTCTTTCTCGCCGTACGTGGCGAGCGGGTCGCGCTGAAGGGTCTCCGCGGATCCGTCCGGCCGACCGAAGGCTTCGGCGAGGACCGGGTCGGGTGCCGCGACCTGGGGCTGGGGCCGATTCGTCGTGGGGCCGGCAGCAAAGGAGCCACGCACTCCTGAGGGTCGTCCGAAGACCTGCGCGGCGGCCGGGGACACCGGGGCGTGGCGCGGGCGTGCGGGTGGCGGGGTCACCGACGACGTCGGTTCCGAGTTCTGTGGCCGCTCGAACGGGGAATTCACCGACGCCGGTGTGGCCGCAGCGTCGTCACGGGACTCATCAGATGTGCCGGGGGTGCCTGTCTCTCGGTTGTCATCCACGCTCAGCGACCCCACCGACGTGTCATCCGGCCCCGGGTCAACGGGGTTCCCGGTGTGATGGGTGCGGCAGGTGGCAGGCTGCGGCCCATACGGTCGGGGCCCATCCGGTCGGTCGGAGTGTCACGCGGGGTCATGTCGATCTCGCGGGTGGGGATCTGGGTGAGCTGGCTGAGCAACGAGTCCGGAATGGCGACCCGACCGGACTCACGAAGGCGGGCGCGGGCCGACGTCTGTGCGTCGACCGCAGCGACGCACTCGGGACACAACGCGAGATGGTGGGTGGCGCGCATGTGCGCGGTCATGCCCAGCTCACCGTCGACAAATGCTGCGACGGCTTCCGGGGCGAGGTGTTCGGTGGGGGCGAATTGTCTGCCGCCGGGGCTGCCCGGGCGACGATAGCCACGATTGGGTCCGATGGACGACGGTGCCGGATTCCAGTTACCGGGATTCCACGCCATGCGGCGGCGTCGAAAGCTCGGTGCCGACGCCGCGTCGGCGCCCTCGTCACCGCGGGCCGACCCACCACGATGGCCATCCATCATCGACAATTCACCCCTCTCCCGCGACGCGTGGTCGCATGCGACGTCCAAGCCTATCCGAAAGTGACAACGTCGCCTGGCGCGGCAAGGTTCCCGAGTCGCACGCATTCACCTCGACGTCACGACGCGGAACACGCGCCGGGCCAGCTCAGCGGCCGACTGCGACCGAACGGCTGTCCGTGTGGCCCTGTGCGGCGAGCGCGTCGCGAATGGTCTGCCGACCACGATGAATACGGCTTCGGACGGTGCCCAGCTTCACGCCCAGGGTGGTCGCGATCTCCTCGTAGGACAGACCCTCGATGTCACAGAGCACTACGGCGGCACGGAACTCCGGAGCCAACGAATCCAGGGCACGTTGGAGATCGGGATCAAGATTGCTCGCGTCGAAGATCTGCTGGGGATCGGGCGTGTCGGCGGGCACCCGGTCGTATTCCTCGGGCAGAGCCTCCATGCGGATCTTGCTGCGCCGCCGGACCATGTCGAGGAACAGGTTGGTGGTGATGCGGTGCAACCACCCTTCGAAGGTTCCCGGGCGATAGTTGGACAGCGACCGGAAGACGCGGATGAACGTCTCCTGGGTGAGATCCTCGGCGTCGTGCTGATTGCCCGACAACCGGTAGGCCAGGCGGTAGACCCGGTCGGCGTGCTCACGCACCAACTCGTCCCACGACGGCATGAGGAGTTCGTCGCCGGTGGCGTCGAATCCGGCGGTCCCGGTGAGGACCATGTCGGTGGACTCCAGGGGTTCGGTCATCGTCGGAGGTTTGTTCCCTTCTGGTGCTGTCGCATCGCCCGTCTGTCAGCGGTCTCCCGCTCGGTGCGGCGACTGTTCACTCCTGCGAACATCGGACATCGGGCGGGTATTCCGTCGGCCGCGATCTCAGCCTCTCCCACCGTCGTGTGGTCGCCGTATGAGACCCCTGAGGTTTCGCTGAGGATGTGGGACGGTCGCACAGGTCGAAACGAAATGGCCTGCTCGCGGGGTGCGCGAGGCCACTTTGTGGCGTGCCGTGACCACGATCCGGGGCGCATGCGGATTAACCTCGATGCGTGACCGACTCATCGCCTGCCGACCTCAACTCCTACGCGGAGTCGGCCATCGTCGAAGACGACGCATTGCTGGCCGCTCGCTCACGTGCCGACGAGTTGGGCACCGCCCCGGTCAGCCCCGCTGTCGGTGCGCTGCTGGCCGTGCTCGCGCGCGCCACCGATGCGCGGGCCGTGGTGGAGATCGGCACCGGAACCGGCGTGAGTGGACTCTGGCTGCTGAACGGTATGGCCGCCGACGGCGTGCTGACGACCATCGACCCCGAACCCGAACACCATCGCGCGGCGCGGCAGTCCTTCGCGGGCGGCGACATCCCGGCCGGCCGGACCCGCCTGATCAACGGCACGCCGCTCGAGGTACTCCCCCGCCTCACCGATGCCTCCTACGACCTGGTGTTCGTCGACGGCCCGCTGATCGACCATCCCCGGTTCGTCACCGAGGCGATCCGGATGCTGCGTCCGGGCGGAGTGGTCGTCGTGCACAACGCGACCGCGCAGGGGGCGGTCGGCGACCCCACGCGCAACGACCCACTGACCGCCGCAGCCCGCGAGGCCGCGATGCTCATCGCCGACGACGAACGACTCCTACCGGTGGTGATCCCGCTCGGCGCCGGCGTGCTCGCCGCCGCGAAAGCACGCTGAGCCCCTACTCACTCGCGCAACTGCGGCCAAGGCCGGGCCGATCAGACGTCGGTGGAGAACCGCACGCCGTTGTCCGGGATCTGGATGCCCGGCCAGACTCGTGCACCACGCAAGAGCTCGCAGCGCGCACCGATGTCGGCACCGTCTCCGATGACCGTGTCACGGATCAGGGCCCGCGGACCCACGCGAGCTCCGAAGCCGACGATGCTGCGTTCCACCACTGCACCCGCTTCGACGACTGCTCCGTCGAAGATGACTGCGCCGTCGAGTCGAGCGCGCGGCCCGATCTCGGCGCCACGGCCGACGACGGTACCGCCGATGAGCAGGGCACCCGGCCCCACGCCGGCACCCTCGTGGACCAGCGATTCGCCGTGGCGGTCGCCGAGTGCGGGTGACGGAGCGATGCCGCGCACCAGGTCGGCCGAGCCGCGCACGAAGTCTTCCGGGGTGCCCATGTCGCGCCAGTAAGCGTGATCGACGTGCCCGTGGATGTGCTTGCCCTCCAGCAGCAGACGCGGAAAGACCTCGCGTTCCACCGACACCGGCACTCCGGCCGGGATCGACTCGATGATCTCGCGTCGGAACACATACGTACCGGCGTTGATCTGGTCGGTCGGCGGGTCCTGGGTCTTCTCCAGGAACTCCGTCACACGCCCGTTCTCGTCTGTCGGAACGCACCCGAAGGCGCGAGGATCGCTGACCCGGACGAGATGCAAGGTGACGTCGGCGCCCGACTCACGATGTCCGCCGATGACGTCGCGAACGTCGGTGCCGCCGAGGACGTCACCGTTGAACACGACGATCGTGTCCGCGGTCAGCTCGTCGAGAACGTTCCGGATTCCGCCGCCGGTACCCAGCGGCTCGTCCTCGGTGACGTAGCGAAGGTGCAGTCCGAGCTTGGAACCGTCGCCGTAGTACTCGCTGAACACCGACGCCTTGAAGGACGTGCTCAACACCACATCCCGGATCCCCGCGGCCTGTATTCGGGACAGCAGGTGAGTCAGAAACGGCAACCCGGCCGTCGGCAGCATCGGTTTGGGCGCGGAGATGGTGAGCGGTCGCAGGCGCGTGCCCTTGCCCCCGACCAGCACCACTGCCTGCACGGCGTCGGCCTTGCCTGGGTCGATCTCACCTTCGGACACCGAGCCCCCCACGGTGTTCACATCCACTTGTCGGTTCCTTCCATCGGTCTGTTCCCCAACACTTCACCACCACTCACGATTTCTCGCTCGTTTCGGCAGATGAGGCCCGACGCGCCGAACGCACGGCGAGGCGCGACCGCACCGCCAGGCCGACCCGCAGCGCCAGCCGCAACGGCGCCCGCAACATCCCCGGGTTGCGGTCGGCCTGGAATTGATACGCGCTGAGATGGTGGGCGGGCAGCATCTTCTCCGGATTGCGTCCGGCCGTGTGACCCTTGGTGTGGATCACCTCGGCCGACGGGACGTAGACGTTGTCCCAGCCCGCGCGGCCGAGACGATCACCGAAGTCGACGTCCTCCATGTACATGAAGTAACGGGAGTCGAAGCCGTCGATCGCGTCGAACGCCTCGCGGCGCACCAGCAGACACGAGCCAGACAGCCAGCCGGCCCTCCGCTCGGTCGGTGACTCGTTCTCGGCCCGGTAGGCGGCCGTCCACGGATTGGATTTCCACACCGTGCCGAGGACGGCGTGACCGGTCCCGGACACCAGATCGGGGACCCTGCGTGCCGACGGGTACACCGATCCGTCCGGCTCATGGATCAACGGCCCGAGCGAGCCGGCGCGCGGCCACCGATCGGCCGCGGCCAGCAGCTCGTCGATGGATCCGGGCAGCCACTCGACGTCGGGGTTGGCGATCACGATGAATTCGATCTGCGGGTCGATCTGGGCCACCGCGAGGTTGATCGCCCCGCCGTAACCGATGTTGCCGCCGGTGCGCAGAAGGGTGACGCGCTCATGGTCGCGTTCGGCGGCCTCCGGCGCGCCGTCACCGGACTCGTTGTCGGCGATGATCACCCGGGGCCGTCGCTCGGTCGCCACCTGCAGGCTGCGCAGGAACGTCTCCAGATATTCACCGGACCAGTAGGTCACCGTCACCACTGCGACGTGATCGTCGGTGGGCAGACCTTCTCGGGGCACAGACACCGGCTCAGGGTAACGAACTACTTTCGGGCGCCGGCGCGGCGATCGCCTCGTCGAGGGCGGCACGCCACCCCCGCAGTGGTGTCAGACCGGCCGATGTCCACGACGCTTGCGAGAGCACCGAGTAGGCGGGCCGCGGTGCGGGCCGCGGAAACTCGGCGGTGGTGCAGGGCAGCACGCGGTCGGGTGACGCTCCGACATCGGCGAACACTGCTCGTGCGACGTCGAACCAGGTGGCCTCGCCTGCGTTGGTGGCGTGCAGGACCGCGCCGGCGACCCGCTCTGAGGGACCTGCGGCGGCGAGTTCCCACAGACCGGCGGCGAGGTCGAGGGCGTACGTGGGCGAGCCGAGCTGGTCGTCGACGACCGACACCGACTCGCGGGTGCGTTCGAGGCGACGCATGGTCCCCACGAAGTCCTTGCTCGCCTCGGTGCCGGTGTACACCCAGGCGGTGCGGACAACCGTGGTGCGCGGGTCGGCGGCCAATGCCGCCCGTTCGCCGGCGAGTTTGCTTGCCCCATAGACGGTCGCCGGGGTCACCGACGTGGAGTCGTCCGGCTCAAAGGGGTGTCGAGTGCCGCCTGTCGCCGTTGCCCCCGCCGCGGCGTCGCTGAACACGTAGTCGGTCGAGATGTGGATCAACCAGGCACCGGCCGGTGCCGTGGCGCGGGCCAGGTTGGCAGGTCCCTCGGCATTGACGAGAAAGGCACCGGCACGATCCGATTCGGCGCCGTCGACATCGGTATACGCGGCGCAGTTGAGCACCACGTCCCCACCGGCGAGGCCCCTCAGCGCGGCATCCACGGAGGAGCCATCCGCGATGTCGACGTCGGCCGAGGTCAGCCACTTCACCCGGGCCTGCAGACGAGCCGCTGCCAGACGCGCCCGAAGCGCCGACCCGAGCTGGCCTGCGGCCCCGAGTACGTAGACCGTCGTCGGCTCTGCATCTCGCATCCCCATGGGCACCATCGTGCCGTACGACGACACGACCTTGCGCGTCGCGTCGGGCTTCCATCGGCGTTGCGTGCCCGGATTCTCGAGTCACTTCAGTAGCCTGGCGTCAGAGAAACAACACCAGAAACGTCAACCACTCCAACAACGGCCGTCTCACGATGTGCCGTTGGCACGTGGTCCAGTCGAAAGGTATCGCCCACTCGTGGATCTCCCACCTGACGGCGCCAGAGGACGTCCGCGACCACGCCCCGACACCGCCCCGGATCCGCGCCGACGTCGTCGGCCGACCGACCCCGGCCGGTCGGGAGCACCCCGCACAGCGGGCGGCGAGCGAGCCCGCGACAAAGAATTTCGCGGCCAACAGCTCGGCGGCCAAGAGCTCGGCGACGAACACCAGCGGCGCGACTCGGCCACCGAGCCCCGAAAGCCTCGCCCGCGTAGACCCGCAGCCGACGCCGGACGTTCGGAGCCTCGTGAACCGCGCTCATCAGAACGGACCCGAGACCCACACGCGCGTGATCGCGGACCCGACCGGAGGAATCGCACACCGGCGGGCGGCGAACGTCCGCGACGTCCCGCGCGCCCCGGCGAGAAGGACGGCACGAATCGCCGGTCGTCCGGAGAAATCCACACACGTAAGACCGGCAGCAGGCCTCGGCCCGACGGTCGACCCCGAACCGACGATCGACCCCGCAGCGACGACCGACGCAGAATTGAGGCGGCATCGACCAAGCCGCGCCGACCGCGCCCGCCCGGCGGCAAACCGGAGCGTCCCGCTCGCAAGAAGGCGGCGGACGCTGTAGTCGACTCTGTGGCAGCCGAGTCTGGGGCAGCCGACTCTGTTGTCGCGGACTCTGCGGTCACCGACTCCGCCACGGCGCCACCGCCCGCCCGCACGGGCCCGAGAGGCCGCGGTTGGCTCGGACGTTCGGCGTGGGGACGCGGCTTCATCGCGCTGGTCTCGGCGGCGGTCTTGCTGTGCACCGGATACGCCTGGAACAGCATGAACAACCTGCAGGGCAAGATCAATCAGATCAGTGGTCTCGGGCTCGGTGACGCCGAGGACGGCGCCACCGACATCCTGCTGGTGGGCACCGATTCACGGACCGACGCCAAGGGCAACCCGCTGTCCGAGGAGGAGCAGCGGATGCTGCGCGCGGGCAACGAGGTGGCCACCAACACCGACACCATCCTGCTGATCCGGATCCCGAACGACGGGTCGTCGGCGACCGCGATCTCGATTCCGCGCGACTCCTACGTGAAGGCGCCGGGCATCGGGATGACGAAGATCAACGCCGCCTATGGAGCGACGCGCGAACGTACGCGCGTCGACGCCGTCAATTCCGGCAAGACCGAGAAACAGGCCGAGGCCGCAGGTGTCCTCGCCGGACGTAAGGCCCTGATCGACACCGTGGCCGGCCTGACCGGTGTGCGCGTCGACCATTACGCCGAAGTCGGCCTGTTGGGATTCGCCTTGCTCACCAAGGCGGTCGGCGGCGTCGAGGTCTGCCTCAAGGAGGCCAGCGCCGACCCGGTGACCGGCGCGAAATTCCGAGCGGGACGTCAAACCCTCAGCGGCCCAAGGGCACTCAGCTTTGTCCGACAACGTCACGGGCTCCCCCGGGGCGATCTCGACCGCATCACCCGTCAGCAGGCATATATGGCGTCGCTGACCCAGAAGATCCTGTCCGCCAAGACGCTCACCGATCCCGCCAAGCTCACCGATCTCGAGGAGGCCGTCTCCCGGTCGGTGGTCATCGACGACGATTGGGACATCCTGTCGTTCGCCGAACAACTGCGCGATCTCAGCGGCGGAAAGGTGAAGTTCGCGACCATCCCGGTGGTCGACGAACAGGGTTGGAGCGACGACGGCGAGCAGAGCGTCGTCCGCGTCGATCCGGACGCGGTCAAGAAGTTCACCGACGGGCTACTGAACGGCGGCAAGAGACAAGGCGAACGCAGCGACTACACGGTCGACGTGGTCAACGCCGGAACCGTTGACGGTCTGGCGTCGAATGTGGCGAACATCCTGACCAACAAGGGCTTCCAGGCCGGCCGCACGTCGACCGAGCCCGCCGACGTCCGCGACTCTGTGGTCTACGCACACGAGGACAACGAGGGCGCACGGATGCTTGCGCGCGACCTCGGTGGCGCACGAGTTCTTCTCGACCCCAACATCGACGCACATCGGCTGCGCGCGGTGCTGACAAACACCTACGCCGGCCCAGGATCGTTCTCCGACACCGGATCTCAGGAGGACAACCGTCCCGCCAGTGAGCGCGTCGGGAACAACCGTCCGCCCATCACCGCCGGCACCGACGGTCCGACCTGCGTGAATTGATGGCAGCCATGACCGCGCGCACCGTCACCGACGCCGTCTTCGGCGTCATCACCGACTGGTCGCGACCTCTGTTGACCTATTACGACGATCGGACGGGTGAGCGCACCGAACTGTCCGGCGCAACGCTGGGCAACTGGGCCGCGAAGACCGCCAATTACCTCATCGACGAGATCGGGGTGGTCTCCGGTGACGTCGTCCGCGTGGACTTGCCAGAGCACTGGCAGACGGCCGGCATCTTGCTCGGTGCCTGGTGGGCGGGCGCCGACATCCGACTCGGGCACGACGACGCGGCCGATGAGGTGGTCACGTTCACCGGCATCGACGGTATCGACGACCATCCCGACGCCGACGAACTCGTGATCGCCTCGCTCGACGCCTTCGCGCTGCCCCTTCGCAATTTGCCGCCCGGAGTCGCCGACTACGGCTCGGTGGTCCGCGTGCACGGCGATCAGTTCGCGTCGTCGTCGCAGGCCGGTCCGGCACTCGAGACGGCAACTGTCGCAGACGTTGTCGCCCAAGCATTTTCGGCTGCCGAACACGAGGGCATAGGTCCCAACACCCGTGTCCTCTCGACTCGGGAGTGGCACACGCCCGACGGCGTGCTCGCCCATCTCCTCGGCCCGTTGGTGGTCGGCGCGTCGCTCGTGCACGTCTCCGGCGCCAGGCCCGACGCACTCGACGCACGAGCCGCGACCGAGAAGGCAGACCTCATCCTGACCTGACTTACGACGCCGCACCCCTGCTGGTTGAGTAGCGAGGAGCGAGCCCTTCCCACACTCCTGAGGTCGAAGACCTACCGCGATCCGATCCCTTCGGGCAGAGTGGAGGCCATGCAGATTCCTGCGGTCGTGGGCCGGATCAACAAGAAGATCACCAATCCCATTCAGCGCCAATGGGCGCCAAAGCTCGCCCCGTACGCGATGGTCGAACATGTCGGCCGCAAGTCGGGCAAGAAGTACTCCATACCGGTTCTGGCGTGGGTCGACGGCGACCGACTGTCCATCGTCCTCACCTACGGACGCCACACCGACTGGGTGCGCAATGTGCAAGCTGCCGGCTCGTTCGGCCTGATCCGCAAATCCCGGCATTACACCGTGACCGGTCCGCGAGTTGTCCCGTCCGACTCCCCCGACATCGTCAAAGGCGCCAAAATTCCGGGCCGACTGTTCGATTCGGTGCTCATCGGCACCCTGCACGGCGCGTGACGCCGATGAGCCGGACACACACCGACGATCCGCTCGACGATTTCACCTCCGAGGACGTCACCTACGACGGCGCAACTCGCCGTGTCTACCGCAAGGGCACCGGGCCTGCGGTGATCGTCATCGCGGAGATGCCCGGGATCAGTCCCAAGGTGGCCGATTTCGCGCGGCGGGTTGCCGATCTCGGTGCGACCGCCGTGATGCCGTCGCTGTTCGGGGTCGACGGACGCGATCCCCGACCGTCGAGTCTCGGCCGGGTCGGCGCCGTCACCAACATGCTGGGCACCATTGGGCGCGCCTGCATCTCACGCGAGTTCACCGTCCTCGCGACCGGCAAGACGTCGCCGGTGGCGTCCTGGCTGCGCGCGCTGGCCGCCGAGGAACACGCACGCTGCGGCGGACCCGGCGTCGGGGCGGTCGGCATGTGCTTCACCGGTGGATTCGCCCTCGCGATGGCGACCGACGAGCGCATGCTGGCACCCGTCCTGTCACAGCCGTCATTGCCCTTCGCCGCGCTTCCCGGCCGCAGGTCCACGATCGACATCAGCGACGCCGACCTGGAGAAAGTGCAGGTGCGATGCGCCAAGGGGCTTCAGGTGATGGGACTCCGATTCGAAGGTGACGTCCTGGCACCCGGCTCACGCTTCCGGTTCTTGGAGGAGAAGCTCGGCGACGCCTTCATCGGGATCGAACTGCCGGACTCCACCGCGAACCCCGATTCGGAGTTCCCGAAGCCGCACTCGGTTCTCACAGAGGATCTGATCGACGCACCAGGTGAGCCGACTTACGAAGCGCTCCAACAGGTTCTGGAGTTCTTCCACAGCAAGCTCGAACTGTAGCCACGCAACCTACTCCCCCAACAACTCCTGCTGAAGCGCGGAGTCCTTGTCGAGCACCATCCGTTCGAGGCCCTGCTGGAAGGCAACCATGCGTCCGCGCAGTTCCGCGTCGCCCGACGCCAGGATGCGCACCGCCAGCAGTCCGGCGTTGCGCGCGCCGCCGATCGACACGGTCGCCACCGGCACCCCGGCCGGCATCTGCACGATCGACAGCAGCGAGTCCATCCCGTCGAGGTAGCGCAGCGGAACCGGGACACCGATGACCGGCAGCGGTGTCGCCGAGGCCACCATGCCCGGAAGATGCGCTGCGCCACCGGCACCGGCGATGATGACCTCGATGCCGTTCTCGGCGGCGCCGGCCGCGTAGTCGAGCATGCGCTGCGGGGTGCGGTGCGCCGACACCACGCCCACCTGGAACGGCACGTCGAACTCGGCGAGCGCCTCCGCGGCGGCCTTCATCGTCGGCCAATCCGAGTCGCTGCCCATGATCAAGCCAACGCGTGGCGCCAAACCCTCACTCACCGTGCACATCCCATCCGTCGGTCCACTGGCCGTGCGACATCCAATGCGCCGCACGTTCGGCACGTTCACGTACATCGGCGAGTGAATCATCCACCCGGCCAACGATATTGACATGTCCGATCTTACGATCCGGTCGTTCGCCCTTACCGTACAGGTGGACCTTCGCGTCGGGCATCCGTGCCATCAGGTGATGCAGCCGCTCGTCCATCGACATATCCGGCGCATCGGGCGCACCCAGCACGTTGGCCATCACCGTGATCGGCGCGCGGGGCGAGGTGTCACCCAGCGGATAGTCGAGAACGGCGCGCAAATGCTGTTCGAACTGCGACGTGATGGCGCCGTCCATCGTCCAGTGCCCACTGTTGTGCGGGCGCATGGCCAACTCGTTGACCACCAGCTCACCGTCGGTCGTCTCGAAGAGCTCCATCGCCATCACACCGACCACACCGAGTTCCGCGGCAAGCCGCAGTGCCATCTGCTGGGCCTGGGCTGCGACGTCGGCGTCGAGGCCCGGGGCGGGTGCCAGCACAACGGCGCACTGCCCGTGGCGCTGCACGGTCTCGACCACCGGCCAAGCACCACCCTGGCCGAACGGCGAACGCGCGATCATCGCCGACAACTCCCGCCGCATGTCGACCTTGCTCTCCACCATGAGCGCCGGTAGATCGGTCGGACGGGTGTCGAAGACCTCGAGCGCGGCGTCGCGGTTGTCAACGAGCCATACCCCTCGTCCGTCGTAGCCACCGCGCACCGTCTTGATGACCACCTGCCATCCGTGTGCGTCACCGAACTCGACCAGCCGGGTGCGGGCTCCGTCACGGTCACCGGCGAGGTCGGCGTAGTCCGGGACCGGCAACCCCAATTCCGACAACCGCTCACGCATGGCCAGTTTGTCCTGCGCGAAGTGCAGCGCCTTCGACGGCGGACGCACTGCCACACCTTCCGCTTCGAGGTGCTGCAGGTGTGCCAGCGGTACACCTTCGTGGTCGAAGGTGAGTGCCACCGCCCCGTCGGCGGCCCGGCGCAGGTCGTCGAGGTCGTCATGCGAGCCGAGGACCACGTTTGCGCTGACCTGCGCGGCCGGATCCGACGACGTGGTGGCCAGCACCCGCAAGCATTGGCCGAGGGCTATCGCGGCCTGATGGGTCATCCGGGCGAGCTGACCGCCGCCGATCATCGTCACGGTCGGTAGTCCCACGCTGTCGGTTCCGCCCGTCCTCGCCTGGGTGCGGTCGGCCGGTTGGGGCCGTGGCACCTGCTCGCTTGGGTTCACGCGACCCATCGTGGCATGCCGGACATGTCCGGCGCATGACCGACCGGTCGAGATCGCCGACGCTTTTGTTTCGTACACTCGGATCTTGTGCCATTCATCGACGAGCTCGTCGCTCGACTCCCCGGGCCGGTTCGTCGCCTCGCGATGCGCCACCACGAGCTCATCAAGTTCGCCCTCGTCGGTGGCACGACGTTCGTCTTCGACCTGGCGATCTTCTATCTGCTGACCTTCACGGTGCTCGAGACGAAACCGGTGATCGCCCGTGTCATCTCCGGCACCCTGGCAACCATCCTGAGCTACATCCTCAATCGCGAGTGGGCCTTCAAGAACCGCGGTGGACGGGAACGCCACCACGAGGCGCTGCTGTTCTTCGCGATCAGCGGTATCGGTGTGATCTTGGCCGCGGCACCGCTGTTCTTGGCCAACAACGTCTTCGACGTCCGGGACAACCTGAGCGCCATCGAGTTGGCGGTCGTCGACTTCATCCTCGGCTTCATCATCGGCAACATCCTGCAGATGGCGTTCCGGTTCTGGGCGCTGCGCAAGTTCGCCTTCCCCGAGGAGAAGCTGCGCGGCGGTGACGCCGGGTCCACCGACCTGCACGCCAGTCTCGCCGAACTCAACGATGAGGAACTCGGTCACGCCTGATGCCGGTCAGCGGCGGGGTCGGACCCGGCGGGTCGTCACCATCGGTGCCCGACGGGACGACAATCGCGAATTCCGGCGGTCGACGCACCGTCAGTTCCAGTCGACCACCGTCGGCCTCGACCAGCGCCCGGGCCAGCGACAGGCCGACGCCGTTGCCGCCGACCCCGTCGGCGCGCCCGGCGGAGTAACCCCGCCGGAAGATGTGCTCGGCGGCCGAGTCGGGCACCCCCTCACCGTCGTCGGCGACGGTGATCCTGAGCATGTTCGCCCTCGGCAGTTCACCGACGGTGATTCGACACTCACCCCGGCCGTGCTGTAGCGAGTTGTCGACCAGGACACTGACCGCTTCGCGCAGCCGTCCAGGGCGGGCGCTCAACGCCTGCGCCGTGCCGTGGAAGGTCACCGACAGTTCGCGGTGCTGTGCGTCGAACGCGCTGCGGAAATCGCCGACGAGGGTGGTGAGCATGTCACGGACGTCGGTGACATGCGGCGCGCCACGGTCGTCGCGGGCCGCCGCGACCATCTCGTCGAGTTCGGAAGACAGACGCTCGACCTGCGACAAGGCCGCCTCTGCCTCGTTCACCACGGCAGGGTCGGAGTGCATCGACAGTTCGTCGAGGCGCAGCTGGATGGCGGTCAGGCGGCTGCGCAGCTGATGCGAGACGTCGCCGACGATCTCGCCTTCGCGTTCGAGCCGCAGGGCGATCTCCGCGTTCGCGTCGCCGAGTGCGCGCGAGACCCGATCCAGTTCCGCGATGCCGTACATCTTCCAGTCGCTGCGGAAGTCACCACGGGCCATGGCGCCGGCGCGTGCGGCCAGGTCGGTCAGCGGGTCGGCGATCCGACCGGCCGTCACTGCCGCGACCACGGTGCCCGCCACGATCGAACCGGCCACCACGATCGCCACGATCCCCACCGCCGCGAGCTGGTCGTCGCGGACCTGATCGAGGGGGATCTCCAGGGCGAGTGTTCCGGCATCACCCAGCCCGATCGAATCCGCCATGGTCTTGCCGTCGATCTGACTGCCGGTCGTGGTCGTGCGTTCGATCCCGGTGGCGTCGGGATAGCGCAGTGTGAGCCGTCCGTCCGGCGGCAGCAGCACCGCGACGTCTTCGCCGGTCAGGACATCCGGCGGGACCCGACCGTCGGGCCCCTCCGCCCGGATGAGCTGATCGGAGATCACCTTGAGTCGGGCGTCGAGGCTTTGATGGGCGTTGTCGGCGACCCACCACCACGCGACGACGCTCAGCGGAATCCCGAGCAGCGCACCGACCGCCAGCAGCATGGCGAGCATCGTGTTGAGTATTCGGCGGCGCATGAGGAGTTTCTCGACGGCGGATCAGGGATCGAAGCGGAAGCCGACGCCGCGCACGGTCACGATGTGACGCGGACCCTCACGACGGTCGTCGCCGATCTTTCGGCGCAGCCATGAGATGTGCATGTCCAGGGTCTTCGACGAACGGAGATCCGCCGACCCCCACACCTCGGTCAGAATCTCGTCGCGGCTGACGACCTCGCCCGATCGTTCCATGAGGAATCGGAGGAGGTCGAACTCGCGGTTGGCCAGGACGAGATCTCGTCCGGCCACCAACACCCGACGGCCACGGGCATCCAGACGGATGTCACCGCCTTCCAGGACCACGTCGCCCGCCGGGCGCCTGCGCAGCAGCGCGCGCACCCGGGCCAGGAGTTCGGCCAGGCGGAACGGTTTGCCGACATAGTCGTCCGCGCCGGCATCGAGTCCGACCACGAAATCGACCTCGTCGGTCCGCGCGGTCAGCATCATGACCGCGAGCGCAGGCCGTTGCGCGCGAACACGACGACACACCTCCAGGCCGTCGACCTCTGGCAGCCCGAGGTCGAGGATCAGCAACTCGAACCGGTTGTCGAGGGCCTGCTCGAGGGCGGCGGTACCCGTCGTCACCACTTCGCAGCCGTAACCCTCGCGTGCGAGAGCGCGCGCGAGCGGTTCGGCGATCGCGGCGTCGTCCTCGGCGAGCAGGACGTCGGTCACCGGTCCACTGTCCCGGTGTCGGCCCGCGCGCCGCCGTCTTCGTCGTCCTGCATGTCCAGCACCTCGTGATACAGCAGCGCGTGGACCTTCTCGACCTGCGGGATGTCGTCGAAGGACAGCGGGTCGTCGGACGCCGACTCGATGACGAGCGTGCCGGTGCGCAGCATCCGGTCGATGAGGCCGTGCCGGAACTCCACGGTGTTGATCCGCCGGATCGGGATGTCGATTCCCGAGCGGGTGATGATGCCGTTACGGAAGATGACGCGACGATCCGTGAGCACGAAGTGCGTCGACTTCCACGACACCAGGGGACGCACGAAGTACCAGCCGAAGCCGGCCAGCCACAGCACGCCGAGGATGATCAACAGCACCATGGTGGGTGTCGAGCCCAGGTCGTTTCCGGTCACCACGCCGGCAAGTACCCCGACCACGACGGTGACCAGGATGAAGATCAGGAAGGGCCCCAGCAGGCACTTCCAATGAGGGTGACGATGCAGGACGATGCGCTCGCCGGGCGCCAGGTTCTCCCGCGGATAGGCCATGGCGATCAGCTTAGTGGGTGGATTCGCAGGCCGGGGCCACCAATCGCCGCCCTGAGTAGAATGCGTCAGAGACCGCCACCGAACAGGGCATATCGTGCCCGGTGAGGAACACATGAGCTTTTCCGACCCGCGAGATCCCCGCGATCCGGGCACCGCCCGTTACGAGCCCGACTACCGTCCGGAATCGCGCGCATACAGCAGCGATCCGAATGCGCAGTACGCCCAGGGCAACTATGCACAGGGCGGGTATCCGCCGCCGCAGCCGCGTCCCAAGCGCGGCCCGAATGTGAACGTCGGGATGTTCGTCGGCGGCGTCGTGATGTCCGGCGTCGTGACCGGACTCGCGGCCTGGCTGGCCGCGTTCATCATCCGCGCGATCGTCGATCAGGTGAACGAATCCGGCAAGTACGGCATCTGGAATCCCGTCGCCCGAGACGAGTACTGGTTCGCGGTCGTCGGCTTCCTGTGTGCCCTGGCCGCCGGTGCGCTCTGGTACGTGCTGCAGATCAGCACACCGTCGCCGGACCAGTTCTACACCTGGATCGTCGGATTGCTCGTCGCCGCTGCGGTCATCATCCCGCTGGTGCTGTCGGCCCAGGTCTCGGTGAAGATCGGCACAGCGGTGATGCACCTGATCATCGGACTGCCGCTGCTGACGTTGATACCGGCGATGGGACGCAAGACCACAAACCAGCCGAGATAGGGCGGGTCTCAGTCGACGCTGCGCAGATGCGTGACGTCGCCGGCGGCGGCCACGGTCCGCCGACCGTCCGCGTCCTCGACCACGATGCGGCCGTCGGAGTCGATGTCCACGGCGGTGCCGACAATCGTCTCGTCGCCGGGCAGGGCCAATTGCACACGACGCCCCAGGGTGTCGCACCGCCCGCGATAATTCTCGGTGACGGCTGCGATGTCCTCCGGCCACCCCTGCCCCGACAGCGCGCGCAGATACTCCACGGCCACCGCGGCCGCGTCGACCGGTTGGCCGGTGGCGATAGCCAGACTCGTCGCCGTGGGCACCGGCAACTGCTCGGCGGTCATGTTGGTGTTGATGCCGATGCCCACGACCACGATTCCGAGGTCACCGACGCTGGTGACCTCGGCAAGAATGCCAGCGACCTTGTTGCCGTCGATCAGCACGTCGTTGGGCCATTTGAGGACCGGGCGCAGGCTCGTCACCGATTCGATCGCCGACGCCGCCGCGACACCGGTCGCCAACGACAACCACCCCAGACGATCGGGTTTGTCCCCGGCAGGCAGCACGGCCGAGATCGCGACCTGGGTTCCCGCAGGCGCCTCCCACACGCGCGTGTGGCGGCCGCGGCCGGCGGTCTGATCGGTCGTGATGCGGACCGTCCCGACGATCTCCGGCTCGTGAGCACGAGCCATCAGGTCCGCGTTGGTGGACCCGGTGGCCTCGACCACCTCGATGCGCTGCCAGCGCGTGTCGGCGATCCTCGGACGCAATTCGTCGATGGCGTCGCGCAGATTCTGGGTGACCGGTTCGTCCATGTCGATGAGCCTACGGGGCGCGGTCGCCATCCCACCGACCGATCGCTCGGAAACCTGAGGGATATCTCACGTCGATCCGGTTGACGTAGCTCACACTCGGGTCGTTAGCATCGACAGTCATGACCACAGCTTCACGCGACGGCGACGCGGCTCCCGACATCCACACCACTGCGGGAAAGCTCGCTGATCTGCGTAACCGCATCGACGAGGCCAAGCATCCGGTCGGCGAAGCAGCCGTCGAGAAGACGCACGAAAAAGGCAAGCTGACCGCCCGCGAGCGGATCACCCATCTGCTCGACGAGGGCTCGTTCGTCGAACTCGACGCCCTCGCCCGGCATCGCAGCACCAATTTCGGGCTCGCCGATCGCCGTCCGCTCGGCGACGGTGTGGTGTCCGGTTACGGCACGATCGATGGTCGCGAGGTGTGCGTCTTCAGTCAGGATTCCACCGTGTTCGGCGGAAGCCTCGGCGAGGTGTACGGCGAGAAGATCGTCAAGGTCATGGATCTCGCGGTCAAGACCGGCCGCCCGCTGATCGGCATCAACGACGGTGCGGGCGCCCGCATCCAGGAGGGTGTGGTCTCCCTCGGTCTCTACGGCGAGATCTTCCACCGCAACGTCCGCGCGTCCGGCGTCATCCCGCAGATCTCGCTGATCCTCGGCGCTGCCGCCGGCGGACACGTCTACTCCCCGGCGCTCACCGACTTCGTGGTCATGGTCGACAAGACCAGCCAGATGTTCATCACCGGCCCCGACGTCATCAAGACCGTGACCGGCGAAGAAGTGACCATGGAAGAACTCGGCGGCGCCCAGACGCACATGGCCAAGTCGGGTACCGCCAGCTACGTCGCCTCCGACGAGGAGGACGCCCTCGAATACGTCAAGGAACTGCTCGGCTACCTGCCCAGCAACAACCGGGCCGACGCACCGCGTCTGCCGGTGACGCAGCCGGCCGCAGGGTCGATCGAGGACACCCTCAACGACGAGGACCTCGAGCTCGACACCCTGATCCCGGACTCCCCGAACCAGCCGTACGACATGCACGAGGTCATCCGGCGCATCCTCGACGACGACGAGTTCCTCGAGGTCCAAGAGGGTTACGCGACCAACATCATCGTCGGCTTCGGCCGGGTCGACGGTCGCAGCGTCGGCATCGTGGCCAACCAGCCGACCCAGTTCGCCGGCTGCCTCGACATCAACGCCTCCGAGAAGGCCGCACGGTTCGTTCGAACCTGCGACGCCTTCAACATCCCCATCGTGACGCTGGTCGACGTGCCCGGGTTCCTGCCCGGCACCGACCAGGAATACAACGGCATCATCCGCCGCGGCGCCAAGCTGCTGTACGCCTACGGCGAGGCCACCGTCGGCAAGATCACCATCATCACCCGCAAGGCCTATGGCGGCGCGTACGACGTCATGGGCTCCAAGCACATGGGGGCCGACGTCAACCTCGCGTGGCCGACCGCCCAGATCGCGGTCATGGGCGCGTCGGGAGCGGTCGGGTTCGTCTACCGCGGCCAGCTCAAGGAGGCTGCGGCCAACGGCGACGACGTCGACGCACTGCGCCTGCAGCTACAGCAGGAGTACGAGGACACACTGGTCAACCCGTACGTGGCGGCCGAACGGGGCTACGTCGACGCGGTGATCCCGCCGAGCCACACCCGTGGCCAGGTGGCGACCGCCCTCAAGCTGCTCGAGCGCAAGATGGTCACCATGCCGCCGAAGAAGCACGGAAACATCCCGCTATGACCGAGAACGCAACCGACGACACGACGTCGCAAGCGCCCGCCCGCCCCTTCCTGCGGGTGGTGCGCGGCAACCCGTCGGACGAGGAGCTCGCGGTGCTGACCGCTCTCATCGCCGGTGCTGCTGCCGGCGGGGGGTCGGCCCAGACCTCCACCGAGCCGCGCAACGAATGGGGCAGTGCGATCGATCGGCTGCGCCCGCAGTGGGGCGCACCGACGAGCTTCACCAACATGCGCTACTGAGCGCTCCCGGTTCCGTGATAGCTGCAGACAAACCGGTCTTCGTGCTGGCCTCCGCCTCCCCTGCACGCCTGCGTGTGTTGCAGGCCGCGGGCATCGATCCCGTCGTCCGGGTCTCCGACGTCGACGAGGATGCGGTCATCGCCGCGCTGCCCGACTCCACCGACCCGGCCGAGGTGGTGCTCGCGCTCGCGCGGGCGAAGGCCGAAGCGGTGGCCGCAACGCCGGAGATCGCGGCACTCGCGGATCATCGGGCACCGGTCGTGCTGATCGGATGCGACTCGATGCTCCACCTCGGTGATCAGCTCCTCGGCAAGCCGCACACCGCCGAGCGAGCGCTGACCCAGTGGCAGACCATGCGCGGCCGGCACGCCGACCTGCTCACCGGACACCACCTGATCCGCCTCGACGGCGCGAACCGTGCCGAGGCAGGCGACACCTCGTCGACAACGGTGCATTTCGCCGACGCCGCCGACGAGGTGATCGAGCGCTACGTGTCCACCGGCGAGCCCCTCAAGGTCGCCGGCGCCTTCACCCTCGACGGGCTCGGCGGCTGGTTGGTGGAGAAGATCGACGGTGATCCGTCGTCGGTGATCGGTATCGGACTGCCTCTCGTACGGATGCTTGTCGAACGAGTCGGCCTGCGCATCGACGACTTCTGGCGCCCTCTCGCCGGCTGAGGCGCGAGCCCTTCGAGGCCTCGGCTTGTGCCTCGGGCACCTCAGGGAGCGGATGGTGACCCACCCGCCGGCTGAGGTGCGAGCCTGCGAGCCTCGAAGCCCCTGGCGAGATGACACTGCCAAATCAGGAGAACTTCTCCGGCCAGTACTTCGACAGGCAGTCGACGGGTTGGCCCTGCCGATTCAGTTGCGGCCCAGTGAGTCCGATGGTCAGCGCGGTGGCGCGCTCACGAATGGTGCCGTGTCCTTGGTTGGGGCCCGGGTCACCGATGATCGGCAGCAGAGTCGCGACCTGAAGAATATCCTTGGGCGACAACTGATCACGCTGGAACACCGTGGCTGCCCAGTTGCCGGCGAGGCAGTCTGCGATCAGCTCGGAGTTGTTGCCTTGCGGCTGTTGACTTTCCGGGATGTCGAGGACCTCGGAGATCCGGTAGACGATGTTGTGGCCGTATTCGTGCGCGACCACGATCGCAGCGGTGAAGTCGCCGACCACCGGGGACGGCACCCCGAAGACGTTGCCCTGCCAGATCGCCTGGAAGGTCTGCACCGGCAACACGATGGTGCCCTTCGTCGGCTGACCGGATCCGTTGGGCTGGGTGTCCACTGGGCAGAAGAACGCGTTGGCCAGATTCGACGGGATGTTCGCGTCGTTCTCGTCGTCGATGCACTCGGTCCGGAAGGTGGTGCCGGGCTCGATCAGTTCACGGCCGGGATCCGGACTCCCCCAACCCAGTTCGCCGAACCATCCGCCCCAGGTCTCGTCGAGGTCGTTGAACAGGCTGGTGAGGTAGGCCGGCACCGCGGTGTCGGCGTTGGAGTCGGTGACGCCACTCTCCATGACGTCCGACGACGGTGTCGGCAGCTTGGGACACGATGTCGCGCTGCAGGTGCCGGGACTACTCGGCGTCGACGTGGCGGTGCGCGGGCTCGACGTCTCGGCAGAGGATGAGGACGCCGCGCGACTCGACGAACCGGCATTCTTGTCACCGGAATCCAGGACCGAGCAACCGGCCACCGCGAGCATCGAGAAGACGACGGCAACACCGACCAACACCCGTGTCAAACGCGTACGTCCCGCACCGTTCATGGCCAAGAACCTATCAAGCGCGGCCGCACATCGGCAGCGTTGAACGAATGAACTCTGGTGGCGTGCCCCCGCTGCCGTTTCAGGCGCCGAAGACCTCGGGCCAGTACGTGGTGAGGCAATCGATGGGCTGGCCGGGCCGGCCGGGCAGACCGAACCCACGCTGGATCGCCAAACCCCGCTCCGCGCTGGTCCCGTGGCCTTGTCCCGGTTCCGGGTCCCCGACGACCTCGATCAACGACACCGCCTGCCGCAGATCGTCGGGTCGGAGCAATCGCTGCCGCAGCGCGGTCGCCGCCCAGTTGCCGGCAAAGCAGTCGGCGATCAGTTCGCTGTTGTCGCCCTGCGGATACCCACTTCGGGGGATGTTGCCCTGTTGCGCGATCCGGTACACCACGTTGTGGCCGTACTCGTGTGCGACCACGGTCGCGGCGGCGAACTCGCCCGCCCCCAATGGTGCGGGGACACCGACGATCTGGCCGTGCCAGAAGTTGACGAAGGTCTGCACCGGGAGCACAACCGAACCCTGCCGCGTCACCCCCGCACCGTTGGGCGCGGCATCCGCGGAGCAGAAGTAGGCATTCTTCTCGTCGGACGGCACCGGTTCGGCCTCACCGGTTTCCGAGTCGGTGCAACGAGTCATGAAAGTGGTGCCCGGCGCGATCAGGGCGCGGCCGGGCGAGGCATCGCCCCATTGCACCTGACTGAACCACTGACCCCACGACTCGTCGAGGTCATCGAGGGCGTCGGTGAGGAACTGCGTCACGTTGGTTCCGTTGGCATTCTCCGTCGTGACCACTCCGCGCATGAGATTGCCCGACGACTCGTCCAGGTCGGGGCATGCCGCCTTCGTGCATGCGCCGGGCACGACGCCACCGGACGGCGCCGAGGTGCTGGTCGACGTCGTCGTGGTGGTCGTGGAGGTGGTCGACGACGGGCTCGCACTCGTCGTCGACGACGAACCTTTGTCCGACCCTTGCGAACCACACGCCGCGAGCACCATCACGCCGACGGCGGCCAATGCGATCCCGACACGAAACACACGCCGCTCACCTGCACGAATCATGGAAACGAATCTAGCAATCGCGACACCCCCCGAGCGTGGATTGTCGGTGAGCCGAATGACTGGGCCACAAACCCCTAGACTCAGACCGTGAGTGTTGAAACCGACCCGAACCCGGCCTTCGCCGACTACGCCCATCCGGAACGTCTGGTCACCACCCAGTGGCTGTCCGCGCATCTCGGCGCCAAGGGCCTCAAGATCATCGAGTCCGACGAGGACGTGCTGCTCTACGACATCGGGCACATCCCGACGGCGCAGAAGATCGACTGGCACCTCCATCTCAACGATCCGGTGACGCGCGACTACATCAACGGCGAGCAGTTCGCAGAATTGATGCGCAGCAAGGGAATCGAACGCGACGACACGATCGTCATCTACGGCGACAAGAGCAACTGGTGGGCCGCCTACGCGCTGTGGGTGTTCACCCTGTTCGGCCACGAGGACGTCCGACTGCTCGACGGCGGACGTGACGCGTGGATGGCCGAGGACCGGGACACGTCCTTCGACGTGCCCGAGTATCCGCGATCGAACTATCCGGTGGTCGAGCGCGACGACGACACGATCCGCGCGTTCGCGCCAGAGGTCCTGTCCGCCATCGGCACCGAGCCGTTGGTCGATGTGCGCTCACCGCAGGAGTACACCGGCGAACGCACGCACATGCCCGACTATCCCGAAGAGGGCGCACTGCGTGGTGGCCACATCCCGACCGCGGTCTCGATCCCCTGGGCGAAGGCGGCAGCGCCCGACAGCCGATTCCGCCCGCGGGCCGAACTCGACGATGTCTACGAAGGCCTCGACCCCGACACCCCGACCATCGCCTATTGCCGCATCGGCGAGCGTTCGAGCCACACCTGGTTCGTGCTCACTCACCTGCTCGGCTTCACCAAGGTGCGCAACTACGACGGTTCGTGGACCGAGTGGGGCAACGCGGTCCGGGTGCCCATCGCCGTCGGCACCGAGCCGGGTTCGCCGCCCGGTTCCGCGGCATGACCCTGCCGCCCGCCCTGGCCGAGATCGTCGACGATTTCGGGGCTCTCGGCGATTCGGACAAGGTCACGCTGTTGCTCGAGTTCGCCGGGGAACTGCCCGCGTTGCCCGATCACTTGCGCGAGGACGCGATGGAACCGGTACCCGAGTGCCAGTCGCCGGTGTTCCTGTCGGTCGACGCGACGCAGCCGTCCGCGGTGCGCCTCTACTTCAGCGCGCCTCGGGAGGCACCGACCACTCGCGGGTTCGCGTCGATCCTGCATCAGGGCCTCGACGGCGCATCGGCCGAGGAGATCCTCGAGGTGCCCGCCGACTTCTACTACGACCTCGGACTGGGGTCGGCGGTGAGCCCGCTGCGCCTGCGCGGCATGGCCGGGATGCTGGGGCGCATCAAGGGTCAGGTCCGCACCCAGACCTCCGCCGGGCCGAGTTCCAACCATCCCGGGGCATGAAGTTCGTCCAGATCCGCGACGAACCGCTCGAACCCGGTGGGCTCGTCGAATGGACGCCTTTCGTGCCGGGTGGGCTCGGCGCATGGAGCACCGATTCGCGGTTGACGTCGCACAATCACGAGGAGCACTTGCGCTCCGCCTTCGAGTACCGGGTGCGCACCCGCCGTGAGGGTGGCCGGGAGTCGTGGTTGGGTTTGTCGATCGAATTCGACGAACCGCTGTCGATCCCCGCGATCCGCTCGGTCCTGACGCAGTGGATCGATCGGCACGAGGTGCTGCGCAGTCACGTCGTGATCAAGGGCCGCGGGCTGCAGCGTCTGACCACCGCGCCGGGCACCGTCAAGCTCAAGATGGGCCGAATCGGCTGGTACAACGCGTCGGGTCCGCTGATGGAGCAGATCGCCGGGTCCTTCGATCGGGCCACTGCCCCGCTGCAGTGGCCGGCGTACATGTTCGCGACGGTCGGCCGGGAGCGGTCGTTCACCCTGCTTTTCGCCGCCGACCACTCGCTGGTCGACGGCTACTCGCTGATCATGGCTCAGCAGGAACTCGTGACGCTCTACCGCGCGGTCCGTGAGCGCCGGGCCGCGAACCTGCCCGAGGTGGGCAGCTACGTCGATTTCAGCGCACAGGAACGACGTCTTGCCGATCAGTCGGGCGCCGACCATCCCGCGGTGGCCACGTGGCAACGCTTCCTCGCGTCGGGCTCCGGCGACATGCCGCCCTTGCTGGCCGACACCTCTGCGTCCGATACCTCTGCGTCCGACACCTCTGCGTCCGACACCTCTGCGTCCGATACCTCTGCGTCCGATACCTCTGCGTCCGACACCTCTGGGTCCGATACCTCTGCGTCGACGCGAGTTGCCACCGTCGATCCCGATCCCGCCACCGACGACCCCCAGGAATCCCTGTGGGGCACGATCCTCGACGACGCGGGCGCCAACCGGTTCAACGCCGTCTGTTCGGAGGCCGGCGGCACCCTCACCGCTGGGGTTCTGGCCGCGTTCGCCGTCGTTCACCACCAACTGACCGGCGACAGCGAGTTCCGCTGCGTCCTTCCCCGGCACACACGCGACGACACGCAATGGCTCACTGCGCTCGGCTGGTTCGTCGCGGTGGCACCGTTCTGTATCGACATGTCGGATTCGCCGAGCTTCGACGAGTCCATCACCCGCGCCACGGCCGAGCTCAAGAACGGCAGGCGGGGCGCTATGTTGCCGTTCCTCCGCGTCGCCGAGCTGCTCGGCCACAAGGGGCATCCGCGGTTCGTGATCTCCTTCATCGACACCCGGTATGCGCCGGGTGCCGGCGTGGCCGACGCCGGAAGGGCCAAGGTGATCCGCAGCCACAGCTATGCACCCGACGAGGTGTACATCTGGATCAACCGCACGCCGTCCGGAATGCGGTATTCGGCACGCTTCCCCCGCGAGTCCGCGCAGCCCGCGACACCCGGAGTGAACAATTCCACTCCGCACTCCGAGGACGGCGATCGCATCGACCCCGACGTCGGTCCCGTGCACGCCTACCTGCACGCATTCACCGAACTCGTTCGATCGCTCGGTGACGCGAGCACCTTCGGTCCGACGATGTGACATAGGGCTCCACCGAACGATTGCTCGGTGGGCTAGGGTATTCCCCGGAACGTGCGACACATACACTCCCAGGTGTCGTACGTCACCCGCTGAGGTCACACCCCGACCGCGCGGGTGCACCCACAAGACTCGATGTCCGACATGCCTGTGCAGCGCCGCAAGTCGCAGCACCCAGCACGAGTAAGGCCCAGGAGAACAAGTGCCCAGTTCCACGACCCCGTCCGTCATCAGCAAGGTCCTGATCGCCAACCGCGGCGAGATCGCCGTGCGCGTGATCCGCGCCGCTCGTGACGCCGGACTCGCCAGTGTCGCCGTCTACGCCGAGCCCGACGCGGATGCACAGTTCGTGAAATTGGCCGACGAGGCCTTCGCGCTGGGCGGACAGACCTCGGCCGAGTCGTACCTGGTGTTCGACAAGATCCTGGATGCCGCCGCAAAGTCGGGCGCCGACGCAATCCACCCCGGCTACGGCTTCCTGTCGGAGAACTCCGACTTCGCGCAGGCCGTCATCGACGCCGGGCTGATCTGGATCGGACCGTCGCCGCAGTCCATCCGCGACCTCGGCGACAAGGTCACCGCCCGCCACATCGCCCTCAAGGCCGACGCGCCGATGGCGCCGGGCACCAAGGACCCGGTGAAGGATGCCGACGAGGTCGTCGCCTTCGCCGAAGAACACGGTGTTCCCGTGGCCATCAAGGCCGCATTCGGTGGTGGCGGACGCGGCATGAAGGTCGCCTACACCATCGAGGAGATCCCCCACCTGTTCGAGTCGGCGACCCGTGAGGCAATCGCCGCCTTCGGCCGCGGCGAGTGCTTCGTGGAGCGCTACCTCGACAAGGCGCGCCACGTCGAGGCACAGGTCATCGCCGATCAGCACGGCAATGTCATCGTCGCGGGCACCCGCGACTGCTCGCTGCAGCGCCGCTTCCAGAAGCTCGTCGAGGAGGCCCCCGCTCCGTTCCTGACCGATGAGCAGCGCGCCAAGATCCACTCCTCGGCCAAGGCCATCTGCCGTGAGGCCGGGTACTACGGTGCCGGCACCGTCGAGTTCCTCGTCGGCAGCGACGGCCTGGTGTCGTTCCTCGAGGTCAACACCCGCCTGCAGGTCGAACACCCGGTCACCGAGGAGACCGCGGGCATCGACCTGGTGCGCCAGCAGTTCCGCATCGCCAACGGCGAGAAGCTGGAGATCTCCGAGGACCCGACCCCGCGCGGACACTCCTTCGAGTTCCGCATCAACGGCGAGGACGCGGGCCGCAACTTCCTGCCCGCTCCCGGCCCGATCACCGTCTACAAGGAGCCGACCGGCCCGGGCGTGCGCGTCGACTCCGGCGTCGTCGCGGGCGACGTCATCGGCGGACAGTTCGACTCGATGCTGGCCAAGCTGATCGTCACCGGCGAGAACCGCGAGCAGGCGCTCGAACGGTCGCGTCGCGCGCTGGCCGAGTTCCAGGTCGAGGGTCTGGCCACAGTTCTGCCGTTCCACCGCCACATCGTCGAGAACCCGGCCTTCCACGGCCACGTCGACGAGAACGGCGTCGAGAAGTTCGATATCTACACCAAGTGGATCGAGACCGACTGGGACAACCCGATCGAGCCCTACACCGGTGCTGAGGCGATCGAGGACGACGACGAGGCCCCGCGCCAGAAGGTCGTCGTCGAGGTCGGCGGACGCCGCGTCGAGGTGTCGCTGCCCGGCGATCTCGCACTCGGCAACGGTGGCGGCGGCAACGGCGTGGTCCGCAAGAAGCCGAAGGCCCGCTCACGCAAGAAGGGTGGCGGCGCTGCCGCATCCGGTGACGCCGTGGCCGCCCCGATGCAGGGCACCGTGGTCAAGGTCGCCGTCGAGGAGGGCCAGCAGGTCGCCGCGGGCGAGCTCGTCGTCGTCCTCGAGGCCATGAAGATGGAGAACCCGGTCACCGCGCACAAGGACGGCGTTGTCACCGGACTCTCCGTCGAGGCCGGCGCCGCTGTCACCCAGGGCACCGTCCTCCTCGAGCTGAAGTAGTAACGCTGCAAGCAGTCGAGATCAACGCCGGGACCTGGTATCTGCGTGCGCTTCGTGCGGACGACCGGATATCCGATGTCCCGGCGTTGTCCGATCTCGGGGTAGACGACCCCGCCGGATACGTCTCGACCGCCGACCGCAATTGGGCAGGCGAAACCGAATTCGTCTGGGCCATCTGCATTCCGACCACCGGTGAGCTGATCGCCCTGATCGGTGTCACCCGCGACGGCGAGACGGGCCACCTGTGGGCGCGCGCCCGCTCCGGCTACGACGAGGCAGTCGAGGTCGCCACCGGCCCCGTCACCCGGTTTGCCGAGGGTGCGCTCGGGCTCACGGTCGAACCGGCCTGACGCTGATCGGAAAGAGCCGCCGACCACTGCTGGTTGAGTAGCGACGAGCGAGCGCAGCGAGCCCGCCGCGTATCGAAACCTCGGGAGACGGCGGTGTCAGCGACCACCGGGTTGCGGACACGGAATCTCGCCGGCTTTCGATACGCCTCGCCCTGAGGGGCTCGGCTACTCCTTGGATTGAGCTTGTCGAAATCAATCAGCAGATGGGCTAAGCCAGCGGGAGCGAGACTCTTCACACCACCGACCGACCCGACCATCCAGGACTCGGAGCCATCGTCGGCCACGGTTGGTCGCCACGCGCAGGTCCGCGATTCAGTGCCGCGTCCGGAACCGTTGCGGCACAGGCATGTTGGTCGGCGGTCGGGGTCGGGTAGACGGCGGCGAAGTCGTATCGGGTGGTGTACCAACCGCCGAACACTGCGGTCTCCGGAGTACGCAAGCGGCCGCTCGCAGCGGTAGGCGGTGTTGCACCCTCACGCCGGAAGTCGATCTCCACCGGGTGCGGATCGTCGACCTTCGACACCCACGCATCACCGTCGCGCACAGACCGATATCCATAGCGGCACAGCACAATACGAGTTCGATCGACACCGTCGATCCGACGCAGCGACGTGAAGAAGGCCGTGCCCACGGCGTGGCGTCCAGCCGACACACCCGACGGATACGCCAGGATCATCTGGTCGATGTTCGACGGCGAGGCCTGCACGAAGCCGCGGTAACCCCACTGCACAGATCCACCGGCGTTGGCGAGTTCGAAGGACTCGACGTACGCGCGGACAAACGTACCCTCGGGACTCGACATGTCGAGTGCCGGCCCGGCGATCCATCGGAAGGTGGTGTCGAACTCTGCCGGCACATGGGCATCGTGTGACGAGGTGACCGTGGCAGTCGGTGTGTCCGGACCGCGCGCACATCCGGCGACCAGCGCGATCCCGACCACGATGGCAGCGACCCATGCGCGATGTGTACGCGTCACGGCCATCACCTCACGGTTCGCGGCCCCCGGATTTCTGCCCCTTGGTGCACCCTAGGCACAAGTGCTCTCGCATCACGGCAACGGAGTGCACCGGAACGACCACGAGACGGCAACGAAACGGAAACGGTCAGGATCGTAGGGATGCCGCGACCTGGCCCGTCCCGGCGTAGTCACCCTCACGCTCGTGATGAAAGTCCTTCTGCCGAATCAACACCGCGGTGACCACCGCCGCCACTGCGGCCGTCACCGACGCGATGGCGAGGATCTGGTCGAGTCCCGCGACATATCCCTGTGCGGCTTCGGCGAGCACCTGTCCCCGCATCGGGCCGGGCACGCCCTGCATCACCTGCGCGACATCGCCACTCGCGAGCGCGTCACCGATCTCCCGAGACCTCGAGGCGAGCGGACCGTCGGCCAGGGCGTCACTGACCACGTCGGAGTAGCGCGCGGCCAGCAGACTGCCCAGTAGTGCGACGCCGGTGGCGATACCGATCTGGCGGAAGGTCGAGTTGATGCCCGACGCCATTCCCGCGCGGGCCTGTTCGACCACCCCGACAGCCGTCGACGCCAATGGCGGATTGATCAGGCCGGTGCCGATCCCGGCCACCACGAATCCGGGGATCAGCTGTGTCCAGTTACCGGTCGGATCGGTGCCGCGCAGCAGCCACAGGCCCACCGCAACCAGCACGAACCCGGGCGCGATCAGCCAGCGCACCGGCACCACGTCGGACAGTCGGCCCGCAACACCGGCCGCGAGGAACACCACACCCGAGAACGGCAGGAACCGGAGACCGGCCTCGAGAGCCGAATAGCCCATGATCGACTGCAGATAGATCACCAGGTAGGTCAGCACCGAGAACATCGACGCCGAGATGGCCCACGCCGCAACGAGTCCGCCGCTGAAGGTCGGTACCCGCAGTAGTGAAGCGTCGATCATCGGTTGGGACACAACACGTTCGACGATCACAAACGCGATCAGGAGCACTGCCGCAAGGCCAAGCGAGCCAGCGGCCGTCAACGATCCCCAGCCGTCAGCGTGACTCCGGATCAGTCCGAAGACCAGGAACGCCAACGCGGCACTGAACGTCACGCACCCCAACCAGTCGATGCGATGCGCACCCGGCGCCTTGGATTCATCGACTCCCCACAGCGTGATCGCGAGCGCGAAGATCCCCACCGGGATGTTCACGTAGAAGATCCAGTGCCAGGAGATCCCGCTGGTGAGCAGGCCGCCGAGCACCGGGCCGACTGCAACGGACACACCGGTCACCGCACCGAACACGCCGAAGGCGACACCCCGCTCCTTCGGCGCGAACGCCTGCGCCAACAGCGCCAGCGAGGTCGCGAACATGATCGCGCCGCCGACGCCCTGCAATGCCCGCGCGCCGACCAGGAATTCGATCGTCGGGGCGAGACCACAGAGCAGCGAGCCGATGGTGAACACCACGATGCCGGTCGCGAACACCACCTTGCGACCGACGATGTCGGCGATGGTTCCCGACGTCAGCAGCAGTGCGGCCAGCGTCAGCGCGTAGGCGTCGATCACCCACTGCAGGCCGGATAGTGACGACCCGAGATCGGCCTGGATGTCGGGCAGCGCCACATTCACGATCGTGACGTCGAGCAAGAGCATGAAGACGCCGGTGCCCACGGCGGTCAGCGCCAACCACTTTCGATCCATGCGAGCCTCCTATTTGAGTGCGAACTCAATAAAGCGTGACATATTTTGAGTTCTCACTCAAGAACTTGACAGGAATCCGATAATGTGGCCGGTGTGATGCGCCGAGGACGACCCCCGAAGACCGGCCGCGACGAGATCGTCGCCGCCGCCGTCGAAGTGCTGGCCGAACGCGGCATCGCCCGTCTCACCACACGCGAAGTCGCCTCCCGCATGGGCATTTCCGAGGGCACCATCTTCTATCACTTCGGCGATCGGAAGGGGCTCATCAAGGCCGTCTTCGACGAGTCGCTGCGGCCCCTGCTGCAATTCAAGACGCTGCCGCCCGAACCACCGCAGAACCTCGACGACCTGCGCGCCGGCATCGCCTACTTCACCGAGACCGTCGGCAACTTCCTCGAATCCGGGCTCGACGTCCTCTTCGCCACCCAGGCCGACGCGGACCTCCGCACCGACATCCACGCAGTGATGGCGGAGAACGACTACGGCCCCCAGCACGGACTGGCCGCGATCACCGGCTTCATCGAAGACGCCCAGGCTGCCGGGTTCGCGAATCCCGAGGCCGATGCCGGTGCGCTCGCCTACCTGCTGCTGAGTTCGGTGTTCTTCCGGACCACCCAACCCCGACTTGTCGGACACGACCGCGGCAGAGTGGACGCCACAAGGACGCTCGACACCGTCATGCTGGTCTTGACACCGCAGAGCGCCGGCGACGACGCGTCGGCTCATTCGACGTCGACATCGGCCCCCGTCGCGAGATCCCCACATTCGACGTCCACGACATCCGCACGGTCGCGTAGGTAGGCCCTGGCTCCGACCTCGCCGCCGACCACGGCGAGCACGCCATCGATGTGATCGATCCCGATGTAGACCGGGTGCCCGGGGCGGCCGTCGAATACCGCTCGTGCCAACACTGAGCGGTGGCCTTCGGCTGCCGAGAGCACCCGGGCAACGACGTCCGCGCCCACATCCGGCGTGTCAACAACATGTAAAAGAACTCCGGCCAGTCCGGACTCATTGCGTGCGGCGCGAAGCACAGCAGCGACCGTCGACCCCATTCCATCCGACCAGTCGGGGACGACGATCGCCGATGCTCCCGCCGGCGCCGACACCACTGCGGCACCCATGGCGACCATCACCTCCGGGCACCCTCCGTCCCGCAGCGCGGAGACCGCGATTGTCAGCCATTCCCCTTGGTGAGCAAGTATTTTCGGCATTCCGTATCGAGTGCCGGCACCGGCGGCGAGCACCACACCCAGCACGTTTCCGGAGCGTCCGACAGGTCCGCCGACCTCCACGTCACTCTCGCCCACAGCCGCCTCCGATCACCGCTGATCGATGTCCGATCCGCACCTTTTACCCGGTCGCAATATACGATCCGCCACCCAGCGAGGTTCGCACACCGGGTCCACTATTTAGCTGCCGGTCGATGATCGCGATGTTCGCTCCTGCGTGCCCGGTGGCAGGGCGAACTCGCCTGCCACACCCCAGACGCCGCAACCCCCAAACGCACGACCCAGGAGAACATCATGGCGACGGATGCAATACCAGCAGCCACCCCCAAGAAGCCGAAGAAGCGCATCCATCCCGTCGACCAGGTGCCGCCGTTCGGCAAGATGGTCGCCCTCGGCGCCCAGCACGTCGTCGCCTTCTATGCGGGCGCCGTCCTCGTCCCGCTGCTCATCGCGCGCGCCATCAATCTCGACGACGAAGCGCTGACCATGCTGATCACCGCCGACCTCTTCACCTGCGGCATCGCATCGCTGCTGCAGGCGGTCGGCTTCTGGAAGATCGGCGTCCGCCTACCCCTGCTGCAGGGCATCACCTTCGCGACTCTGGCTCCGGTCATCAAAATCGCCAACGACAACGCCGGCACCGGCGAGCACGCGGCTCGCGTCGGCCTGCAGACCGTCTACGGCGCCGTCATCGCGGCCGGTGTGTTCACCTTCCTGATCGCGCCGTTCTTTGCCAAACTGATCCGATTCCTGCCCGCGGTCGTGACCGGCACGCTGATCACCATCATCGGTATCTGCCTGTTGCCGATCGGCGCGGGCGACGCGGTGACCGACCCCGCGACGCACGACCACGACCCCGCCAATCCGCGCTGGATCATGTACGCACTGGGGACGATTCTGCTGATCGTGTTGATGCAGCGGTTCTTCCGCGGGTTCATGGCCACCATCGCCGTTCTGGTCGGCCTCGCGACCGGCACCTTCGTCGCGTGGCTGCTCGGTGACGCCAGTTTCAGCAGCGTCGGCGAAGCGAGTTGGTTGGGCTTCACCCCGCCGTTCGCCTTCGGCTGGCCACGCTTCGACATCGTCGCGATCGTGTCGCTCATCGTGGTGCTGCTCGTGGTCATCGTCGAATCGACGGGTTCGGTCTTCGCCACCGGCGAGATCGTCGGCAAGCGCATCAAGAAGGAAGACGTCGCGGCGACCGTTCGCGCCGACGGCCTGGCCACCGTGATCGGCGGATCGTTCAACTCGTTCCCCTACACCGCGTTCTCCGAGAACGTCGGACTGGTGCGTCTGACCGGCGTCAAGAGCCGCTGGGTCGTCGCCTGCGCCGGAGTCATCATGATCATCCTCGGTGTGCTGCCCAAGCTGGCCAAGGTCGTCGAGTCCATTCCCGCACCGGTTCTCGGCGGCGCGGCGCTGATCATGTTCGCGACGGTCGCGATCGTCGGCATCCAGACCCTGACAACCGTCGACTTCACCGACCACCGCAACCTGATCATCTCGGCGACGTCGCTGGCCATCGCCCTCTACGTCGAGCACTCGCAGTCCTCGCCCCCCACCACCGTGATGGCCAAGGACGGCACCCCGATCGAGGTGCCCGCACTGCCCGGCGTGGACCAGGCGATGCCCAACATCTTCCTACAGATACCCTTCTCCACCGGCATCACCATGGGCGCGATCAGCGCAATCCTGTTGAACCTCTTGTTCTTCCACATCGGACGCAAGGGCCCGGCGGTTGCCGGCGGCGGTGCGATCACCCTGGACGAGGTCAACGCGATGTCGATCGAGCAGTTCCGCGCGACCTTCGGTGGCGTGGTGCAGAACGTCGACTGGGTGCTCGACCGCGCCTTCGAACAGCGGCCGTTCGAGGATGTCCACGATCTGCGCAGCGCGTTCCAGGAAGCGATGCTCACCGGCAGCGACGACCAGCACATGCAGCTCATCCAGGCCTTCCCCGACCTCGGCGCCGAGGACGAGGACACCGGCGAGCTCATCGCGGTCGACCACAAGGGTCTCTCGCACCTGGAGGAAACCGAACACGAGAACGTGGTGAACCTCGCGTCGGCCTACCGCGAGCACTTCGGGTTCCCGCTGGTGATCTGTGCCCGCGAGACCGAACGCTACGACCGCGTGCTGCGCAACGGCTGGGCACGCATGGACAACTCCGAGACGTCGGAGAAGTCCTTTGCGCTCATCGAGATCGCGAAGATCGCCAACTACCGCTTCGATGATCTCGTCGCCGACGCCAATCCGATCACCTCGGCCCGATTCAGCCGCCAGCCCGAACTCTCTTAGGGTAGGGGTATGCGACGGGTGGATTGGCGTGGGCTCGAGAGTTTCAACGAGCTCAGCGAACGGCAGGCGATCAGCACGCTCTACGAGTGCTGCAGCTCGTCGATCTGGGCCCTTCGGGTTGCCCGGGCACGTCCGTTCGCCGACGAGGAAGCACTGCTCGAGTACGCGGATCTGATTCTCGCCGAGCTGACCGACGCCGACCTCGACGAGGCGTTGTCGGGCCATCCCCGCATCGGGGACCGGCCCGACAACCCGTCGTCGCAGCGTGAACAAAGCGGGGTATCGGGCGCCGACCCGGCCGTGCTGACCGAGCTGAAGGATCTGAACAAGGCCTACGACGACAAGTTCGGCCACGTCTACCTGGTGTTCGCCAACGGACGCCCGGCCGACGAACTACTCGCGATCCTCAAGGAACGCATCCGCAACGACGCCGACACCGAACGACGCGTGCTGCGCATGGAGCTCGCGAAGATCAACCGCAGCAGGCTGATTCGGATGCTGGCACCGGCCGGACAATTCGCCGACGAGAAGGCGGGCTGATGACCGGGTTGTCCACGCACGTCCTCGACGCGGTGTCCGGCTCTCCGGCGGTCGGGGTGGCGGTCGCCCTGCAGGACGCGAGCGGTACCGAGTTGGCCTCGGGCAGTACGGATTCCGACGGACGTATCGGTCAGGTCAACACCGATCCGCTGGTGCCGGGGATCTACCACCTCGTCTTCGACACCGGAGAATGGTTCGCCGACAACGACATCAACGGCTTCTATCCGGAGATCGACATCTGCTTCGAAGTAGACGATCCCGACCGGCACTACCATGTGCCGGTTCTACTCAGCCCGTACTCGTACTCGACGTATCGGGGTAGTTGATCTCCCGCTCGACCTTGAGGTGCCCCACTTCCGCTCCCTGAGGTGCCACACTCCCGCTCCACCTTGAGGTGCCCCAACTTCCGCTCCCTGAGGTGCGAGGAGCGCAAGCCGCCGGGCTGAGGAGCCCCATTGCGAGGTACGAGCATGGAGCGTCTCGAAGTCGACGAGCCTCGAAGGGCCTGGTGAGATGACGTCGCCAGGCCTTCGAGGCTCCTCGCAAGGGCTCGTCGCACCTAGCTCAGGCAGCGGAGGAGGGTTCGCACCTGGCCTGCGGTAGGGGATAGAGACGCCACAACAACAGCGACGCCGCCCGGAAAATCCGGACGGCGTCGCTGTTAAGTCGGTGTCAGAGCTTGGTGACCGAGGTCGCCTGGGGACCCTTGGGACCCTGCTCCACCTCGAACTCGACGCGCTCTGCCTCGTCAAGGCTGCGGTATCCGCCGCCCTGGATGGCCGAGTAGTGAACGAAAACGTCACCATCGGTGCTGTTGTCCGGAGCGATGAAGCCGAAGCCCTTTTCGCTGTTGAACCACTTGACGGTTCCTTGAGCCATGATGCTGTGTACTTCTCTCTTTATGCAGACGCACCTCAACTGAGGCGCGCCGATCTATCCTGCCACACGATGGGCGTCCCCGCTTAATCGGCGTCCACACTCCCCTTTGGCCAGGACTGAGCTGGACGGTAACCTGGCACACGCAACTGGTTCGCCGACCGGGTTGACTATGGAGCCCCTGCTCCCGCGTTCGGCGTCGAACCTGTCCCACACGGGACGGGTGAGAGGGAATCCGGTGAGAATCCGGAACTGTCCCGCAGCGGTATGTCGGAACGACCGCCGTCACAAGCACTGGACCACGGGTCTGGGAAGCGACGGCCAGTAGGACCGCGCAGCAGAGACCTTCTGCCGCGCCCGCCGACGAGTCCGAAGACCTGCCAGCGGTACCGGACGCGCCGCGTCCGGTGGCTCACCGCCTCGTGGAATGGGCGCTGGTCGAAGAAGACGAATCGTGCTGTGGCAGTGCCGTGCGCGATGGGGCTTGTCGACCCTCCCTGCCGGCGGTGGACCATCCACATCGTTTGCAGGAGAAGCATTTCCATGTCAACCTCTGGGAAATCACCGGCTCGCCGGTTCACCACAACTGTCCTGGGTACACCCCGGATCGGGCCCCGTCGGGAGCTCAAGCGCGCTGTCGAGGGCTACTGGGCCGGACGCGTCTCGGCCACCGACCTCGACAAGGTCGCCGCCGATCTTCGTCGTCAGACCTGGCAGGAACTCGCCGACGCCGGGCTGGACTCGATCCCGGTCAACTCGTTCTCGTACTACGACCAGATGCTCGACACCGCCGCCATGCTCGACGCACTGCCGCCGCGCGTGGCCGGCATCGACGATCCGCTCGACCGCTACTTCGCCGCCGCACGCGGCAACGCCGACGTCACTCCGCTGGAGATGACCAAGTGGTTCGACACCAACTACCACTACCTGGTGCCGGAGATCTCCGACTCGACGACGTTCCGGTTGCGCCCCGAGAAGGTTCTCGCCGAGATCGCGCAGGCCCACGGCCTGGGCGTCGCTGCCCGGCCGGTGATCATCGGACCGGTCACGTTCCTTGCGCTGGCCAAGGCGGTCGACGGCGCCGCTCACCCGATCACACGCATCGACGACGTGCTGCCCGCCTACTTCGAGCTCCTCGACCATTTGCTCGACGCCGGCGTCGAATGGGTGCAGTTCGACGAGCCCGCGCTGGTCACCGACGCCGTCGAGGGCCTGCCGCAACTCGCCGGTGCTGTATACCAACGCCTCGCCGGGGTCTCGCGCCGGCCGGCGATCCTCGTCGCCACCTACTTCGGCGACCCGGGCAGCGCGCTCGGCGAACTCGCCCGCACCGGTGTCGAGGGCATCGCCGTCGATCTCGTGGAGGGCAGCGTCGACTCCGTCGCCGCCGTCCCCGAGCTCGCCGACAAGCTGGTCGTCGCAGGTGTCGTCAACGGGCGCAACATCTGGCGCACCGACCTGGACAAGGCCCTGGGAACCCTCGGTTCCATCCTCGGGTCGGTCGGCAACCTTGCGGTCTCCACGTCGTGCTCCACGCTGCACGTGCCCTACACCCTCGACGCCGAGGACACGCTCGACGACAACCTCCGCGGTTGGCTGGCCTTCGCGTCGGAGAAGTATCGCGAGGTCGCGGCGCTGGCTCACGCCCTGCGCGACGGTCGCGACAGCGAGGCAGCAGCGTTCGACGAGAGCCGGCGCGCGCTGGCCACCCGTGAGACCGATGACCGGCTGCACGACCCGGCGGTCCGCGCCCGGCTGGAGGCCGTGACGTCGGCCGACATCACCCGCGGTGAGGCCGCCGCCCGGCTGGAGCAGCAGTACGAGCAGCTGGGTCTGCCTCCGCTGCCCACCACCACGATCGGCTCCTACCCGCAGACCTCGGCCATCCGACTGGCTCGGGCCGCGCTGCGCAAGGGCGAGATCGATGAGGCGGAGTACGAACGCCGCATGCAGGCCGAGGTGGCCGATGTGGTTGCACTGCAGGAGAAGATTGGTCTCGACGTGCTGGTGCACGGCGAACCCGAGCGCAACGACATGGTGCAGTACTTCGCCGAGCAGCTCGACGGATTCTTCGCCACCCAGAACGGCTGGGTGCAGTCGTACGGCACCCGCTGCGTGCGTCCGCCGATCCTGTACGGCGATGTCCGCCGTCCGACGCCGATGACCGTCGACTGGATCACCTACGCGCAGTCGCTGACCGCCAAGCCGGTCAAGGGCATGCTCACCGGGCCGGTCACCATCCTGGCGTGGTCGTTCGTCCGCGACGATCAGCCGCTATCGGAGTCGGCGAATCAGATCGCGTTCGCGATTCGCGACGAGACCGTCGACCTCGAGAAGGCAGGCGTCGGCATCATCCAGGTCGACGAGCCCGCGCTGCGCGAGCTGCTGCCGCTGCGTGACGCCGACAAGCCCGCCTACCTGGACTGGGCCGTCACCGCGTTCCGACTGTCCACGTCGGGTGTCGCTGACACCACCCAGGTGCACACCCACCTGTGCTACTCGGAGTTCGGCGAGGTCATCGGGGCGATCGCGGCCCTCGACGCCGACGTCACCTCGATCGAGGCGGCCCGCTCGCACATGGAGGTGCTCGACGACCTCAACAAGGTCGGCTTCTCCAATGCGGTCGGACCGGGTGTCTATGACATCCACTCGCCGCGCGTGCCCGCCACCGGCGAGATCGAGGAGTCGCTGGCGGCCGCGTTGAAGGCGGTCGACGCTCGCCGCCTGTGGGTCAACCCGGACTGCGGGCTCAAGACCCGCGGCAACGAAGAAGTGATCGAGTCGCTCACCAACATGGTCGCCGCCGCGCAGACCATGCGCGAGCAGCTGGTCTGATACATACACCTGGAACTACCACGTACACAAGGGATCTCGTGTGTACGTGGTAGTTCTGTGTGTGCACCTCACCGATCGCGCAGGACCTGCGACGGCGCCACCCCGTACTTGCGCCGGAAGGCCGCCGCGAACCGTCCGGTGTGGGTGAATCCCCACCGCATCGCCACGTCCGTCACCGACGACTCAACGCCGGACGCCAGGTCGTCGTGAACCGCGGCGAGTCGGATCTCGACGAGGCATTCACGCGGAGTGCGGCCCACGTAGTCCCGGAATCCTTCCTGCAGGCGGCGCACACTGACGCCCGCGATCTCGGCCATGTCTGCCGCCGCCCACGGTCGGGACGGATCCGCGCGGAGGGCGTCGAGTACTCGTGTGACGATGCGCGGTTGCAGGGTCTTGTGGTCCGAAGGATCGTCGGTGAGCGTGGCGAGTAGAAATGCGTCCGTCAGTGAAGCGGCGAGTTGTTGTGCCACCAGTGGATTGGCCAGCAGCGGGTCGTCGTCGGGCTGACCCGCGATCGACTGGACGAGCCGAAACCAGCTCGCGCCTTCGGGCGAGTGCAGATCAAGCTGGTCGGGCAGACGCGCATCGGGTCCACCTGTCACGCGACAGACCTCGTGCTGCAGGAAATCGCGGTCGATCTTGACCCCGAGAATGGTGCACGTGCTCGACCAGCGGGTGATCTCCGCCGGAGTGTCGGGCGGATTGATCGTCGCCGAGCCGCTGGTCGAGACCACCGTGCTCCCGGCGACGCTGGTCTCGAGCACCCCGTCGAGGGGAACATTGATCCCGTACGCGCCGGGATGGTCCGATGCGATCGCGACTTCCGCGCCCCAACCGATCCGCGCGATTCTCAGGGGCCCGACGACGGTCACCGCGACGTCGGCGTCGATCGCCGTGCTGCCCGCCTCCCGAGGACTCAGTTCGTGTGGAAAGTACGCGTCGGACACCGCCGCCGAGGCCGCTTCCCACTCCGCATCACCCGGAATCCGAAGCCGCTCGACTTGGCTCATGACAACTCCTCACGACCTCACCGCGTATTCCGGATCCCCATCGCGTTCGGCGGATCGAAGACTGGCTGTGGTCGATTTATGTTCTACCTCACATTCTGCCTCATCGAAAGGAGAGGTCACATGGAACGCAAGACGCTACAGAATGTCTTCGGCCAGTTCGCCAGCGGCGTCACGGTCATCACCTGCGCGAACGCCGACGGCGAACCCCACGGCGCAACAGTGACAGCGTTCACCGCCGTCTCACTGGAACCACGCCTGTGCCAAGTCACGCTCACCCGAAAATCCAAGGCGTGCAGCTACTTAGAAGACAAGCCGTTCGCGGTGAACATCCTTGCCGCCGATCAGCTCGACATCGCGATGCATTTCGCCGGCCGACCTGCCACCCCCGGTCCGGTATGGGCACAGGGGCCGACGGCACCGATTCTCTGCGACGCCGCAGCCACCATCAGTTGCGTCCCGTGGCGCAGCTACGACGGCGGCGACCACCTCATCTTCATCGGCGAGATCGTCGACGCCGAGTCCACCGGAAAATCACCACTTCTCTACTACCGCAGCACTTTCCACGATCTCGGGGAACCCACGGTCAACTCGCTGTGGACCCTGTGTGCCGACGATCCGCACTCCGGGTGGTTCGACTCGACGACCGACTTCACCCCGTTCCAGCGCACCCTCGACCAGCCTGCCTGACCACAAAACCGTTCCATACGAACGCGATTCATCGACAGTCACGATCAATCGATCAGAAAGAGGTATCAATCATGACGACCATCGAGCGCCCCACCGAGACACCACAGAACGGGGCCCCACAGACCAACCCGGCCGCCGACGCGGAGGCCAACAAGAAGCAGAACTTCGCTTCACGCCCCATGACCGGCGACGAGTACATCGAGTCCCTGCGCGACGGTCGTGAGATCTGGCTGCACGGCGAGCGGGTCAAGGATGTCACCACCCATCCCGCCTTCCGCAATCCGATCCGGATGACCGCACGGCTCTACGACTCGATGCACGACCCGGAGACCAAGGACAAGGTGACCGCACCCACCGATACCGGCAACGGCGGCGTCACCATGCCGTTCTTCAAGGCGTCGACCAGTTCGGAAGACCTCATCAAGGAGCGCGACGCCATTGCCGAGTGGGCGCGCATGACCTACGGCTGGATGGGCCGCTCCCCCGACTACAAGGCCAGCTTCCTCGGGACGCTGCACGCCAACAAGGACCTCTACGCACCGTTCGAGGCCAACGCGGAACGCTGGTACCGCGAATCGCAGGAGAAGGTCCTCTACTGGAATCACGCCATCATCAATCCGCCGGTGGACCGTCAACTCCCGCCCGACGAGGTGGGTGACGTGTTCATGAAGGTCGAGAAGGAAACCGACGCCGGCCTCATCGTCTCCGGCGCCAAGGTCGTCGCCACCGGATCGGCGATCACCAACTACAACTTCATCGCCCACTACGGCCTGCCGATCAAGAAGAAGGAGTTCGCCCTCATCTGCACGGTGCCGATGGACGCTCCCGGCATCAAGCTGATCTGCCGCAGCTCCTACACACAGCAGGCCGCGGTGATGGGCAGCCCGTTCGACTATCCGCTGTCGAGCCGGATGGACGAGAACGACACCATCTTCGTCTTCGACAAGGTTCTGGTGCCGTGGGAGAACGTCTTCATGTATGGCGACGTCGACCGCATCAACGCCTTCTTCCCGCAGTCGGGCTTCTTGCCGCGCTTCACCTTCCAAGGCTGCACCCGCCTTGCCGTGAAGCTCGACTTCATCGCCGGGCTCCTGATGAAAGCACTCGACTGCACCGGCTCGGGCGGCTTCCGTGGCGTCCAGACGCGCGTCGGCGAGGTCATCGGGTGGCGCAACCTGTTCTGGACGCTCACAGACGCGATGGCACACAACCCGGAGCCATGGATCGGCGACACCGTGATCCCGCGTCTCGAATACGGGCTCACCTACCGAATGTTCATGATGCAGGGCTACCCGCGCATCAAGGAGATCATCGAGCAGGACGTCGCGTCGGGTCTGATCTACCTGCCGTCCAGCGCCGCCGACTTCAAGAGTCCCACCGTGCGCCCCTATCTCGACAAGTATGTGCGCGGCTCCAACGGCATCACCGCCGTCGATCGCGTGAAAGTCATGAAGGCGCTGTGGGATTCGATCGGCTCCGAGTTCGGTGGTCGGCACGAGTTGTACGAGCGTAACTACTCCGGCAACCACGAGAACGTGAAGGCCGAGTTGCTGTTCGCCGCCCAGAACCGCGGCGGCGTCGAGCAGATGAAGGGTCTCGCCGAGCAGTGCCTGTCCGAGTACGACCTCGACGGCTGGACGGTCCCCGACCTCATCGGCAACGACGACGTCAGCTACTTCGGCAACTGAGTTCCGCCGCTCCCTGAGCTGAGGTGAGGTGAAAGGAGCGCTACCCCTCCCCCGCTCCCTGAGGTGCGAATCCCCAAATCCGCTCCCCGCGTTGCGGAATCCCGCTCCGCTCCCTGAGGTGCGAGCTTGCGAGCCTCGAAGGGCCTGGTGAGATACGTCGCCAGGCCCTTCGAGGCTCGTCGCTATCGCTCCTCGCACCTCAGGGAGCGGTAGAGACCGGTCACAAGAAGGGCGGGAGTGGTTGCAATTCAGCCGATCTCGATGAGCAGGTCCCCTGGGGCCACCGAGGTGACCGGCCCGACGGCGACGCGGGCGACCTTGCCGCCGACCGGGGCGGTGATGGTGGCTTCCATCTTCATGGCCTCGATGGTGCCGATGGCGGCTCCGGCAACCACCTCGTCGCCGACGTCGACCGAGATGGACACGACCCCGGCGAACGGTGCACCGATGTGATGCGGGTTGCCACGATCGGCCTTCTCGGAGGCCTCGACGGCGGAGTCGATGGATCGGTCACGCACCTGCACTGGCCGCAGCTGCCCGTTGAGCACGCACATCACGGTGCGCATGCCCTTCTCGTCGGGGTCGCTGATGGCTTCGAGGCCGATGAGCAGGTCGACACCGGGTTCGAGGACGACGCGGTGTTCGTCGCCGTAGCGCAGTCCGTAGAAGAACTGGTTGGCCGACAGTCGTGAGGTGTCGCCGTAGCTCTCGAAGTGGTCTTCGAATTCCTTTGTCGGACCGGGGAACAGGAGCCGGTTGAGCGTGACCTGGCGGTCGCGGCCGGCTTTGTCGAGCACGGCGGAATCCTCCGCGGACAACTCGACGGTGGGCTGCGGTTCGGCCCGGCCCTTGAGCGCCAGGGTGCGCAATGGTTCGGGCCAGCCGCCGGCTGGGTCGCCGAGTTCGCCACGCAGGAAACCGATCACCGAGTCCGGGATGTCGAAGGAAGAGGGATCGGCGGCGAACTCCGACGCGGTGATCCCACGTCCGACCATCGCCAGCGCCAGATCACCGACGACCTTCGACGACGGGGTCACCTTGATCAGCCGGCCCAGCAGTCGGTCGGCTGCGGCGTAGGCCTCCTCGACCGCCTCGAACCGGTTACCCAAGCCCAGTGCGATGGCCTGCTGCCGCAGATTCGACAACTGTCCGCCGGGAATCTCGTGGGTGTACACGCGCCCGGTCGGAGCCGGAAGCCCCGACTCGAACGGCGCGTACACCTTGCGCAGCGCCTCCCAATACGGTTCCAAGTCACAGACGGCCTGCAGGTCGACGCCACTGTCGCGTCCGGTGTGCGCCGTCGCCGCGACAATCGCCGACAACGCCGGCTGCGATGTGGTGCCGGCCAGAGCCGCGGACGCACCGTCGACCGCCGACGCACCCGCCTCCCACGCAGCCATGTAGGTCGCGAGCTGACCACCGGGGGTGTCGTGGGTATGCACGTGGACGGGTAGCTCGAATTCCTTGACCAATGCCGACACCAGCTTGGTCGCGGCAGGCGCCCGCAGCAGACCGGCCATGTCCTTGATCGCCAGCACATGCGCACCGGCGCCGACGATCTGCTCCGCGAGCCGGAGGTAGTAGTCGAGGGTGTAGAGATCCTCGTCCGGGTTGGCGAGATCACCGGTGTAGCTCATGGCGACCTCGGCGACCGCGGTGCCGGTCTCGCGGACCGCGTCGATCGCCGGACGCATCTGCTCGATGTTGTTGAGCGCGTCGAAGATCCGGAAGATGTCGATGCCGACCTCGGTGGCCTCGGCAACGAACGCGGTGGTCACCTCGCGGGGGTACGGGGTGTAGCCAACCGTGTTGGCACCGCGGAGCAGCATCTGCAGGCAGATGTTCGGGATCGCCTCACGCAGCTGGGCAAGCCGATCCCACGGGTCTTCCTTGAGGAACCGCAACGCCACGTCGTAGGTGGCGCCACCCCAGCATTCGATCGACAGCAACTGTGGCGTCGTCGCTGCGATGTAAGGCGCGACCGTCACCAAACCACTGGTCCGCACGCGGGTCGCCAGCAACGACTGGTGCGCGTCGCGGAAGGTGGTGTCGGTGATACCCAATGCCTCGCGGGCGCGAAGGTCCGTGGCGAATCCCTCTGGACCCAGTTCGTCGAGTCGCTGTTTGGACCCGGCCGGCGGGTTCGCGAGCACCGACTTGTCGATCTTGGGGAGTTTGTCGCGCGGGTAGACGGTGGTCGGGCGTTCGCCGTGCGGCTTGTTGACGGTGACGTCGGCGAGATACGTGAGGATCTTGGTGCCACGATCGGCCGAGCTGCGCGACGTCAACAGCCACGGTCGTTCGGGAATGAACGACGTCGTCACCTTGCCGGCCTGGAAATCCGGGTCGTCGAGCACGGCCTGCAGGAACGGGATGTTGGTCGAGACGCCGCGAATGCGGAATTCCGCCACCGCGCGTCGTGCCCGTCGCACTGCGGTCGCGAAATCCCTTCCGCGACAGGTCAATTTGACCAGCATCGAGTCGAAGTGGCCACTGACCTCGGCCCCCAGGACAGCACCGCCGTCCAGGCGCACACCCGCACCACCCGGAGACCGGTAGGCGGTGATACGTCCGACGTCGGGCCGGAAGTCGTTCGCCGGATCCTCGGTGGTGATCCGGCACTGCAGCGCGGCGCCTCGGATCTGCAGCTTGTCCTGTGACAGACCGAGATCGGCCAGCGACTCCCCCGACGCGATCCGCAACTGCGAACCCACCAGATCCACGTCGGTGATCTCCTCGGTCACCGTGTGCTCCACCTGAATACGCGGATTCATCTCGATGAACACATGCCTGCCTTGTTCATCGAGCAGGAATTCGACAGTGCCCGCGCACGAGTAGCCGATGTGCTTGGCGAAAGCGACCGCGTCCGCGCAGATCTTCTCCCGCAACTCCTCGGACAGGTTCGGCGCGGGCGCCAGCTCGATCACCTTCTGATGGCGACGCTGCACCGAACAATCCCGCTCGAACAGGTGGATCACGTTGCCCTGGGTGTCGGCCAGGATCTGCACCTCGATGTGGCGGGGATTGACCACCGCCTGCTCCAGGAACACCGTCGGGTCGCCGAACGCGGCGTCGGCCTCCCGTGACGCCGCCGCGATCGACTCGGCCAGATCCTCGATGCGCTCCACCTGCCGCATCCCGCGACCGCCACCACCCGCGACGGCCTTCACGAAGACGGGAAACTGCATCTGCTCGGCGAATGCGACCAGCTCGTCGATGTCCGACGACGGCTCCGAGGACGCCAGCACCGGCAGGCCCGCTGCCTTCGCAGCCGCAACCGCGGTCGCCTTGTTACCGGTCAGCTCCAGCACATCCGCCGACGGCCCGACGAAGGTGATCCCGGCCGCCGCACACGCCGCCGCCAGGCCCTGGTTCTCCGACAGGAATCCGTAACCGGGGTAGATCGCGTCCGCACCGCACCGCTGCGCCGCACCCACGACCTCGTCGACCGACAGATACGCGCGCACCGGATGTCCGGGCGTCCCAATCTGATACGACTCGTCCGCTTTCAGACGATGCACCGAGTTACGATCCTCATACGGGAAGATCGCGACCGTGCGCGCACCCAACTCGTAGGCCGCACGAAAAGCGCGGATGGCGATTTCGCCGCGGTTGGCAACCAGAACTTTGTCGAACACTTGACTCTCTCTCATCGGGTGCGCACGCGCACGGGCCGCTGTTTGCACAACCCCCGTATGAAGACCTTTGCACAAACCCGCACGCCACGGTTGACCTCACAGAGATCAACCGTGGCTGTGCGCGTTTGGGTCGGGTCAGACCGTCGCGATCTCGCGCTGGGCTGGTCCGTCGTAGTTGCTCAACGGGCGGATCAGTGCGTTCGACGCGACCTGCTCCATGATGTGCGCGGTCCACCCGGTGATTCGGCTCATCACAAAGATCGGCGTGAACGACGCGATGTCGAAGCCCATCAGGTAATAGGCGGGTCCGGTGGGGAAATCGAGATTCGGCTTGATGCCGGTCCGCTCGCCCATCACGGCCTCGAGTTCGGCGTAGATGCCGAGCCAGCGCTCGTCGCCGACGTGATGCGACACGTCCTCGAGCGCGGCCTTCATCGTCGGCACGCGCGAGTCACCGTTCTTGTAGACGCGGTGCCCGAAGCCCATGACCTTGTCCTTGCGGTCGAGCTTGGCGTTCAGCCAGCTCCGAGCGTTCTCGGGACGGTCGATCTCGATCATGTCGTACATCACGGCTTCGTTGGCTCCGCCGTGCAGCGAACCCTTGAGCGCCCCGATGGCCGCTGTGACTGCACTGTAGATGTCCGACTGCGTCGAGGTGACGACCCGGGCGGCAAAGGTGGACGCGTTGAAGCTGTGCTCGGCGTAGAGAACCATCGACTTCTCGAAGGCCTTGACGATGACCGGGTCCGGGACCTCGCCGAAGCACATGTTCAGGAAGTTCTCGGAGTACCCCAGGCCATGATGCGGTGCGATCGGATCGAGCCCACGACGCCGGCGCATGTCGGCGGCGACGATCGTCGGCAGAACCGCGAACATGCGTAATGCCTTGTCGAAGTTGGCTTCCGGATTGCTGTTGTCCTCGTCGGGATCCTCGCTGCCGAGGTAGCTGATGGCGGTACGCGCAACGTCCATCGGGTGGCAGTTGTCCGGGATGCTCCCCAGGAGCGACTGCGTCGACCGATCGATCCGACGGCTCGCACGCTCCCGCTGGGTGAAGAGCGCCAGTTGTCCGTCGGTGGGCAGCTCGCCGTTCCACAGCAGGTACGCGACCTGCTCGAAGCTGCACTGCGCGGCCAAATCCTGGACCGCGTAACCGCGATAGGTCAGCGAGTTGGTCTCCGGGACGACCTTGGAGATTGCAGTGGTGTCCACCACCACGCCGGACAGGCCCTTGTAGATCTTGGGGGTCGAGATCGTGCCCGTGGTTATCGCCTCTGTGCTCATTGTGATGCACCCTCGAGTGAGAAGTTGAACAGATCGGAATCGAAATCGTTGTACTCGGCATAACGAAGCAGTTCGTAGAGCCGACTCCGGTGCTGCATACCGTCGAGCAGTCCGGCTTGCGTTCCTGCGGAATGGATTTCGTGAAGTCCCGCTTCGACGGCACCCATCGCGATCCGCAGGGCGGTGACGGGATAGATCACCGCGTTGTAGCCGACGTCGCGCAACTGATCGGTGGTGAGGAGCTCGGACTTGCCGAATTCGGTCATGTTGGCCAGCAACGGGACATCGACTGCGGCCCGGAACTTTTCGAACTCACCGAGATCGCGCAGCGCCTCAGTGAAGATGAGATCGGCACCGGCGTCGGCATACGCCTTGGCCCGGTCGATCGCGGCGTCGAAGCCCTCGATCGCACGGGCGTCGGTGCGTGCGCAGATGACGAAGTTCTCGTCGCGCCGTGCGTTGACCGCTGCCGCCAACCGCTTGAGCATGTCGCCGACCGGGACGACGTCCTTGCCGTCGAGATGCCCGCATCGCTTCGGATTGACTTGATCCTCGAGGTGACACCCGGCCAGCCCGGCGTCCTCGAGTGTCGCGACAGTCCTTGCCGCACTCATGGGTTCGCCGAATCCGGTGTCGGCGTCGACGAGCGCGGGCAGGTCGGTCGCACGTGCGATCGACCCGGCCCGCGCCGCCACCTCCGTGAGCGTGGTGAGCCCGATGTCGGGGAGGCCCAGGTCCGCCGACAGCACCGCACCAGAAACGTACACCCCGTCGAATCCGATATCGGTAACGAGCTTTGCCACCAGGGGCGAGAACGCTCCTGGCCACCGTTGCAACTCACCGGAGGTCAAACCGGCGCGCAGCGCCAGTCGTTTGTCGCCGTCGGTGACGGCCGAAGAGAACAGGGACATCAGAAGATCCCCTTGCCGGTCGAGGGAGCCTTGTCGAGCAGCGCGGGCAGCACCGCGACGTTGAGTGCGCCCAACTCGCCGGCGGCCAGGCCGGCCAGTCCGGTGGCCGCGGCCAGGAAGCGTTGCTGCTCTTCGACTTCCACCACACCGTCGGCCATCGTGGCGAATTTGGCCTCGTACTGCGGCCGCGCGAACGGACGTGCACCGAGCGGATGCGCGTCGGCGACCGCGAGTTCATCGGTGATCACCTCACCGTTCTTCAGTGTGATGACCGCCTTGGCACCAAAGGCCTTCTCGTTCGGGTCGGTCGAGTGATAGCGACGGGTCCACTCCGGGTCCTGCACCGTGGAGATCTTCTTCCACAGGTCGATGGTGTCGGGGCGGTTGGCGCGCTCGGGAGCGTAGGACGCCTCGTGATCCCAGGTACCGTCCTGCAGCGCTACGGCGAAGATGTACATGACCGAGTGGTCGAGGGTCTCGCGGCTGGCGCTCGGGTCGAACTTCTGCGGGTCGCCCGATCCGGTGCCGATCACCACGTGGGTGTGATGACTGGTGTGCAGGACGATCGACTCGATGTCGTCGAAGTTCGAGATCTTCTCGCGCATCCTGCGTGCGAGGTCGATCGGCGCTTGGCTCTGGTACTCGGCCGAGTGCTCCTTGGTGTAGGAGTCGAGGATCGCGCGCTTGGCCTCACCGGGTCCGGGCAACGGAACCTCGTAGGACGCCTCGGGGCCACCGAGCAGCCAGGCGATGACGCCGTCCTCGCCCTCCCAGATCGGGGCGGGTGCGCCCTCACCGCGCATCGCACGGTCGACGGCCTCGATGCCGATCTTTCCGGCGTGGGCAGGTGCGTAGGCTTTCCAACTGGAGATGAGGCCCTTGCGCGACTGCCGGGTGGAGGTGGTGAGGTGCAGCGCCTGGCCGACGGCCTGGTAGATGGTCTCCTGATCGAGATTCAGCATGGTTCCGATGCCCGCGGCCACCGACGGTCCGAGGTGGGCGACGTGGTCGATCTTGTGCTCGTGCAGGCAGATGCCCTTCACCAGGTCGATCTGGATCTCGTAGGCGGTGGCGAGGCCGCGGATCAGGTCCGCGCCGCCGACACCGAGGTGCTGGGCGACCGCGACGAGCGGCGGGATGTTGTCGCCGGGATGGGAGTACTCGGCGGCGAGGAAGGTGTCGTGGAAGTCGAGTTCACGCACCGCGACGCCGTTGGCCCAGGCGGCCCACTCCGGCGAGTAGGTGCCGTCGATACCGAAGACGGTGGCGCCGTGTCTATTCGGCCCGCTCGCTCCGCTCCCGGCGCCGTGCCTATTCGGCCCGCTCGCTCCGCTCCCGGCGCCGGGGGTCGACGGGTGTGCCTGCGCCTGGCGGCGAGCAGTGGTGACCGGACGTCGGATCACCGAGGCGGCACTCACGGCAGCGTTGTCGATGATGCGGTTGATCACCATCGCCGCGGTGTCGTCGGGCACCGCAACGGGGTCGGTCGCGACTTCCGCGATCTTCTGGGCGAGGTGCTCCGACTGCGGGAAATCTTCGGAACTGCGGTGGGTGCGGACGTGATGAGTGATCATGTGTTGCACCGTACGCACACGCCCGGACGTCGCAAAAGGCCTGGCAAATGCGTATTTCAGCGAATATCGTTGAGCCATTTTGCGAATGTTGTGGAAGCTGTGTCGATTATGCTGTTCCCATGGCCAAGATGTTTGTGGGTGCGCGGCTTCGTCGGCTGCGCGATGAACGAGGCCTCTCCCAGGCGGGTCTGGCGCGGCGGATCGACCTGTCTACCAGTTACGTAAATCAGCTCGAGAACGACCAGCGGCCGATCACCGTTCCGGTGCTGCTGACGCTCACGCGCGAGTTCGACCTCGACGCCGACTACTTCGCGCCGGACGGCGACGCACGCCTGGTCGCAGACCTCGCCGATGTACTGGCCGCACAACCCGACGCCGGCGACGTCAGCCGTGCCGAGATCTCCGAGCTGGTCGCGCGCATGCCGGCGATCGGGCAGACGCTGGTGAACATGCATCGCCGGTTGGTCACCGCCGACACCGAACTGGAAGGGCATCGTGCACGGGTCTCGGCGGAAGGCACGCCGTCGGCCACTCCGATGCCGTTCGAGGAGGTCCGCGACTTTTTCTACGACCGCAAGAACTACATCGACTCCCTGGACCGAGCGGCCGAGCAGCTCTTCGTCGACCATCGGCTCTCGGTCGGCGGTCTCGACCTCCAACTCGCCGAACTCCTGCGCGACGAGTTCGGCATCTCGGTCACCATCGGCCACGATCCCGATCCGGCCGGCGCGGCCCGAGGGCCCAAACGTCGCTTCGACGAGGACAGCCGCGTGCTGCACCTCGCCGGGCGACTCTCGTCGGGACAGCGCGCCTTCCAGCTCGCCACCCAACTCGCACTGCTCACCCAGGGTCCGGTCATCGACGCCCTCGTCGCCGAGGCCGACAACATGCACCCGGCGTCGGTACCCGTCGCGCGGATCGGCCTGGCCAACTACTTCGCCGGCGCGCTACTCCTCCCCTACGAGCGGTTCCTCGACGCGGCCGAGAAGGCGCGCTACGACGTCGAACTCCTCAGTCTCGGGTTCGGCGTCGGCTTCGAGACGGTCTGCCATCGGCTGTCCACGCTCCAGCGCGCCCAAAAACGCGGTGTGCCATTCATCTTCGTGCGTACCGATCGCGCGGGGAACATTTCAAAACGTCAGTCCGCCACGGCCTTTCACTTCTCCCGCGTCGGTGGCAGCTGCCCCTTGTGGGTGGTGCACGACGCCTTCTCGACGCCGGGCCGCATCGCTACGCAGGTGTCGCAGATGCCCGACGGGCGCTCCTACTTCTGGCTGGCCCGCACCACCGACGAACAGCAGGGCTTCCTGTCGCCGCGCAAGAGCTTCGCCATCGGTCTCGGCTGCGACGTCTCGCATGCCGAACGGCTCATCTACGCCAGCGGCATCGACCTCGCCGACGAAACGACCGTCGTGCCGATCGGTGCGGGCTGCAAGGTGTGCAGCCGACCCGCGTGTGCGCAGCGCGCCTTCCCGCAACTCGGTCAGCCCATCCTCGTCGACGCCACTGTCAGCGATTCGATTCCCTACCGCCAGGCGACGACCTGACCACTCGAATACTCCCGCTCCCCGAGTGCGGGCCCTCGATCCGAACGATCGATCGGCCGGGATAGCATCCAGAGCGGAGGTGTGCAGAACAGTGAGCGCGACGTGCGGGACGGATGTGCCCGGAGTGGCAGGCGCACCGGAACCGATCGAACGGCACCCCCGCGCTGCGGTCACCGTGCTCTGTGCGGCGGGCATCGTAGTGGCGCTGATGCAGACGATCATTGTGCCGCTCATCCCCCAGCTGCCGACGCTGCTGCACGCCGATCCCGGCAACACATCCTGGGCGCTCACCATCACCCTGCTCGTCGGTGCCGTGATCACACCGATCGGTGGTCGTCTCGGCGACATGTACGGCAAGCGACTCGCCCTGATCGGCAGCATGAGCTGCGTGGCCATCGGTTCGATGGTGTGTGCGCTGTCGACGGCGCTGGTCCCGTTCCTGATCGGTCGGGGTCTGCAGGGCCTCGGTTTCGGCACCATCGCGCTGGGTATCAGCGTGATGCGCGACATCGTGCCGCCCCGACACCTCGGTTCGTCGGTCGGCACCATGAGTGCGTCGCTCGGTGTCGGCGGCGCACTGGGCCTGCCGTTCGCCGCGTCCATCGCCCAGCATCTCAGCTGGCATGCCCTGTTCTGGGCGTGCGCCGCCGCCGGAATCCTGGGCGCCATCGGCATCGCGATCACCGTCCCGGAGAGCCCGACCCGCAGCGGCGGCCGCTTCGACCTGATCGGCGCGGCCGGACTCGCCGCGATGCTCGTCTGCCTTCTCCTGCCCTTGTCCAAGGGATCGGCGTGGGGGTGGACGAGTCCACTGACCCTCGGACTGTTTGCCGCTTTCATCGTGGTCGGCGCCCTGTGGTCGTACTTCGAGCGTCATCACGCCAACGCTCTGATCGACCTCGCGGTGGTCGTCGAGCGTCCCGTCCTGCTGACCAATGTCGCATCCGTGGCGACCGGATTCGCGTTCTATTCGATGCAGCTGATCCCGATCCAGCTCCTGATGGCGCCGACCTCGAGCCCCAACGGACTCGGCTTCGACATGCTCACGGCGAGTCTGATCCTCGCCCCGAGCGGTCTGCTGATGTTCGTCTTCTCCCATATCAGCGGTCGGCTCACGGATGCCTTCGGGCCGCGGATCTCGCTGTCGCTCGGCGGGCTGGTGATCGGTACCGGCTACATCGTGTTCATCGTCGCGATCGCCGGGCCGTGGGCCCTGAACTGGGGGTTGATGGTCACCATCAGCTGCCTGATCGGCGCCGGGCTGGGAATCGCGTACTCGGCGATGCCGTCGCTGATCATGCGGGCGGTACGCGTCGAACAGACCGGCGAGGCCAACGGCGTCAACGCCCTCATGCGAGTGGTCGGGACGTCGATGTCGGCGGCCGTCGTCGGGATGATCCTGACGTGGTCGATGATCGCGGCCACCGCCCCCGACGGCCAGACGATCGCGGTGCCCAGCGAAGTGGGCTATCTGTGGTCCGCGGGAATCTCGCTGGGCGCCTGCGTCGTTGCGAGCGTCGTCGCACTCACCATCCCGGCGAGTCGGCGCGTCGTCGAAGAACGCGTCTGAGATCGGAGCAGCGACCCACCCGCCGCCCCGTCGACGATCGTGAAGGCGGGAAGAGCGCGCCTCGTCGCAGACACCGCATTCGTGGCCAGAAACCGCCAGTGCGGTCGGAAACCTCTGGTGCGCACCGGGTTTCTCACCAGACACGCGGTTCCTGAGATCGCGACACGCCGACAATGCGCGTCGGCGGCGGTCTTGGACCACCATCTCGGCGGCGGACGCTTCCGCTCAGAGGGTGCTGGCGACATCTGCTCGCATGTCTCCCATCTGCGCGCGATGCACTGCGCGCAAAGGGGAGAAACGCGAGCACCTGCGTCGTCGAGCCCGCGACTGTCGATCGGCGCGTTCCGCGGAACGCGCCACACGCTCGTGGCGCCCGCAGAAAATAGGGGAAGAAACTTCGTCCCCTACCCTTAGAGTCCTCCCCTAGAAACTTCTGGGGGAGGACTCTGAACCTAGGGGAGGAAAACTCTTCCCCTAGATTCTGCGAGCACGACGCTGACGTATTTGCCCAGGTCAGCGAGCCGGCAGGTGGTCGAAGAACGCGTCTAGCTCTCGAACAGCTGGTGTCCGAGATACCGGCCCGCGGCGACACCGGGCGGGATCGCGAAGACCGCCGACCCGATCGGCGTCGTCCATTCGTTTAGCAGGTCAGCCTCGGCCAGCCGTTGCTGTACCGGGATGAACTGGGTGTCGATGTCTCGCTGAAACGTCGTGAAGATCAGGCCCGCGTTCGTCGTGGCACCGCCAGACGGCACGTCGTCGAAGTTGTAGGCCCGCCGCAGAAAACGTTCCCGCGGCCCCTTCGCGTGGGCACGCGCGATGTGGGAGTTCGCCGGGATCACCGGGATGCCCCGTTTGGTCGCCGCGAAGTCGGGCTCGTCGTCTTCGTGACTTCCGGTGAGCGGAGCACCGGTGTCCTGATGGCGGCCGATGGCGAGGTCTCGTCCGTGCCGATCGAGTTCGTCCCAGGTATCGAGTTCGACGCGGATGCGGCGGATCACCATCGTGGTGCCGCCGGCGAGCCACCCCTGGTCCGGCCCTGCCCAGACGACGTCGGCGAAGTCGCCGCTACCCGATCGGGGGTTGACGGTCCCGTCGACCGATCCCATCAGGTTGCGCATCGTCTGGCCGTCGGGGTGCGCGCCCCGGGCCGGCCGGAAGCCACGCTGAATCCACCGGATGGTGGCGAGCTTTCGGGTGTTCTTCAACAACACGCGCTGCGCGTGGGCCAGCGTCGTCGGATCATCGCAACAAAGCTGCAGGAGCAGGTCGCCCCCACCCCATTCCGGCTCGAGGGCGTCGATCCCGAAGGACGGCAGTGGCCGCACCGACGCCGGGGACTGGAGTCGTAGCCGCTCGAACAGCGTCGGACCGAACCCGACCGTGACCGTCAGGCGCGACGGCGAAGTGGCGAGTTCGGGCTCGGTGTCGGCGAGGGCAGCCGCACCCGCGGTCAATCGGGCGGCGTCCGCGGTCCACAACTTCAGGATCGAAATCGCCTCTCGCGTCGTCGATCCCGGCCTCAGATCCAGAGCGATGAACACGGCGTGCGCCTGCGGCGGCGTCTCGATCCCGGCCTGATGGTCACCGAAGAACGGCACCGTGTGCCGTCCGAATTCCTGGCCCGCTGGACCGGTGACCGCACCGGACGACGCCAGCGTCGATACTGCAGCACCCGCCCCGATGGCGCCGAGCGCGGCGGCGCCTCCCCCGAGGAGGCGCCGCCGGCTCAGTTCCGTTCTCGACATGTCACACCGCTCAGGCGCCAGGTGCCGTGGTGCTGGTGGGCATGCCGTGTCCGGGGCCGTAGTCCTCGTTCGCACCCGCGAAGTCCCGCACCTGGGCCGAGAACGAGGTCGTACTTCCGTCGAAGAGCGTCAATGTGATCGCGACGTCCTCGCCCGGGGTCAAAGGTGCAGGCAGGTCGAACATCATCAGGTGGTAACCGCCGGGCGTCAACTCCAAGGAGCCGTGTGCCGAGATGACGAACCCGCCGTCCTTCTGCCTCATCTGCATCGCACCGCCGACACCGGGGACAACCTCGTGCAATTCCATGCGGCCGGCGGCAGGCGATGATGCAGCCGTCACATGGATGTCGCTGTCGGTGGTGTTGGTCAGGACGCCGAAGGCCGCCGTCATCTGTCCCTGCGGGACCGCCTTCACCCACTGGTTGGCCACGGTGAGATCTGCCTTGTCGTCACCGCTGTCGCCGCACGCGGCGACAAACAACGTCAAGGCCACAGCGACCACCAACACGATCGCGCGACCGCTCGTTCTGAATGTGGTCACCTCACTTGCCCTTTCGTGCAGCCGATACTTCCGCGGCCGTCCGGTGGCGCCCCCAAGCGATCAGAGCCAGCGCCGCGTCGACCACGAGAAACGCCAGCAGCGTCCAGCCGAGCAGCGGCAGGAACCATCCCACTGCAACGGCCGCCGCCACCAGCACAACCGCGGCAGGCCACGGGATCTGACGGATGCCGCCGCGACGAGGAGCTCGTCCGACGCCCCAGGCGCCACCGCGCGTGGGTCGGCGCTGCCACCACATCCGGTACCCCCGGATGATCACCGTGACGAGAGTGAGCGCGACGACCAGCAACAAGAGCTGGTTGAGGAAGCCGAACAGGAATCCCATGTGCGCGCGGATCCCCCAGTCGGCGAGCTTCGCCATCAGCGAGTAGTCGCTGTCGTAGTCCACGCGGCCCGCGGTCTGCATCGTCGTGGGGTCGATGGCCACCGCATCGCTGGACAGGCGATAGGGCTTCTCGATCTCGGCGACACTGATCGCCTGCCCCGGCTCGCTGGGCAGCGTCACTTCGAGGGGCGTGCGCACTCCGGCCGCTGCGGCCACAGCGACGACCCGATCGAAGTCGATCGTCGAGAAGTCGACGGTCGGTGTGGCCATCGAATGCCCGGCATGACCTCCGGCGGCGTCAGATGCCGCGGGAAGCGAGGTGGCCAGATCGGGGCGCTCCCAAGACATCGCGGTACGCAACTCGGTGACATGTTCACCCGCATGCGTCGACCATGTGATACCGGTGGCCGAGAGGAAGACGAGCACGACGAGAATCCACACACCCGCCGCACCATGCCAATTCACCGTACGGGCCCGACCGGTCACCGAGCGGTCGACCCCGAAGAACCGGCCGCGCCGTCCGCGTGCTCGAGCCTGCCGGAACCGACGCCACCACAGGTAGAGACCACCGAGGGCGACCACCCACAACCACGACGCCGCGAGCTCGCTGTAGAGCGCGCCCGTCTCACCGAGCTGCAGGTTGCTGTGGAAGCCGTCGAGCCAGCTGCTCAATGGCAGATATCCGAACCAGGTCGGCTCGCTGCCCAGCACCTTCCCGGAGTAGGGGTCGACGAACACAGCGCGCAGCTTCTCCTCACCGAGTGCCGGGTCGGCGAAGTAGATCCGAGTGGAATCGGTGGCCGACGCCGGGGGCCGCACCCCGGTCACGGACAGGCCAGGATTCGCCTGCTGTGCGGCCGCGACCTGCGCGGTCAGCGGCACGGATGAGCCGGTGGCGTCGACGCTCAGCACGTCGCCGTAGACGACTCGTTCGATGGTCGGGGCAGCTGCGTAGAGGGCGCCGGTGAGCGCGGCCACGAGGATGAACGGCCCGATCAGCACACCGGCATAGAAGTGCAGGCGCATCATCAGCGGTCGCCAGTTGCCGGCGGACGTTGTCGACGTTTCCGGCGGAGAGTCGTCTTGCGACGGGACGGGTGGAGGAACGGAAGGTGAGGACAGAAGGTCCGTCATGGGTACGTACTTTCACGAATGATCGACCCAGAGGGAATGATCAAGGCCGATCGGGGCTGAAGGTAGAAGGCGGCGCGTGGCGCGTTCACCGCGGCGAACTCGCGCGCAGCACGGTCAGACCCCTCGAATGTCGAAGAATCCGAGGGGAAAAGGGCAACCAGAACCCGCTGAGGTCAGCAGGCGGGCGACGCGGCGACGGGTGGCGCTCGGCTGACCCCTCCGCCACCGGCGAGCCGCGAACGCAGCGATCGAACCGGGAGTTGCCACAGTGTGGGTCGCCACGGCGCTTCCGCGGTGGGCGGCGGCGATCCGAGACAGATCGTCCACCGCAGTGCGGTGCGGGCGATCAGCTCGACCAACGACTCGGCGACCACGAGGCCCAGGGCCACGGCCACCGCCATGGCGAGGTGAGCGCCGGCCATCAGCGGCGAGGGTGTCACGCCCATCGTCGAGCCGTGCATGTGTTCGGCCGAAGCGGCGAGCAGGATGTGCCCGGCGAACTGCCCGAGGCACAACTGGACGATCAGATCGGTGAGGTTTCGGCCTGCGCGGCCCGCACTCCACACCCCGACCGCGACGCAACCGCCGACAAGCACCATCAGGGTCTCGCTGGACGGGAGGGAACCGCCGCCCATGCAGTGCGCGGCGAGCGAGGCCGTACCGGATACGGCGCCCACATAGCCCCCACGCAAGCGCGCGGTGAAACTAGGAGACCCGACCATGCGCCTAACCCTATCAATCCGGCACCGCCGACGACCCTCCGCATACCGGATGAGCTGCGCACACGTCCACCGAAATCCGGCTGTAATCTCGCCGCCGTAGCCTGTCGCGGTGGCCGCCCAGACCCTGATCGAGAACTGTCATGTCGTGACCGTCGACACCGCGCGACGGGAATTGGAATCGGCATCGGTCCTCATCGACGGCGACCGGATCGCGGCCGTCGGCCAGGGACCGATCGAGGTGGGCGACGACGTGACCCGGATCGACGGCTCCGGATGCGTGCTGACACCCGGTCTGGTGAACACCCACCATCACCTCTACCAATGGATCACCCGCGGACTGGCCGCCGATCACACCCTCTTCCAGTGGCTGACCACGCTTTACCCCATCTGGGCCGGAATCGACGAGCCGGCCGTTCATGCCGCCGCGTTGGGCGGTCTGAGCCAGCTCGCCCTGTCCGGGTGCACCACCACCACCGATCATCACTATGTGTTCCCGCGTGAAGGTGGCGATCTGCTGGGCGCCGAGATCGCTGCAGCCGGTGAGATCGGGCTGCGATTCCATCCGACCCGCGGGTCGATGGACCTCTCTGAGAAGGACGGCGGACTGCCACCCGACTCGGTGGTGCAATCGCTCGACGAGATCCTCACCGCGAGCAGTGATGCGGTCAACCGGTGGCACAACCCAGACCCCGGCGCGATGGTGCGCATCGCCCTCGCGCCCTGCTCCCCGTTCTCCGTCACCACCGACCTGCTGCGCGAATCCGCGCTCCTCGCACGCGAACTCGGCGTGCGGATGCATACCCACCTGGCCGAGTCGCTGGACGAGAACACCTACTGCGATGAGCATTTCGGTTGCACTCCACTGCAATACATGGAGTCGGTCGGGTGGGTGGGCGACGACGTGTGGTTCGCGCACGGCATCGAGTTCGACGACGACGAAATTGGTCGCCTGGCCGCGACCTCGACCGGTGTCGCCCACTGTCCGACGTCGAATGCCCGTCTGGGCAACCGGATCTGCCGCACCCGGGAACTGGTCGATGCCGGAGTGCCGGTCGGGCTCGGCGTGGACGGTGCGGCGTCGAATGAATCGTGCCGACTGCTCGAGGAAGCCCATCAGGCCGTGCTGATGGCCAGGGCGAAGGGCGGACCCACCGCGTTGTCCACACGTACCGCCATCGAACTCGCCACCCTCGGTGGTGCCCGAGTGCTCGGGCGCGCCGACGAGATCGGATCGATCGAGCCGGGCAAGTTCGCCGACCTCGTCCTCTGGGACCTGACCACCGTCGCGCACCGCGACATCGACGACCCGGTCGCGGCCTTGGTCCTCGGCGCGATCCCGCCCATCAAGGCGTCGTGGGTGCACGGCCGAAAGCTGATCGACAATGGTGAGATGCAGACCGTCGACCTCGACAGTGTCACCGCCGAGGTCGCAACGCAGCATCGTCTCCTGATCGACCGGGCCGGCTGATGGATCTGCACACCGTCACCGGATATCGGTTCGCGCACGATCGAGCCGATCTCGCCCTGGCGCCCGGAGAGCGCATCGTGGCCGGTGGCACATGGATGTTTTCCGAACCCCAGATCGACGTCGACGGCCTGGTCGACATCAGCCGCATCGGTTGGCCTGCAATCGAATACAGGCCCGACGGCGGCCTCCGGATCGCCGCCAACTGCCCCATCGCCGAATTGGCAGCACTTCGGCCGCAGTCCGGATGGCGGGCACATCCACTCTTCGCCCAGTGCGCCAACGCACTCCTCGCGTCGTTCAAGATCTGGAACATGGCCACTGTGGGCGGAAACATCTGCCGCTCGTTCGCCGCCGCATCGATGGTCTCGCTGACTGTTGCGCTCGACGGGAGCGCGCACATCTGGCGGCCCGACGGCACCGACCGCGACATTCCCGTCAGCGAGCTGGTCACCGGCAATGGAACCAACACGCTGGAGAGCGGAGAAGTCCTGCGGGCCATCGATTTCCCCGCACACGCATTGCGCGGCACGACTGCCTTTCGGAAGATCGCTCTCGCAGAGCTGGGTCGGTCCGGTGTCGTGATGACCGGTCGCCTCGACGAAGACGGCACGGTGGTTGTCGGGATCACGGCGGCCACCGAATGGCCTACGGTTCTGCGCTATCCGTCGATGCCGGACACCGATCGTCTGCGTGACGATGTCGGTTCCGCCGCGGGCTACTACACGGACCCGCTCGGTGCTGCCGACTGGCGACGCGCGACGTCGATGGTGTTCGCCGAGGAGATTCGCGCCGAGTTGGTGGGTGCGGTGTCATGAGATTCGAGATCAACGGCGAGGCGGTCGACGCGAGTCCCGATCCCGGACAATGTCTGCGCACCCTGCTGCGCGACCATGCTCACTTCGAGGTCAAGAAGGGTTGCGACGCAGGCGATTGCGGTGCCTGCACGGTTCTTGTTGACGGAAATCCGGTGCACTCCTGCATCTTTCCGGCTCAGCGTGCCGAGGATCGTTCCGTCACCACGGTCGCAGGACTCGGCACACCCGACGACCTTCATCCCGTGCAGCAGTCCTTCGTCGACAACTTCGGTTTTCAGTGCGGGTTCTGCACGGCAGGCATGATCGTCACCGCGTCGACCCTCGAGCCCGACGACCTCGACGACCTGCCGCGGCGCATGAAGGGAAACCTGTGCCGCTGCACCGGATATCGCGCGATCCGCGATTCCATCACCTCCGCCGTTGCCGAAAAGGAGCAACCAACCAATCCGCTGCCTGAGGTGCGAGGAGCGCTAGCGACGAGCCTCGAAGGCCTGGCGACAACACCTCCCCAACCCTCCGAGGCTTGCTCCGCCACAGTCGGCACATCCGCCAACCCCATCGCCGCCCGGCGGGTGGTCACCGGCACCGAGCCGTACACCTTCGATGTCGCGGTCGACGGCATGTTGTTCATCCGCGTCCTACCCTCCCCTCATCCGCACGCACGCATCACCGCGATCGACACCACCGAAGCTGCCACGCTGCCCGGCGTCGAACTGATCCTGACGCATGAGAACGTCTCCACCCGAAGGTTTTCCACGGCTCGGCACGAGCATCGCGAGGACGATCCCGACGACAGCCTCGTGCTCGACCCCGTCGTCCGGTTCGTCGGCCAGCGCGTGGCGGCCGTCGTCGCGACCACTGCTGCGATCGCCGAGGAGGCCTGTCGCCTGATCGAGGTCACCTACGAGGTGCTGCCCGCGGTCTTCGACCCGGAGGAAGCACGCCGCCCGGGCGCACCCCTGATCCATCCGGATCGCACGCCGCTCGATCGTGTGAACCACGCCGACCGCAACGTCATCGCCGACTTCCACCAGGGTTTCGGCGGCGACGTCGACACCGCGCTCGAGGAGTCCGCAGCCACCGTCTCGGGAACGTGGAGCACGGGGCGCGTGTCGCACGCGCAATTGGAAACCCACGGCAGCATCGGATGGTTCGACGACGACGGCCGACTGGTGATCCGTACCAGCACGCAGGTGCCGTTCCTCGTGCGCGACGAGCTCGCATTGCTCCTCGATCTGCCGACCGACAAGATTCGAGTGTTCAGCGCACGCGTGGGCGGCGGCTTCGGCGGCAAGCAGGAACTGCTCACCGAAGATCTCGTGGCACTTGCCGTCCTGCGCACCGGCCGGCCGTGCGGGTACGAGATGACGCGCACCGACGAGATGACCCGCACCACCTATCGTCACCCGTTCCGCGTGTCGGTGGATCTGGGCGCCGACGCCGACGGACGACTGACCGCGTTGCGCATCGACGTGCTCTCGGACACCGGTGCGTACGGCAATCACGCGATCGGCGTGATGTTCCACGCATGCGCCGAATCGGTGTCGGTCTACAACTGCCCGGTGAAGTGGGTCGACGCGGAGGTCGTCTACACCAACAATCCGCCGTCGGGCGCCTTCCGCGGCTACGGTCTGGGCCAGGTGATCTTCGCGATCGAGAGCGCGATGGACGAGTTGGCGCTCGACCTCGGCATCGACCCGTTCGAGATGCGGCGCATCAATGCCGTGCGCGATGGGGATCCACTGCTCATCACCCACCCCGAACCCGAACCCGATCTGCTGTACGGCAGCTACGGCCTCGATCAGTGCCTCGACCTCGCTCAGCGCGCCCTCGAGCGCGGCAACGGCGTGCCGGCACCCGAGGGCAGCGCCTGGCGCGTCGGCGACGGTATGGCACTTGCGGCCATCGCCACGATGGCACCCCGCGGACACCTGTCGTCGGTACGGGTCAGCGTCGACGCCCAGGGCAACTACGACATCGGCATCGGCACAAGCGAATTCGGCAACGGTACCACCACCGTGCACCTCCAGATCGCCACGACCACACTCCAGACGACGCCCGACCGCGTGCACCTACACCACGGTGACACCGACGCCGCCACCTATGACACCGGCGCTTTCGCATCCGCAGGTACCACCGTCGCGGGCAAGGCCTTGCACGCGGCATGTCTGGCATTGCGTACGACGCTCATCGAAACCGCGACCGCCATCACCGGATGCACACCCGACGAGGTGACCGTCACCGCCGACGGGGTGCTCGTCGGTGAACGAATGCTCGACTTCGCCGAGCTCATCGCAGCGTCCGACGACCAGCACCGAGACCCCGGCGGCACCCGGTTGACCGCCGTCGGCGAGGAGCGCGGCGACCTGCGTTCCATCGCCTTCAACGTGCAGGCGTTCCGGGTGGCGGTCAACGTCGACACCGGCACGGTCCGCATCCTGCACTCGGTGCACGCCGCCGACGCCGGCACGGTGATGAATCCTCAGCAGTGCCTCGGCCAGGTCGAGGGCGGCGTCGCTCAGGCCATCGGGTCGTCGCTCTACGAGGAGATCATCCTCGACGGCAAGGGCGTTCCGATCACCTCGGTGTTCCGGACCTATCGGGTGCCGCAGATGGCCGACATTCCGCCGACCGAGGTCTTCTTCGCCGAGACCAGCGACGACCTCGGGCCGTATGGCGCCAAGTCGATGAGCGAATCCCCCTACAACCCCGTCGCACCCGCGTTGGCCAACGCCATCCGTCGTGCGATTGGAGTCCGACCCTACGAAACACCGATGTCCAGGGACCGTATTTGGCGGCTCACCCAAGATGCCGCCCCTACCAGCACGGACACTCGGCCACCCGGGTAGTTTCGGGCGACCGAAACTTTTGTTTCGTCCAGCTTGAACTCAATCAGATTTCGTGCAAGATTGGTCGCCATGGCATCGCTACGCGCAGCGCAGTACACACCCAGTGGCGCAAAGGTGCGCAATGCCGCCCTGATGGGTCCTGCGTTTGTCGCGGCGATCGCCTACGTCGACCCCGGGAATGTCGCAGCCAACATCACCGCGGGCGCCCGCTACGGATTCCTGCTCGTCTGGGTCCTGGTGATGGCCAACCTGATCGCGATGCTGATCCAGTACCAGTCGGCCAAGCTGGGCATCGTCACCGGCCAGAGCCTGCCCGGACTGCTGGGCAAACGTTTGTCGCGGCGCTCTCGGCGCGCCTACTGGGTACAAGCCGAAATTGTGGCTGCGGCAACCGATCTCGCTGAGATCGTGGGTGGTGCGATCGCTCTGCAGTTGCTGTTCGACCTGCCGCTGGTGGTCGGCGGGCTGATCGTCGGCGTCGTCTCCATGATCATCCTGCTCCTGCAGAATCCGCGGCAGCAGAAGGTCTTCGAACGCGTCATCCTCACGATGCTCGCGGTCATCGTGGTCGGCTTCCTCACCGGCCTGGTGATCAATCCTCCCCCGGCGACCGACGTTCTCGGCGGGCTCATCCCCCACCTGCAAGGCCCGGAGACGGTCCTTCTCGCGGCCAGCATGCTCGGTGCGACGGTCATGCCGCACGCGATCTACCTGCACTCGTCCCTGGTGATCGACCGACACGGCGCCAACCACACCGACGAGGACAAGCGCCGGCTCGTGCGTGTCACCCGTTGGGACGTGGTGATCGCGCTCCTGATCGCCGGAGCGGTCAACATCGCGCTGCTGCTCCTTGCCGCACAGAATCTCCGCGGCAAGGAGGGCACCGACACCATCGAAGGCGCCTACACCGCGGTGCAGGACGCCATGGGTCCGACCGTCGCCACCTTCTTTGCCATCGGCCTACTGGCGTCGGGTCTCGCCGCGACGTCGGTCGGGTCGTATGCCGGCGCGTCGATCATGGAGGGCCTGCTGCACGTTCGAGTGCCGCTCCTGTTGCGCCGAACACTCGTCCTCGTCCCGGCACTGGTGGTGCTCTGGGTCGGTGTCGAACCCACCTGGGCCCTGGTGATCAGCCAGGTGGTGCTGAGCTTCGGCATCCCCTTCGCCATCATCCCGCTGGGTCGGCTCACCGCCGACCGCAAGCTCATGGGCTCCTTCACCGACTCGCGACCCCTGCAGATCGTCGCAGGGGCCGCGGCGGCGATGATCGTCATGCTCAACATCGCTCTCATCGTGTTGATGATCACCGAGTGAATAAGGCTCAGCCGCGCAACAACCCCTTGGCGACGTGGGTCACCTGGATCTCGTTGCTGCCGGCATAGATCATGAGCGACTTGGCATCTCGCGCAAGCTGCTCGACGCGGTACTCGGCCATGTAGCCGTTTCCACCGAAGAGCTGCACCGCCTCCATCGCGACGTCGGTCGCGGCCTTGGACGAGTACAGCTTCATCGCCGACGCCTCCGACAGGCTCAGCGGCTTGCCGGCCTGAGTCCGCTCGATCGCACTGAAGAGCATGTTCTGCACATTGATTCGCGCGACTTCCATTTCGGCAAGCTTGAGCTGGATGAGCTGGAACTGCGCGATCTCCTGGCCCCACAACTTGCGTGTCTTGGCGTAATCGAGGGACAGACGCAGGCATTCGTTGATGATGCCCATCGCCAGCGCCGCGATGCCGACCCGCTCGGCGGTGAAGCCGGCCTTCGCACCTTCCGAACCGCGTGAATCCTCGCCGGTGTCCTCGGTCTCGCCGAGGAGACGGTCCTTGCCGAGGCGCACGTTGTCGAAGAAGAGCTCACCGGTCGGCGAACTCATCATGCCCATCTTCTTGAACGCCTTGCCCTGGGTGAGACCCGGCATCCCCTTGTCGAGGACGAAGGACAGCACCTTGCGGTCACGCATCGGGGTGTTGCTGCCGTCGTCGAGCTTGGCGAACACCACGATGGTGTCGGCGTACGGGCCATTGGTGATAAAGGTCTTCTGCCCGTTGAGGATGTAGTCGTCGCCGTCGCGCTTGACCGTGGTCTTCATGCCGCCCAGTGCGTCGGAGCCGGAGTCGGGTTCGGTGATCGCCCACGCGCCCACCTTCTCCATCGTGACCAGCTCGGGAAGCCACCGCTTCTTCTGTGCGAGAGTGCCTTTGCCGCGGATCGTCGACGCCGTGAGCCCCATGCTGACGCCCATCGATCCGACGAGTCCGAGGCAGACACCGGCAAGTTCGATGTTGACGATCATGAACATCGACGAGGCCATGCTGCCGCCACCGCCACCCGACGATTTCTTGCCCTCAGCCTCGGCGGCGAGCTCCTTCTCCAAGGCGTCGTTGGCCATGGCGTCGACACCGAAGGTCGACAGCAGCTTGCGGGTGATGTCGTAGGGCGGCAGCTGCCCGGTCTCGAGCTCATCGATGTGCGGTCGGATCTCCTTGTCGATGAACGCCCGCAGGGCGTCGCGCACCATCAGATCCTCGTCGGACCACTCGAACATCTCCACCTCGCATCTCGAGACAACTAAAACACGTTTCAGTTTCACTGTGTCAGGTGTCACTCCGGAAGTAAAGACACACTTGGGCCTAAATGTTTCACCGTCGCACTGGTTGCCACGGCGCTCGGAAAGCGAGCGCCATGGCAACCAGAATCAGAGTTGATACGACGTCGCCGGCCGGACCTCGATTGCGAAGTAGCCTGCAGCATCGTCGACGAGCAACGCCTGCGCGACCGGCATCGACACCACGCACACCCCGAACGTCGCCGACGCACGCCAGTCATGAATGCGCGCAACAAAGTCGGCCACCGTCTCCCCGCCGTGCGGGCACGCATCCGGAGTCGAAAACCAGAGGCCGAGTGCCGAAGGATCGATCTCCTCGGGCAGCTTCCCTGCCCACTCCCCGAAGTCCATCGTGCGCAATGCGTCGTCGACGTCGAACTGCCCACTCAAGAGCGCCGACGTCTCCAGCGCCACCGTCTCTGGCCCGCTGACCGTGCGCCCCATATCGCTGACCGTGCGTCGCAAATCGTTGACCGTGCGCCGTCCGGCGTCGTCCAGAGACAGATCACCGCCGAACCGCAGGTCCCGATTGGGGCCGGTGCGGCCGGCGGTGATGATCTGCATGACCTCAGTTGACCTCGGCCGTGATGCCCTTCGACGCCGTCGCCGACGTCTTAGGCCGCGCCAGGTAGCCGAGAACCAGGGCGAACACGACGGTCAGCACGGTCCACAGGATCACCTGGTTGGCGATCACGTACACCCGGAAGTCGCCGATGACGTCACCGGGGAACCCGGGGGCGACGATCACGCCCTGGTCGTTGCGCAACTCCTTGGGCACCTCGTGGAACTCCGGCAGCAGAGTCACCGCGACGGTGATCACCGCCAGGTACCCCACCACGCTCACGATGGCCGAGACGAGCCCGCCGATGCGGGGGCGCAACCAGAACGCGAACACGACGGCCGCAATCGCCGCGCCCACCGAGATCAACGTGATGGTCAGGAATGCACCCGAGCGCGCGCCGATGGTGTCGTCGTCGCCGACCGCCGGCGGATTCGCCGGGTACGCGAAGAACGGAACCGCGAAGAAAGACACGAACCCGATCACCCCGAGTGCGCCGGCGAGCCACCGCGGATCGGTCGCAGGGTAACGCCGTCCGACATAGGTCCACAGCACGGTGAACGCGACTGCGAAGAACGCGCCCATGCACAACGCGAACACCAGCGTGCCGACTCCGGCACCGAGGTTCTGCTGCATGGCGCGGGTGAACACCTCGCCACCCTCACCGTGGACGTGTCCGCCCGCCGCGATCTCGAGTTCCTCCTCGGCGCCCGAACGCAGATCCTCGTAGTCGATGGCCTTGGCGACCTGCGGTTCGATGAACAGTCGGGCGAACAGATACGACAGAATTCCGGCGATCAGGCCTGAGAACAGGCCGGCGCCGATGAACTTCTTCTCCATGTTTATTTGTCTCCTGGCTCAGATTCGCTCAGTGGCAGGGGAAGCCGAGGAAGTGGCGGGCGTCGTGGACGAACTCGTGGATGTGGGTGTCGGAACCGAACACCGACACCGCGCCCTGGTCGTAGCCCAGGAAGTAGTAGGCCATCGACGCCAGCAGCACGGTGAGGCTGAGCCACAGTGCCGCGCTGGCGACGGAGAGATTGGGTACCGCGAGCGCCCGAGATGCGGGTGCCGCCTTGGTGGAAGCAGTCATCTGCCTGTCCTTTCGCCGATCACGCGTCGGCAGTTCGTTTGAACCGGTTACCAGCGCGGCACTCTGACTCACGTCGATTCTCAGTTGACCGTCGTTCACAGCGGCGCGACCGTTCCGGACTTGCACCGGATTCCCCGCACTGGCGTGTGCTGACCTTATACCCTGACCGGCTCGGCCTGCTCGCGCTCGCGCCACGGAGTTGTCACAGCCGTAGGGGATGATGGCGAGGTGGCCCGAACCGCGTCTGTACTGCAGCGCTTCACCGCCCCGACGCGGCGGTGGTTCAGTGGCGCCTTCCCGGAGCCCACTGCTGCTCAGACCGGGGCATGGAACTCCATCGCCGACGGTGAGAACACACTGGTCATCGCGCCTACCGGGTCTGGCAAGACGCTGTCGGCGTTCCTGTGGGCGCTCGACCGTCTGGCCGCCGAACCCGACCGCGCGCACGGCACCCGCGTCCTCTACATCTCGCCACTCAAAGCACTTGCGGTCGACGTGGAGCGCAACCTGCGCGCCCCCCTGACCGGGATCACGCGTGCGGCCCAGGAGCTCGGCCTTCCCGAACCGAACATCACCGTCGGCCTGCGCTCGGGGGACACGCCGGCCAATCAGCGCCGGCTCCTTGCCCGGCGGCCACCGGACATCCTCATCACCACCCCCGAGTCGCTGTATCTGATCCTCACCTCGTCGGTCCGCGACACTCTCCGCAACGTCGACGCCGTCATCGTCGACGAGGTGCACGCCGTCGCCGGCACCAAGCGCGGCACCCATCTCGCGGTCTCCCTTGAACGACTTGACGAGCTGCTCGACGAGCCGGCACAGCGGATCGGGTTGTCGGCGACCGTCCGACCGCCAGAGTTGGTCGCGCAGTTCCTGGCCGGCTCCCGTCCCTGCCGCGTCGTCCGACCGCCCGCCGCGAAGACCTTCGATCTGCGCGTCGACGTGCCTGTGCCGGACATGGCGAACATCCCGCCGCCCGCCGATGCACCCGACGACGACCTCGACGACGCCTTCTCCCCGACCGCCGGCTCCCTCTGGCCGCATGTGGAGGCCTCGATCGTCGACGCCATCGAAAGCAACCGCGCAACGATCGTTTTCGCCAACTCCCGGCGCCTCGCCGAACGACTCACCGCTCGGCTCAACGAGATCCACGCCGACCGCTCGGGGACGCCGGTCACCAATGCGCCAAATCCCGGTGTAGCCGGTGGCGCACCTGCGCTTGTTATGGCGAGCGGCGCCAGCGGCGGCGCACCCACCGCCTTGGCCCGCGCCCACCATGGCTCGGTGAGCAAGGAGCAGCGGGCCGAGATCGAGGACGACCTGAAGTCGGGTCGGCTGCGCTGCGTGGTTGCAACGAGTTCACTGGAACTCGGCATCGACATGGGCGCGGTCGATCTGGTCATCCAGGTGGAATCGCCACCGTCGGTCGCGAGTGGTCTCCAGCGGATCGGCCGGGCGGGTCACCAGGTCGGCGAGATCAGCCAGGGCGTGCTCTACCCCAAGCACCGCACCGATCTCGTGCACTGCACGGTCGCCGTGGAACGCATGCTCGCCGGCGACATCGAGCAACTGCGCGTCCCGTCGAATCCGCTCGACGTCCTTGCCCAGCAGACGATCGCCGCCGCGGCAATGGACGACCTCGACGTCGACGAATGGTTCGACGTCATCCGCCGCGCCGCGCCGTACCGAGAACTCAGCCGCAATGTGTACGCATCGACGCTGGACCTGATCTCCGGACGTTTCCCGTCCGACGAATTCGCCGAACTCCGCCCTCGCGTCACCTGGGATCGCGACGCGAACACCATCAGCGGCCGACGCGGAGCTCAGCATCTGGCCGTCACCTCCGGCGGAACCATCCCCGACCGCGGGCTCTTCGGTGTCTTCATGGTCGGGGAAAAATCCACCCGCGTAGGCGAACTCGATGAAGAGATGGTCTACGAGTCGCGCGTCGGGGACGTGTTCGCGTTGGGCGCCACGAGTTGGCGGATCGAGGACATCACCCACGACCGTGTTCTCGTCACGCCGGCCTTCGGACAGCCCGGCCGCCTGCCGTTCTGGGTCGGCGACACCGTCGGACGGCCCGCCGAACTCGGCGTGGCGATCGGCAAGTTCACCGGCGCCATCGCCGATCCCGAGCAACTCGAGAAACACGCACATGCACTCGGCCTCACCGACTATGCGCGCGACAACCTGGCAGCACTGATCGCCGAGCAGCGCGACTCGACCGGCCACCTCCCCACCGACCGCACCCTCGTCGTCGAACGTTTCCGCGACGAGCTCGGCGACTGGCGGGTGATCCTGCACTCCCCCTATGGTTTACGTGTCCACGCGCCGTGGGCGAGTGCCATCTCGGCGCGGCTGCAGCAGACCCTCGGTCTCGACGGCGCGACCACCGCCTCCGACGACGGCATCATCGTCCGGATGCCCGACACCGACGACGAACCACCCGACGCCTCAGTCTTCGTCGTCGACCCCGACGACATCGAGCAGATGGTCACCGATGCGCTCGCCGACTCGTCGATGTTCGCATCGCGATTCCGCGAATGCGCCGCGCGTGCACTGCTGTTGCCCCGACGTGACCCCGGCCGCCGGGCTCCCTTGTGGCAGCAACGTCAGCGCAGCGCGCAACTCCTCTCCGTCGCATCACAATTCCCCGACTTCCCGATCGTGCTGGAAGCGGTGCGCGAATGCCTCCAGGACGTGTACGACCTGCCAGCGCTGACCGACCTCCTGCGCGGAATCGCCAGACGCCGGGTGCGGATGGTCGAGGTCGAGACCCCCGAGCCATCGCCGTTCGCGGCGTCGCTGCTGTTCGGGTACGTCGGTGCATTCATGTACTCCGACGACGCACCGCTCGCCGAACGCCGTGCCGCGGCACTGTCGTTGGACACGAGCCTGCTCGCCCAACTCCTCGGCCGGGTGGATCTGCGCGAGCTGCTCGACCCCGCGGTGATCGCCGACGTCGTACGCCGACTCCAGCGTCTCGATCCGGCTCGGCAGGCGCGCGACGCCGAGGACATCGTCGACCTGCTTCGCTGGCTCGGCCCGCTCACCACCGACGACGTGGCCGCCCGATATCAGGGTGACGACGCCGCTGCCGTACTGGCCGACCTGCACCGCGCCGGCCCGATCATCTCGGTCACCCATCGCGGCTTCCCATTGTGGGCGGCGGTCGAAGACACCGCACGCCTGCGTGATGCCCTCGGAGTCCCCGCGCCACTGGGCATTCCGGCCGCCTACACCGAGCCGGTCCCCGATCCCGTCACCGACCTGGTCCACCGTTTCGCGCGCACGCACGGTCCGTTCACCGTTGCCGAGGCGGCCGAGGGTATCGGGATGGCGACGGCGGTGGTCCGAGATACCCTGGTGCGCCTGGCCGGTGAGCGCAAGGTGATCGAGGGCGATTTCCTGCCCGACCCCGACGCGGGATCGACGACGCAGTGGTGTCACGCCGACGTGCTGGGGCAGATCCGGCGCGGATCGCTCGCCGCCACCCGCGCCGACATCGCACCGGTCGACGCGCCCACGCTGACCCGCTTCCTGTCGAGTTGGCATCACGTGGCATCCGACGAGAGGCTCAGCGGAGTCGACGGCGTGGCGACCGTCATCGATCAGCTTGCCGGATACCAGCTTCCGGCGTCGGCGTGGGAGTCCCTCATCCTGCCGAGCCGGGTCGCCGACTACACCCCGGCCATGCTCGACGAACTGCTGTCCTCGGGTGAGGTGGTGTGGTCGGGACACGGCCGTATCGGCAGTGCCGACGGCTGGATCGCCTTCCACCCCATCGACCTGCTCCCAGTGACGCTGGCGGACGCCGACGAGATCGACCTGACGGCGACGCACAGTTTGTTGCTGGACGCACTGAATCCCGGCGGAGCCCTGCGCTTTCCGCAGCTCGCCGATGGTGTGCGTGGCGACACGGAGATCGGGTCGCAGGACGCCGACATCGAGACCGCCCTGTGGGATCTGGTGTGGTCGGGCCAGGTCGGCAACGACTCCTTCTCCGCCGTGCGTGCGCTGCTGCGGCCCGACCGGCGCGGGCCGGCGCGATCCGCGGGTGCGCGCGGCACGCCCGCCCACCGATCACGAGGCCGCGCGCCGAGGCTTCGGCCACAACGACTCTCGACCAGGTTCCTGGCCGAACATCCGGGCGCCCGGCCCAGTTCACCGTCGACCACCGGCCGGTGGTTCAGCCTCCACCGCGACGACGTCGACCCGACCACCGCCACCCAGGCCGTCTGCGAGCAACTCTTGGTCCGCCACGGAGTGGTCACTCGTGGTGCGGTGGCAGCCGAGGGCGTGACCGGCGGTTTCGCTCGGGTCTACAAGGCGCTCAGCGTGTTCGAGGACAACGGCCACGTTCGTCGCGGCTACTACGTCGACGGGCTCGGCGGCGCCCAGTTCGCTCGGCCATCCATCGTCGACGAACTCCGACACCACGCGCTCGACGACCGCAAGACTCACCACACAGTGGTGCTGGCCACCACCGATCCGGCCAATCCCTATGGGGCTGCTCTGGATTGGCCGGCCACCGGCGCCGACGACTCCGGCCACCGACCGGGCCGCAAACCCGGCGCGCTGGTGGTGATCGCCGACGGTGAGCCCGCGCTGTTCGTCGAACGCGGCGGCAAGACGGTGCTGACCTTCACCGCCGACGCCGATCTGCTGCGCGAGGCGAGCTCCGCTCTCGCCGACGCGGTCCGGTCCGGTCGGATCAATCGACTGACCATCGACCAGGTCGACGGCGCAAACGTGCTCGGCACCCAGATCGCCGCAGCCTTCGTCGAGGCAGGTTTCGCGACCACCCCGCGCGGCGTCCGACTCCGCTACGGACTCCATGCCTGAGGGCGACACCGTCTTCGCAGCGGCGGCCAGGCTGCGTCGCGCATTGGACGGCCAGGTGCTCACCTATTGCCAGTTCCGGACGCCGACCCTCGCCACCGTCGACTACACCGGACACACCGTCACCGCTGTCCGCTCCCGCGGTAAGCACCTGCTGATCGATGTGGTCGACCCGGAAGGCGTTGCGGTGCCATCGATTCACTCCCACCTCAAGATGGAGGGCGCGTGGCACGTGCACCCTCTCGGGACGCGGTGGCGTCGGCCGGGCCATCACGCGCGGGTCGTCCTGCGCACCCAGAAGTCCGAGGCGGTCGGCTTCGAACTCGGCATCCTCGAACTGCTCGCCGACCCCGATGCAGCGCTGGCCTATCTCGGACCGGACCTGCTCGCCGACGACTGGGATGCCGCCGAGGCTGTCCGGCGAATCGAGGCGCGGCCTTCCACGCCGATCGGTCTCGCCCTGCTCGACCAACGCCTGATGGCGGGTGTCGGCAACGTCTACCGTTGCGAGGCCTGCTTTCTGCGCGGCGTACTGCCGACAACACCGGTGGCCGACGTCGACATCCCGGCCATGGTCGACCTGTGCCGTCGGCTGCTGTGGAACAACCGGATACGCACTGCTCGCAGCACGACTGGTCAGACGGCCCCAAACGCACGCACCTGGGTCTACGGTCGCCGCGGCCAGTTGTGCAGACGCTGCGCTACCCCGATCCGGCGTGACCGTCTCGGCGACGCCGACGACGGCGACCGGGTGATCTACTTCTGCCCAACCTGCCAACGCTGACCCGACGCGCCCCTCCCCACGTGGCCCCCTGCCCTCCACCCGCTCCCCATCCGATCTGAGATGGTGGCCCTCCCCCTGAGCATGCCCCTTCCGCTCCCTGAGGTGCGAGCGGAGCGAGCCTCGAAGGGCCTGGTGAGACGGCATTCTCAGCTCACCAAGGGCTTCGAGGCTCGTGAGCTCGCGTTCAGCCAGCGGCAAGGGGCGCCGCCTGCCAGCTCGTCAACCCAGGGTTGACGACCAATGCCCGTCAACCTAGAGTTGACGCATGCCCACAGACAACAAACCCCTGACGAACGTCCGGCTCGACGACCTCATCGACGGCATTCGTGCCGTCCATACCGATCCGCTCGAACAACTCTCCGGGGCTGTCATCGCCGCACAGCACCTCGGCGACCTCGCCGACTCGTTGATCGGACATTTCGTCGATCAGGCCCGACGCACCGGCGCGTCCTGGACGGCGATCGGCTCGAGCATGGGCGTCAGCAAGCAAGCGGCGCAGAAGCGATTCGTCGGACAATCTCCCGCGGCCCCTGCCGAAGCTGCGTCGAATCCGTTCGCCCGCTTCACTCCTCGCGCACGCAATGCCGTCGTGAACGCGCACAACCTGGCCACCTCCGAGCGCTCGGAATACGTCACCACGGCGCTGCTCGGTCAAGGGGTTCTGGGCGATACCGAGTCGCTGGGGGTAGCCGCTCTCCGATCCCTCGACGTAGACACGGACGCTGTGGCCCAACAACTCTCAGCGATCAACGCGCCAAGCGAGGCCGAACCGCGAGCGCTCATCCCGTATGACGATGCCGCCAAGACGGTGCTTGAGGAGACCGTCCGAACCGCCGAGCGCCTCGGCCACAATTACGTCGGAACCGAACATCTGCTGATCGCACTCTTTGCCGACCCCACCGTGGGACCGATCCTCGTCGATGCCGGCACAGGTGCCGACGCCTTCGAGGAGGCCGTGCTGGATCGGTTGTCGGAGTTGGCCTGAGAACTCAGCCGTCGGAGGTGTACCGCTCCGGCTCCTCGCCGAAAGTGAAGTCCCGACCGGTGATCTCTTCGACCGCGATCTCCACGTAGTTGTACTTGAGCGTGGGGATCCACGGCTTCAACGGAGTCTGGTCGGCGGCCTCGATCTCGCGATGAGACTGCAGGACACGTGCGGTGCCCTTCGCGATGACACTCCAGCCACTGACGCCGTCGTGGCTGTCGGCTTCGAAGGCGACATGCTCGTTGGCGGTCAGCTCGTAGAGCTTGGTTCCTTCTGCGGTGCGGAACAGGATGCGCCCGTCGCCGGCGTAGAAGTTGATCGGGAAGATGTCGGGAAGTCCGCCGAAACTCAGTGCGATCCGGCCGAGTTCGACTTGAGAAAGCCGATTCCACGACTCATCGACGGTCAATTCCTTGATCGGGTTGTCCACCATGACCTGTCTTTCTCCCATATCTCATTGTTCACCCGCCGAGGTTACCGGGCACAGAGCCCAAGGTCCCGCCTAACGCCCCGTATTCATCAGCCGTCAACCGGGACCGGCTCCAGGATCTCCGCACGTGCCTCCGGTGCGGCCGCACGCAGTGCGTCGGCCGACTCGTCGTCGGGCTGCGTCTGCGAAGCGACTTCGGCCTCGACGCGAGCGCGGTAGGTATCGATCTCGAAGGCGATGTCCTCGGGACTCCACCCGAGCACGGGCGCCAGCAGTTCGGCGACCTCTTCGGCGCAGCCGACGCCGCGGTGCGAGTACTCGATCGCGATGCGGGTGCGTCGGGCGAGGACGTCCTCGAGGTGCAGCGCCGCTTCGTCGATGGCCGCGTACACCACCTCGACCCGCAGGTATTGCGGTGCGGCCGCGATCGGTCGCAGCAACGACGGATCGCCGGCCGCGTAGTACAGCACGTCGTCGATGAGTGAGCCGTAACGATTGAGCAGTCGGCGAATCCGGTACGGGTGCAGTCCGTATCGCTGTCCGAGGTGTTCGCACTGGTTGATCAGGGCGAAGTATCCGTCCGCGCCGATGAGGGGTACGCGTTCGGTGATCGACGGCGCCACCCGAGTCGGGATGAAGTCGTTGCATGCGTCGACGGCGTCGGCCGCCATCACCCGGTAGGTGGTGTACTTGCCGCCCGCGATCGACACGAGACCGGGCGCGACGGTGGCAACGGCATGTTCGCGCGACAGCTTGGACGTCTGGTCGTCCTCCCCCGCGAGCAGCGGTCGCAATCCCGCGTACACGCCTTCGATGTCGTCGTGCGTCAGGGAAGTCACGAGCACCTGGTTGACCCGCTCGAGGATGTAGTCGATGTCGGCGCGGGTTGCGGCCGGGTGCGCGAGGTCGAGGTTCCAGTCGGTGTCGGTGGTGCCGATGATCCAGTGCGTCTCCCATGGGATGACGAACAGCACCGAGTTGGCGGTCCGCAGGATGATCGCGGTCTCGCTGACGATGCGATCGCGCGGCACCACGATGTGTACCCCCTTGGAGGCGCGCACCTTGAAGTGGCCACGCTGTTTCGACAGAGCCTGCACCTCGTCGGTCCACACGCCCGCCGCGTTGATCACGCAGTGTCCACGCACCTCGGTGACCTCGCCGTTCTCGGTGTCTCGGACACGAACACCGAGCACACGGTCGGATTCACGGAGAAATCCGACCACCTGGGTGGAGGTTCGGATGACCGCACCGTAGTTGGCCGCGGTGCGCGCCACCGTGAGGCTGTGGCGCGCGTCGTCGACGACGGTGTCGTAGTAGCGGATACCACCGATCAGCGAGTCGCGTTTGAGCGCCGGAGCCACTCGCAGAGCACCGGACCGAGTGACATGCTGTTGTCCGGGAACTGATTTGGCTCCACCCATGCGGTCGTACAGAAAGATGCCCGCCGCGACATAGGGCCTCTCCCAGACGCGCTGCGTCAACGGGTACAGGAACGGCAGCGGCTTGACCAGGTGTGGGGCCAGTAACCGCAGCGACAGTTCACGCTCGCGTAGCGCCTCACGGACCAGGCCGAATTCCAGCTGTTCGAGGTAGCGCAGACCGCCGTGGAACATCTTCGACGACCGACTCGACGTGCCCGACGCGATGTCGCGGGCCTCGACCAGCGCGACACGCAGACCGCGAGTGGCGGCGTCGAGCGCCGCACCCACACCGACGACACCACCACCGATGACGACGATGTCGAATTGTTCCGCTCCGAGCCTGCGCCACGCCTCCTGGCGATACAGCGGGCCCATATCCGCAGGTCGATCCGGATTGAACTCGGTATCCATGATCATCGAGCCTAATTGATCTCGCGCGGATTGCAGTGGCAGCGAACCGGCGCGTGCGACACTGGCCGCGTGGGCAGCGAAAACACCTATGTGGCCGCGATCGACCAGGGCACCACGTCGACCCGAGCGATGGTCTTCGATCGCCGGGGGCGAGTGGTCAGCTGCGAGCAGATCGAACATGAACAGATCTTCCCCAAGGCGGGATGGGTGGAGCACGACGCGCAGGAGATCTGGCGCAACACCCGCCGGGTGACCGCTGCGGCCCTGGCGTCGGCGGATCTGAAGTACGACGACATCGCCGCGTGCGGGCTGACCAATCAGCGCGAGACCACGGTAATCTGGGATCGAGAGACCGGCGTGCCGATCCACAACGCGATCGTGTGGCAGGACACCCGCACCGGCGATCTGTGCACCGAACTTGCCGGCGACGACGGCCCGGGCCGTTATCGGGACAAAACCGGCCTTCCGCTGTCCACGTACTTCGCCGGCCCCAAGGCGCGGTGGATACTCGACAGTGTCGAGGGCAGTCGAGAACGCGCGGAGAACGGTGAACTATGTTTCGGCACAATGGATTCCTGGATTTCCTGGAATATGACCGGCGGTGCCGACGGCGGATTACACATCACCGATGTGACGAACGCGTCGCGCACGATGCTGATGGACCTGCGCACCCTGTCCTGGGATGAGTCGTTGTGCGCGGATTTCGGCGTCCCTGCCGCGATGTTGCCCGAGATCCACAGCTCCGCAGAGGTTTACGGCCCTCTGCGCGAGCACGGCTCGTTACCGGGCGTTCCGTTGGCCGGCATCCTCGGCGATCAGCAGGCGGCAACCTTTGGTCAAGCCTGCCTGGAACCCGGCGAGGCCAAGAACACCTACGGCACCGGCAACTTCCTTCTCCTCAACACCGGCACCGAGCCGGTGTTCAGCGACCACGGCCTGCTGACCACCGTGTGCTACCGCATCGGTGACCAGGACGCCCGGTACGCGCTGGAGGGGTCGATCGCGGTGACCGGCTCTCTCGTGCAGTGGCTGCGCGACAACCTCGGCCTCTTCTCGCATGCTTCCGAGATCGAACAGTTGGCCACACAGGTCGACGACAACGGTGGCGCCTACTTCGTGCCCGCCTTCTCCGGCCTCTTCGCGCCCCGTTGGCGTTCGGACGCACGCGGGGTGATCGTCGGCCTCACCCGTTTCGTCAACAAGGGCCACCTGGCCCGAGCTGCTTTGGAGGCCAGCGCTTTTCAGACCCGAGAGGTCATCGAGGCGATGCAGGCCGACTCCGGTGTGGAGTTGTCGACCCTCAAGGTCGACGGCGGCATGGTTGTCAACGACCTCCTCATGCAGTTCCAGGCCGACATCCTCGACGTCCCCGTCGTCCGACCGGTCGTCAACGAGACCACCGCCCTCGGCGCCGCCTACGCCGCCGGCCTCGCCGTCGGCTACTGGGACAGCGAAGACGAGATCCGCGCCAACTGGGCCGAGGACAAACGCTGGGAACCGTCGATGGACGCGTCAGAACGAGATCGCCTGTACAGCGAATGGAACCGAGCGGTCGAGCACAGCTTCGACCTCGCGTAAGTCGCGTAGCCCCTGCCGGTCGAGGAGCGGCGAGTGAGCGCAGCCGCCGGGTTGAGGAGCGGCAAGGGAGCGGAGCGACCATGGCGCGTCTCGAAACCAACCCGACGCGTATCGAAACCCGCGCGAGCCGAAAATGTCGGCGGCCACCGACCCCTGAAATATCGAAACCCGCGCGAGCCGAAAATGTCGGCGGCCACCGACCCTGAAAATAGGGGAAGAACTTCCTCCCCTATTTGTGGAGTCCTCCCCCAGAAATTCCTCAGGGAAGACTCCAAAACTAGGGGACGAGTTTTCTTCCCCTAGATTTTTTCCATCCGGTCGAGCCAAAGACTTCGCATTTGCAGGACGCCCCGGGTCGGCTCCAAATGGACTGCCTACCTTGGAATTTTATTGATAGTTGCACGCGTGAAGGCGAATGCTAAACCGCAATTTTCTGACACGTCAGGGTCATGCTGCCCCAGCCATACGGCCGTCATAACCAAAGCTCGACCCGAGACTATCAGCGTCGCACAGTGATCAGTTCCGAGCGAAAACGTAGCGACTGTGCGCCCATCCACCAACTGGTCTGGGAACCAACGGAAGTCGTCAAACTCCGCCTTGTAACCATCGAGGTCCGCGACACCAGCGCCAGCAAGATTCCCTACAGACTGGGATAACGAGGAAGACTCACTGTTCGTGAATCGCCAATCGCATCCTCGGACTGTCTGATGGTCGGCGACCGCTGCGTCTTTCGCTGATTTGGGATCAAGACCCATCTTCATGAGAACGGGCTCGGTCACATATGTGCAAGGCTCGTATGTTGTGCCATCATTGTTTTGACTCCACCGGTTCGGGAAAACTGTCTTGAACGGCAGTAGGCGACCTGCATCGTCACGTTGCCTAACCTCAGGCGCCCTACTGGCAGAATGCGAGGCGGCGGGTCCTTCACTTACTGCGGTGCCACTGACTGTACAGCCCGATGCAGATACTAGGGCAACGAAAGCGCCGAGGAGAACGGATAAAGCGTGACGTTCTGGTCGCCAATAGTGCCGACCACTCACGTTTGGATTCCCACAGACCCATCGACGTCGGCACGGTCGAGTTTAGCTCCTGCACGGCGACAATCGCTTGCCAGGTTCCTCAAGTCTGTTGACTGCTGTTCAAGGTCATCGCGCCACGTCGTGATGGCTTGCCTCACGCGTGAATACATGGCTTTACCTTCAACGCACTCACCGAAGCAATTCTGAGGTACCGCGCGATCCAGATTCCTCATCGCCTCTTGCAAGGTACGTGCCGCGGATTCCGCCGTCCTCGCTCGCCCTTCCCAGTCCTCAGTCGAGAACCGGACGACGCCACCTGGGCCGTTAGGACCGCGCCGCACGGAGTCAATGTCCGAAGCCTCGTATCCGGGCAATTGAAGGCCCATATCGTCGTTGGACGTGTAGTTGTCTCCCACCCGACCTCCCCCGTATGCGCCATCGGCTGCCGATGTAACGATTGTCGCAACACTACCTTGGATCGTCGACCGATCCACCGGCGGAACGAGATCTGTGGATCAAACCCTGTCACACCACGAAGTCGGCCAGAATACCCACGACTCCGCCGGTCCCTCCCATTGCCGCGGCCGCCTCGTACACGGACTCGCGGAGCACGGTTCGAGGTTCCTGGCTCTCCGAATCGATGGTGATCATGATGCATTCGAAGGCGCGTGCGCGGCGAAAGCTCTCGCGCTGTTTGTCGATGTCGCCGCGTCGCTGGTGAACGAACGCGTCGAGGTCGTGCTGGGCGACCACCGAACGCACATGTGCGCGTGATCGTTCCGACGCGGTCCCGCGCTCACGCCACTGTGTCAGCGCCTCCGCGATCTCGGGCGAATGCACGTCGGCGACGTCGATGACCGACGCGGTGAGCAGCGCCAGGCACTGCGGGATGTCGCCGTCGGGAACACTGTCGACCAGCCGGGCGACACCTCCGGGCAGCCGTTCAACGCGGTGCATACCTACGCCTCACGCTGTTCGACCGGCTTCTCGGATGTGGGCGTGGTCGTGGGTGTCGGAAGTCGAAGGTCGACCGAACCCTCTTCTGGAGCTGTGTCATTCGGCACCGGGACGCTCGCGGCAGGCGCAGCACGCGGCGCCCAGTCGCCGATCACCGGCGGTCCGACGAGTGGCAGGTCACCAACGATCTCCTTGCCGTTGTCGTCGCTGTGGAGGTAGATCGCGGGAGTGTGCTTCTTGTCGTCCGAGCGTGGCCGTCCAGCGCCGTGAGGTACACCGGGCGTACCCGGTCGCTGGGCGGCCCCGGGATTCGAATTCGGTGTCCCAGCACCGGGATTGGTTGCTCCCCCGGGCGCTCCGGCAGGCGGCACGAGCCCAGGCGGTATCACCGGGCTCCGCGGTCCACCCGGCACGAGACCCGCGGGAACGCCACCGCGCGGGATGTTGTTGGGAGCGCCCTTGCCAGGGCCGGGTGGGTGCCGGTTGTCGATGTTGGCCGGCACGACGTTCGGCGTCCCCCGGCCTCCGCGGTTCAACGAGTCCGGATTGCGGTCGGGCGAACCAGGATTCTGCCGCGACGGGTTGTTCGTGTTAGTCGTGTCGACGGGGGTCGTCCGGTTCGGCGAGTTCGACGACGGCGACGGGCCGCCAGTCGGCGTCGGTCCGCTCCCCGGGCCGTTGGGTCCGCCGCCGGTGATGTCGGTCGTGTTCGCCGTCTGGCCGCGAGAGTTCGACGAGTTGTCACGGTTCGGGTTATTCGGGTCGGTCGAACCCAGGTTGCCGATGTTGCTGAGTTCCCTCGAAGCAGAGTCATCTGTTCTCTCTGCAGGCAGATTCGCTTGGGCCGCGAGCATGGGATTGCTGTAGGTGCTGTCCATCGCTGCACGGACCGCGGCGCGCGCAGCGGCCGAATCCTCCGGATTGTCGCGCACGTGCTCTTGGAGAGCCTGAAATTGTGGCGCGAGCGCGGCCGCGTCGCCCGCGATCTGGCCACCGCGTTCGACTGCGTCCACGACCTGCTGTCCTCTGGTCGCACTCGTGTCTATTGCGTTGGCAAGCAGACGTGCGCGGGTCACGCTTCCGTCCGCCGCGCGCCCGAGCATGAGGTCGGTTCCAAATGCACTGTTCATCTGGTTGACCGCCTGCTTTACGAGACCCGGGGTACCGGCGAACGCCTCGGCGTCGCCGCTGGCATTTCCGCGGCCCATCTTCGCCAGAATCCCCAGCACCTCGCCGATGCTCATCGTCTCCCAAGCCGTCCGCTGCCCGTCGATGTTGCCGGGCGCACCCTTCATCTGATCTAGCGGATCGCCCACGACACCCCCAACGGACCGGAATTCGGTTCTGACGGACCATACCCCGCGATCACCGACGATGGCGATCGCTCGCGGCGTTGTGCACAATTCGGTTGCGTCGGGAACTGCGCGACCATGACGGCGTCGGACAGGCAGCCTTCCTACTGCTCATCGATTCCGTCCCCGCTCATTGGATCAGCGCCCTCGGCCGACGTCGTCGGCGATCGTGGAGGCGGGAAGAGCGCCGCTGCCCGGGACGTGGCTCGGAACCTTGCGAAATGGCGACACTCACGACACCCGGTGCCGAACTGGAGAACGCTAGTGCTGCAGCACTCGCATTCTCCAAATCAACTCGCGTTCTCTCAGATCGACGCGGCAGGTGGCCGGAGCGAAGCCCAGGCCGCGACTACCAGCCAGGTCATTGCGGCAATCCGCGTGAACTCAGGCCACACCTGTGTCGAATCAGGTCATCTGGGTGCTGCAGCACACAGATTCTCCAACACGACACAGGGTGTCCGTCGCGCCTCCCGGATCGAACGATGACAGGTCACATTTCCCCAGCTCACAGCGCCAACTCTCCCAGTCAGAGAGCGATGAGGTCACCTGACCGACGCGATCAGTCCAGATCGTCGTGCCGTACCAATTGCCGGGCCGCCTCGGTCACCGATCCCGACAGTGACGGGTACACCGACAGGGTCGCCGCAAGGTCGCTGACGGTCAGCTTGTTTTGCACCGCGAGCGCGATCGGAAGGATCAGCTCCGACGCCGTGGGCGCGACCACCACGCCACCGATGACCACGCCGGTCGCCGGTCGGCAGAAGATCTTGACGAAACCGCGTCGAAGACCGCTCATCTTCGCCCGAGGGTTGGTGGCCAATGGCAGCATCACGGTGCGGGCGGGATATTCGCCGGCGTCGATGGCGTTCTGCGACACCCCGACCGTCGCGATCTCCGGACGCGTGAAGATCGCCGACGCAACGGTTTTCAGCTTGATCGGCGACACACCTTCGCCCAGGGCGTGGTACATCGCGATCCGGCCCTGCATCGCGGCGACCGACGCCAACGGGAACAGTCCCGTGCAGTCGCCGGCCGCGTAGATGCCGGTGACCGACGTCCGGGACACCCGATCGACCCGGATGTAGCCGCCCTTGTCGACGTCCACCCCGGCAGCCTCGAGTTCGAGCGAGGTGGTGTTGGGCACCGAACCGACCGTCATCAGCACATGCGATCCGGTGACGGTGGAACCGTCCGCGAGATAGGCGGTCACCGAATCGCCGTTGCGCTCAACCTTGTTCGCCCGTGCGTGCTTCACCAGCTCGACACCTCGCTCGGCGAGGGCCTCCTCGAGCACCAGCGCGGCATCCTCGTCTTCGTGCGGCAGCACACGGTCGCGGCTCGACACCAGAGTCACCTTCACACCCAATTCGGTGTAGGCGTGCACGAATTCGGCACCGGTGACACCCGATCCGACCACGATGAGGTGCTCGGGAAGATCTTCCAGGTCGTAGAGCTGACGCCAGGTCAGAATCCGCTCACCATCGGGTTGGGCGTCGGGCAGGATGCGCGGCGAGGCGCCCGTCGCGAGCAACACCACGTCACCGTCGTAACGCTGGGTGCTCCCGTCGGACAGAGTCGCCAGGACCCCATGCGTGGAGACACCCACCTGGGTCGGCTCCAGCGTTGCGGTACCCGACACCAGGGTGACGCCCTCGCTGATCAACCGGGAACGGATGTCGGCGGATTGCGCGAAGGCCAGATCGCGGACACGCTGATGGATCTGCGGAAGGGTCACGAGGGTGTCGTCGGTCTTGATGTTGATGCCGAGGTCGACGGCCCGGCGCACCTCGGTGCGGATGCCGGTCGACGCGATGAACGTCTTCGACGGGACGCAATCCCACAGCACACACGCGCCGCCGATCCCGTCCGAATCGATCACCGTGGTGTCCGCGCCGTATGCGGCTGCGGCAAGCGCCGCCTCGTAACCGGCCGGTCCACCACCGATGATGACGATCTTGGTCACAATCACTCCTGTTCCGGCCATCCATGGCCCTCGTCGAGCCGGCGACGATCTTGGGCTGGTCACTGGCTCGAAGTACCGGCGTGCGCCCTGTCCAGGGTATGCCCGGACGCCCGGTCGTCGACGACGGGATGGTCGGGCCGACGCACTGAAGGACCCGGTGCGACTGCGGTGCACGACGCCTTGTCGTAATACGATCGTCGTGGCCCGGGTCAACGTGGCGCGATCGGAGTCCGTTTTCGCGCCACTCCGTCGAGAAAGAGCAGGTCAGAGGCGACATGCCCATTTATGCGGCTTACGGTTCGAACATGCATCCCGAACAGATGGCCGAGCGCGCCCCGCACTCGCCGATGGCGGGGACCGGATGGTTGAACGGGTGGCGCCTCACCTTCGGCGGCGGGGACATCGGTTGGGAAGGCTCGTTGGCGACCGTCACCGAGGACCGCGACAACGTCGAGGCCAAGGTGTTCGTGGTGCTCTACGACGTGCCCGTCGAAGACGAGGACTACCTCGACCGCTGGGAAGGCTCAGAACTCGGCATCCACCGCAAGGTGCGCGCGCGAGTCGACACCGCGGACGGACCCGTCCTCGCGTGGCTGTATGTTCTCGATGCTTTCGAAGGCGGCTTGCCGTCGGCCCGCTACCTCGGTGTGATGGCCGAGGCCGCTGAGATCGCGGGCGCACCGGCCGAATATGTCCAGGATCTTCGGCTTCGGGAGTCCCGCAACGTCGGCCCCGGACCGGGCAGCGTAGAAGGCTGATCAGACCCCGGCGCCGGGCCCGACGATCAGTCCGGCGAGCGCGCGGACCCCGATTGCGAGTGCGCGTTCGTCGATGTCGAAGTTGGGTTGGTGCAGGTCCCGCTGCACCCCCATGCCGTCCCACACGCCGAGCCGGCCCATTGCACCGGGCACGTGCTCGAGGTACCAGGAGAAGTCTTCGCCACCCGCGGACTGCGGGGTGTCGGCGACCGCGTTCGGACCGATCGCCTCGATCGACCGCTCCAGCATCTCGATCGCGTTCTCGTCGTTGACGACGGGTGGCACGCCGCGGAAGTAGGCCAGGTCGTACTGCACGCCCAGCGGCGCGACCAGTTCGCCGACGATGCTGCGGACCAACGGTTCCAGCTGCGCCCACGTCGCATGCTCACCGGTTCGAACCGTCCCGCGCAGACGACCTTCCTGCGGAATCGCGTTGGGAGCACTGCCGGCGTTGGCCGCGCCCCACACCATCACCGTTCCCGAACGCGGGTCGACGCGACGCGACAGGATGCCCGGCAGACCGGTGATCAGCGTGCCCATCGCGTAGACGAGGTCACCCGTCAGGTGCGGGCGCGATGTGTGCCCACCGGGTGATCGCAGTTGCACGTCGATGTGGTCGGCGGCCGACGTCAACGCACCGGCGCGCAGCCCGACCGTCCCGACGGGCAACCGTGGATCGCAATGCAGCGCGAAAATCTTGCTCAGGCCCGTCGTCACCCCGGCGTCGATGGCGTCGAGAGCGCCGCCCGGCATCACTTCCTCGGCGGCCTGGAAGATCAGCCGCACCCCCACCGGCAGCGGTTCGGCCTCGACGAGCAGCTTGGCGACCCCGATCAGGATGGCGGTGTGCGCGTCGTGCCCGCAGGAGTGCGACACCCCGTCGACAGTCGAAGTGAACGGCAGCCCGGTGTGCTCGGTGATCGGCAGGGCATCCATGTCGGCGCGCAAACCGATCCGCGCCTCCCCACTCGGTCCGAGGTCGCACACGACGCCGGTTCCGAGCGGGAGCCGACGCGGATTCAGGCCGACCGACTGCAGCTCGGTCATCACCAGCTCGGTGGTCCGCACCTCTTGCCGCGACAGTTCCGGGTAGGCATGGATGGCCCGGCGCCACGCAATGAGGTCGGTGCCGTGCGCGGCCAGCCAGGATTCGATCAGATCGCCCATACGATCACCCGACCTCGTCGAGACACGGCCACGCCGCTCATAGCAGTGAACTCGGTGTCGGGACAGCGAGATCGTCGAGCAATGGCGTGCGCAGTCCGCGCTTGATCAGAGCGAGGTTGGGACCGGCCAGGGCCGCGCGTGCGGTGGCGACCTCGGTGGCGCGGTCGACGAGTTCGGCTGCGGCGACCGCCTCTTCGACGATCCCTGCCGACGCGGCATCGTCAGCGCCATACCGACGGCTGGTGAGCATGGCCTCGGTGGCCGCCGCATCCGAAATCCGGGTGCGGACGAGCGCTGCCATACCCCGCGTGAACGGCATGTTCAGTGCTGCTTCGGGCAACGACCAGAATCCCCGCTCGGTGCGCATCAACCGATGGTCCGCGCATAGCGCGAGCATTGCGCCCGCCCCAAAGGCGTGACCGTTCAGGGCGGCGATCGTCGGCACCGGCAACGTCAACACCGTGGTGTAGAGCGCATGTACGCGGTCGAGGTAAGCGGGCAGGCCGGTGGGGTTGGCAAAGACGTAGTCGGTGTCGAGGCCGTTGCTGAAGTACTTGCCGGTCGCCGTGATGATCACCGGCTTGGCCGCGGCCGCCACGTCGTCGAGCAACGCCGTGACGGTGTCGAGCCAGTCGAGGCGGAAGCGGTTCTCGGGATTCGATTCGTCGAGTTCGACCCCTTCGGTGCCCAGATACAGCTCGATGACGTCGCCGTTGGTCTTCAGGTAAGGCATGCGAGAACCATATCGCCTGGACCTGATCCGACTAGTCGGCACCGCGTACACCGCATCCACCCGCGTCCCAGGACGTGTCTCCCAATCCCCTTGGCGAGACACGTCCTAGTGTGGGCGGCATGGATCCCACCGTCGACGCCGACGCCGCGGCAGCGGTCGCGGCCGCCACCATCGCCGCCGAGACCGATGCCGCAGCGCACGACGTGGCCGTGGTACTAGGTTCGGGCTGGGCACCGGCTGCCGAGGCTTTCGGTACGCCCGTCCGATCGGTCTCGATGGCGTCGATCCCGGGCTTCACACCACCGAAGGCGGCCGGACACGGCGGCATGATCCATTCGGTGCGGATCGGCGATCGCCGCATTCTGCTCCTGCTCGGCCGTATTCACGCCTACGAGGGGCACGATCTCGCACGAGTGGTGCATCCGGTGCGTACCGCAGCAGCGACCGGGGTCAGCACGATCGTGCTGACCAACGCGGCAGGCGGATTGCGCGCCGACATGTCGGTGGGTCAGCCCGTGCTGATCTCCGATCACCTCAACCTCACGGCCCGCTCGCCACTCGTGGGCGCGCAGTTCGTCGACCTTGTGGACGCCTACTCACCGCGGTTGCGCGAGGTCGCCCGCCGCGTCGACCCCGACCTCGCCGAGGGCGTGTACGCGGGTCTGCCCGGCCCCCACTATGAGACGCCGGCCGAGATCCGGATGCTGCGCACCCTGGGCGCCGATCTGGTCGGGATGTCCACGGTGCACGAAACCATCGCTGCCCGCGCCGCCGGCGTGGCGGTCCTCGGGGTCAGTCTGGTCACCAACCTGGCGGCCGGCATGACCGGCGAACCGCTCAGCCATGCCGAGGTCCTCGACGTCGGACGGAACTCGGCAGCCCGGATGGGCGAGTTGCTGGCCCAGATCATCGGGGAGGTGTGAGCCGATGACCTACCCACCGGGCAGCTATCCCCCGCCGGGGTCGTACCCACCACCGGAACGGTCACCTTGGTCGTCACCGGCGGTCATCGCGGCCATCGTCGCCGGCGTGCTCATTCTGATCGCCGGTGTCCTCGGCGCGCTTGTGTTCATTCCCGGCGACGACGAGAACAACAACACGGCAGCCACATCGTCGCCCTCGGCAGTGACCAGCACTGTCACGCAGAGTCGGACCACCGCGGACACGACCACCGAGACCACCACCGTCGCGCCTCGCCCGACACCAACGGTGCCCGGCACCGATTCCTTGGGTTTCGTGAACGGTCCCCGCTGCAACGACGCCGGCGATCAGGTGGTCATGGTCGGGCAGACCTCGCGGTCGCGGGTGATCATCTGTCAGGTCGGCACCCAGACCGGACGCTGGTACTACAAGGGTTCCGCTCCGGAAGGCGACATCGAGATCGGCTACCCGACGAAATCAGGCAACACATTCATCGTGCAAAACGAAGGCGTCGTGTACACGATCTCGCCGAGCAGTCTGCTCATCACCCAGGGTGGATCGACCCTCGCGAACGAACCGATGCTCCAGCACTGGGCCGCGTCGTGACCGACCCCGTGTTGCGAGCCGAGCACCTCGACGTCGTGCGGTCCGGACGCCTCCTCCTGGACGACGTGAGTCTCGAGGTACACCCCGGAGAGCACTGGGCGCTGCTCGGACCCAACGGCGCAGGCAAATCGACCCTGATGGCCATGCTCGGCGCCCGCGAACACCCGACGCGCGGCACCGTTGATGTCCTCGGTCGACGGATCGGACGCGTCGACATGCGCGAGTTGCGCATGCATATCGGCCACGTCGACCCACGGTGGCGCATCGACGTGCCGCTGACCGCCCACGAGGTGGTGCTGACCGGTCTCACCAATACCCCGGAGCTCGACCGCCGGCATCGATACGACGACGCCGAGCATGATCGCGCCGACGCCCTGCTCGCGCTGCTCGGCATGTCCGACCGTCGCGATTCCGTCTGGACGGTGATGAGCCAGGGCGAACGTGGACGCACACTCATCGCCCGCGCGCTGATGCCGACTCCCGCGCTGCTCCTGCTCGACGAGCCGGCCACCGGCCTCGACCTCGCCGCCCGCGAGAAGCTGTTGGCGGGCATCGACCAGTTACGTTCGGACGTCACCGATCTCGCGACCGTGCTGGTGACCCATCACCTCGAAGACCTGCCCGCCAGCACCACGCACGCGATGCTGCTCCGCGACGGCGTGGTGGTGGCGACCGGACCGGTGGACGACGCCCTCACCTCGACCACGATCAGCAAATGTTTCGACCATCCGGTGACCGTGACACGCAACGCCGGCCGCTGGTCGGCAGTGTCCGACGCCGGTTAGCGCGGGCCGAACTGACGATCGCCCGCATCACCGAGACCGGGGACGATGAAGAAGTCGTCGTTGAGACCATCGTCGACAGCGGCCACCACCAGACGGACCGGATGCCCTGATTTCTCCAGTGCTGCAACACCTTCGGGAGCAGCGACCACACAGACAGCGGTGATGTCGGCGGCTTTGCGGGCCACCAGGAGTTCGATCGTGTGCAGCAGCGAGCCACCGGTGGCGAGCATGGGGTCGAGGACGAAGACCGCTGTCGTCGACAGGTCGTCGGGCAGCGACTCCAGGTAGGGCACCGGCTGCGCCGTCCGTTCGTCACGCGCGACACCGACGAAGCCGACGTGCGACTCGGGCACCATCGCGTGGGCCTGCTCCACCATGCCCAGTCCCGCCCGCAACACCGGAACCAGCAACGGCGGATTGGCCAGCCGCGAACCCGCGAACTCCGACAACGGGGTGCGGATGGGCACGTCGGCGACGGGCGCGCCGGCCAACGCCTCGTAGATGAGCATCTGTGTCAGATCCGACAGCGCCGCACGGAAAGCGGCGTTGTCGGTCTTCTCGTCGCGCATGGTGGTCAGTCGGGCGGCCGCGAGCGGGTGGTCGACGATGAGGCACTCCATGGCGAACACGATATGACGTGCGCGAACCTGGCGCTCGGAACCGAGTGCGGGTCCGCTGCGTCTGATCTTTTATGAGCCAACTGACCATCGATTCGCCATCCCTGCGAACCTTCGCCGCTGCGCAGCGATCCGCCGCGGCCGACACCCACGCGGACGCGGCCCGGCAACGCAGCGCCGTCACCGATCTCGCCATCACCTTCGGGCTGATCGGCGCCGAGTTCCTGTCGGCGGCAGTGCAGGTGTTCGAGCTCTACACCCGGCATCTGGACACCACCGCCAGACAGCACGACGCGGTCTCCGACAAGACCGAGCGCGCAAACACGACGTACAACGCCCGCGATTGCCGGTGCGGCAAGGACATTGCCGGCGACACCACGCCCGACGCTGCGAGGAAGGCCTGATGCTCACCGTCGAACTTCTCATCGCTCCGCTTCGGCTGCTGATCACCGCGCTCGGCACCGGCGTGCTGCCGGCCGGCAATCCCGCCGATCAGGTCCGCACGACCACAGCGAATCTCACGCACACCCGCGAGCGATCGGCGGCCTCCGTGCGTGGTCTCGGCGATGGTTGGCGTGGCGAAGGCGGAGATGCCGCCCGACGAGCGACCATCAACACACAGAACCGGAACACCGCCCTGCGCAACGACGGCGTCGAGTTCTCGCGGATCGTCGAAGACGCCAGTCGCAAGGTCAAGGTCGCCTCGACCGCGCTCAACACACTGGTGGATTCGTTCGAGCGGATCGCAACCGCACTCGGGCCGCAGCTGTACACCCCGGCCGGGCTGGCGACCATCCTGCCGGTAGCCATCGATCATGTGACCCGCGGCATGGAGATCGTCGGTCGCGCACGGCATGAACTGAAGGCCGACACCACCAAGATGTTGGCGTTGGCCCGGCACGTCGCGCCCGCCGAGGTGGCGCCGCCCGGCGACCGGATCACGAACGACCGGACCACAAACAACGACCACCCCGGCGGGCGGATCCCGATCACTCTGCCCGACGGCTCGACCGCCTACGCGCCGAACGAACGCGCCGCCAAGGCAGTACGCGCCGCCCTCTCGCAGCGCGGCGTGCGCTACCAGTGGGGTGGCACGACACCGGACGGCTTCGACTGCAGTGGACTCACCCAGTGGGCGTATCGCCAGGCCGGTCTCGAGCTGCCCAGGCTCGCGCAAGATCAGGACACCGCCGGCGTCCAGGTGTCACAGGCAGATCTGCAGCCGGGTGATCTCGCCGTCTGGTCGGGTCACGTCGCGATGTACATCGGGAACGGGCAGATGGTGGAGGCAGGCAATCCGGTGCAGGTGTCTGCGGTGCGGACGACCAACATGTCTCAGACATTTGAGGGGTTCTATCGCCCCCGATGAACCACGCTACGCGCAACGAAGTTGGGCGCAACGAAGTTGGAAATGGGCGATCGTTCACCCAACTGTCGTGGGGTCACTACCCGGCGTCACAGACAGAATCGCTACGCTGTGTCCCCATGGCCGGAGACATCGTCCCTATTGAGCTCGGACTCACCGACGGAAACAGCTTCACCTTGTGGGCACCACGTTGGCGTGAGGGCGACGACGAATGGGAGGCCTTCCTCGGCCTCGACGAGGATCTCTATGTGCTGCCAGGTGTGGCCGAACTCGCGGCGTTCATCCGCAACGACGATGACAACGACTTGGCCGACCATCCCGCATGGTCGATCGTCGTAGGACTGCAGGCCGACGAGCTGGTCCCCGACGATCGGCACAGCTACGACCTCGTCGGCGTGCCGGAACTGGCGGCCGAGGATCCCACCCCTGAGGTCATCGCCGAACTCGAGGACGCGCTCGAGATCGTGCGCATCCTCGGCGAGGTGTGTGAGCTCACCACCATCACCAAGTTCTTCAACGGCAACCCGATCCTCGGCGCGGTGACCACCGGCACCCGCAACTTCGAGGGGCGTGAGGGCACCGACCTGTGGGTCCGGATCGGCCGGCTCATCGCCAAGCACTGGGATGACGTGCTCGACGCGATCGACGATGTCATCAAGACGCCCGAGGTCGACGCCGACGCCGTGGTCGCGGCCGAAGCCGAACTCGAAGCCGCAGCCTCTGCCGAGGATGAGGACGAGCCGGCCGACGACGACATCGAGATCGTCGACACCGACGCCGATTCCGACGAAGACGACGACGAATCGGACTCGGAAGACGACGAGGACGAGGACAGCGACACCGACGAAGAGGACGAGGAAGAAGAAGACGACGAGGACGACCTGGAAGACGACTTCTGGGCGTCTGTCGGCATCGACCCGATCCGCATCGTCACCAGCGCCAACGAGTACCTGACGCTGCGCTGCTACCTCGGTGACGAGCCGGTGTTCCTGGGCGCGAACGGCAAGATCTTCGTGTTCACTTCCGGACGGTCACTCTCGCGGTTCATCGCCAACCAGAACAACCACGACCTGGCCGACCTGTCGACGTTCGAGGACGTTCGTTCCGGCGCCACCGACGGCTCGTTGGAGTTCGACGTCATCGACGACAACGTCTACATCCTGCCCGGACTGTCCGAGGACATCGCCGACGGCCCGCGCCGCATGGACCGCAATCAGCTCGACCTCGCCGTCGAATTGTTCACCGACGCAGCGGATTACGCCGGCGACAACGCCGTCGGCGAGGCACTCGCCTCCACCACTCCGCTCGGCTGGTTTGTCGACTACGCCGTCAACCCCGACCCCAAGCGGATGGCTCCGAGCCCGCCGTTCGACAACGAGGCCGAAGCCTGGCGCGCACTCGAGCACGACTTCGAGGACCGCCTGGAGAAGAAGGGCTGATCGCCCGTCACGCTCCCGCCGGCTGAGCATCCACCACCGCCGGCTGCGGTGCTCGAGGCGCCAGCCGAGAGCACCTCAGGGAGGATGGGGTGTGGCACCTCAGAGCGGCGGACGGTCACCCGAGCAGCACGGCGTACCCCGGTTTGATCACGTCGTCGATGAATGCGAGCCGTTCGTCGAAGTGGATGAACGCCGACTTCATCGCGTTCACTGTGAACCGCTCGAAATCGGCCCAGCCGTAACCGAATTGGCGTGCGAGTTGGAGGAACTCGTTGCTCATGGTGGTGTCGCTCATCAGCCGGTTGTCGGTGTTGACCGTCACCCGGAAGCGCAGCCGCGCGAGGACGTTGAACGGATGCTCGGCGATGGAGGCCACGGCCCCGGTCTGCACGTTGGAACTCGGGCAGAGCTCGAGTGGAATTCGCTTGTCGCGCACGATGTTCGCGATGTCCCCCAGCCGAGCGCCGACGAACGACTCTGCTGCCGGGTCGGCGTCGGCGGGCAGCTCGATGTCGTCGATGACGCGCACACCGTGTCCGAGGCGGTCGGTGCCACAGAATCCGATCGCCTCATGGATGGACGGCAGCCCGAACGCCTCGCCGGCATGGATGGTGAACGGGGCGCTGTTGGCACGCATGTACTCGAACGCGTCGAGATGTCGGGTCGGTGGGTGTCCGGCCTCGGCGCCGGCGATGTCGAACCCGACCACACCGCGATCCCGATAACGCACGGCCAGTTCGGCGATCTCGCGAGATCGCGCGGCGTGACGCATCGCGGTGACCAGGCACCGAACCGCGATCGGCTTGCCGCGCTGAGCTGCGGTGGCCTCACCGTCGGCGAAACCGCGCAGCACTGCCTCCACCACCTCGTCCAGCGTCAGTCCCCGTTCGAGGTGCTGCTCGGGTGCATAGCGGATCTCGGCGTACACGACGCCGTCGTCGGCGAGGTCTTCCACGCATTCGCGCGCGACCCGCTCCAGGGCGTCGGCCGTCTGCATCACCCCGACGGTGTGCGCGAAGGTCTCCAGATACTTCTCCAGCGACCCGCTGTCGGCGGCCTCCCGGAACCAGCGCGCCAAATCGTCGACGTCGTCGGCGGGCAGGTCGTCGTATCCGGTCTGTTGGGCGAGGTCGAGCACCGTCGCCGGCCGCAGCCCGCCGTCGAGGTGGTCGTGGAGCAGAACCTTGGGGGCGAGTGTGATGTTGGCGAGATCCAGCGGCCTCATGAGCTCACCCTATCCAGCACCAGGGAGCGGGCGGGAGGTTCGCCACCCGCCGAGACCTCGACGGCGTCGACGAGCACCGCTCGCGCCCCGGCGAAACGCTCGGGTGTCTGGGTGTGCAGGGTGAACAGCGGTTCGCCCGCCCGCACCCGGTCGCCCGGTTTGGCGTGGATGGTCACGCCCGCCTCCGACTGCACCGACTCCCCCGGGCGGGATCGGCCGGCGCCGAGCCGCCACGCCGCATCACCGACGGCCCGCGCATCCATCACGGTGATGACGCCGTCGGCGGGTGCGACCACCACGTCGGAATGATCCGCGACCGGAAGGGCTGCATCAGGGTCGCCGCCCTGCGCGGCGATCATCGTCCGCCAGGTGTCCATCGCACGACCGTTGGCCAGGTGCTCGGCAGGATCGGCCGCGGTCAGGCCGACGGCGTCGAGCATCTCGCGTGCCAGGGCCAGCGTCAGCTCGACCACATCGTCGGGCCCGCCACCCGCCAGGACCTCCACGGACTCGGCGACCTCGACGGCGTTGCCGACGGTCAGCCCGAGCGGGGTGTTCATGTCGGTGAGCAGCGCGACCGTGCGCACCCCTGCGTCGCTGCCGAGTTCGACCATGGTCTCGGCGAGCAGCCGCGACTGGTCGATGTCCCGCAGAAATGCGCCCGACCCGAACTTGACGTCGAGCACGAGCGACTCGGTGCCCTCGGCGATCTTCTTGCTCATGATCGAACTCGCGAGCAGCGGAATGGTTTCCACGGTCCCGGTCACGTCGCGCAGCGCGTACAGCTTGCGATCGGCGGGTGCCAGGTCGGCACCCGCCGCGCACACCACCGCGCCCACGTCCTCGAGCTGGGCGATCATGTCGTCGGCCGACACATCCGCACGCCACCCCGGGATCGACTCCAGTTTGTCGAGGGTGCCGCCGGTGTGTCCGAGTCCACGACCCGACAGTTGCGGAACCGCGACCCCGAACGACGCGACGAGCGGTGTGAGCGGAAGCGTGATCTTGTCTCCGACGCCGCCGGTCGAGTGCTTGTCGACGGTGGCGAGCGGTCGGGCGTCGCGCCGCAATCCGGAGAGGTCCATCCGGCGGCCACTGTCGATCATCGCCCGGGTCCACGTGGCGATCTCCCGGCGCGTCATCCCCCGCAGGAAGATCGCCATCAACAATGACGACATCTGCTCGGGTGCCACCTCACCGCGGGTATACGCATCGACGACCCACGCGATCTGTGCGTCGGTCAGCTCCCGACCGTCCCGTTTGGACGCGATCACCGCCACCGCATGAATCACCTCGTCGACCTCGGTCACTGGGCCACCTCCAGATCGTCGGGACCGAATGCGTCCGGCAGCAGCGTGGCCAGCGCCTTCGGTCCGGAGCCATGGTCGATGAGGAGATCGGGTCCGCCATGCTCGTAGAGCACCTGACGGCACCGCCCACACGGCATCAGCACGGCCCCCCGCCGATCACAGACACTGACCGCCACCAGCCTCGATCCGCCGCCAGAGATCAGCTGCGCGACCAGCGCGACCTCGGCGCAGATGCCGAGCCCGTATGAGACATTTTCCACATTGCAACCCGCCACGATCCGACCGTCGTCGGTGATAGCAGCTGCGCCGACCGGAAACCCGGAATAGGGCGCGTAAGCCCGCGGGATCATGTCATTGGCTTTGTCTCGCAACGTATTCCAGTCAATTTCGATGCGCACAACAACCTCCTGACCTTTCAGATGAGTGCTGCGGGGTGTGATATTCGCTACCACGAGATCCTTGGTAAGGCAAACCTAAGTCGGAATCTCTTGTCGCCCAAATCGGTTCGGGCAATTTACCACCGGTCCCACCATGGGTTTAGAGTCTTTTGACATGGGTCCACGGTCGAGTCGGAGCATGCCGATTCGGCGCGTCCATCGACGATGTTGGAGGCCACTTTCCCGATGAGCACCCCCACCGAAGTCGCACCCGAGCCGGTGCGCAGGCGATCTCTGTATCGTGGCGACCCAGGCATGTGGTCCTGGGTCTTGCACCGCATCACCGGTGTGACCATCTTCTTCTTTCTCTTCGTACACGTTCTCGACACTGCGGTCATCCGCGTCGATCCGAACAAGTACTCCGAGGTCATCGAGACCTATAAGACGCCGATCATCGGCCTCATGGAGATCGGTCTCGTCGCCTGCGTGCTCTATCACGCGTTCAACGGTCTGCGCATCATCCTGATCGACTTCTGGTCCAAGGGTCCGAAGTACCAGCGCCAGATGCTGTGGGCGATCCTCGGCCTGTTCGTCATCGTGTTCGGTGCCGCGACCATCCGGTTGCTGCAGATCCTGATCACCCATTCGCTCTAGGAGACGCGCAGAAGATGACGACCTCCGAGACACACCTCGCCAAGACGCTGGGCACTCAGCACGACCGCCCGGCCAGCCTCGACAACCCGCGGTCACCGCGCAAGCCCAAGGGCGGCAACTTCGAGAAGAACGCATGGCTGTTCATGCGGTTCTCCGGCCTCGCCCTGATCATCCTGACCATCGGCCACATGTTCATCATGCTGGCGTGGGACGACGGCGTGCACCGCATCGATGCCAGCTTCGTGCTCGAGCGCTGGAGCCATCCGTTCTGGCAGATCTGGGACCTCACCATGTTGTGGCTCGCCCAGCTGCACGGCGGCAACGGCGTTCGCACCGTGATCGCCGACTACTCCCGCAAGGATTCGACCCGATTCTGGCTCAACGTGCTACTCGGGCTGTCGATGATCCTGATCCTCGTCCTCGGCACCTACGCGATTCTGACCATCGGGTCGGTCGAGTCCAACTAAGGAGACTTGAGAACACATGCAGGAACACCGCTACGACGTCGTCATCGTCGGTGCCGGCGGCGCAGGCATGCGAGCCGCCATCGAGGCAGCGCCTCGGGCCCGCACGGCCGTGCTGACCAAGCTCTACCCCACCCGTAGCCACACCGGCGCGGCTCAGGGCGGCATGTGTGCCGCGCTGGCCAACGTCGAGGAGGACAACTGGGAGTGGCACACCTTCGACACGGTCAAGGGCGGCGACTACATCGTCGATCAGGATGCCGCGGAGATCATGGCCAAGGAGGCCATCGACGCGGTGCTCGACCTCGAGAAGATGGGGTTGCCGTTCAACCGCACCCCCGAGGGCAAGATCGACCAGCGGCGTTTCGGCGGCCACACGCGCGACCACGGCAAGGCGCCCGTGCGTCGTGCTTGCTACGCGGCCGACCGCACCGGCCACATGATCCTGCAGACCCTCTATCAGAACTGCGTCAAGCACGACGTCGAGTTCTTCAACGAGTTCTACGCCCTCGACATCTGCCTGAGCGAGAACGCCGACGGCGAGATGGTCGCGACCGGCGTCGTCGCCTACGAACTCGCCACCGGTGAGATCCACGTGTTCCACGCCAAGTCGATCGTGTTCGCCACCGGCGGTTCGGGACGCATGTACAAGACGACGTCCAACGCGCACACGCTGACCGGCGACGGCATGGGCATCATCTTCCGCAAGGGACTCCCGTTGGAAGACATGGAGTTCCACCAGTTCCATCCGACCGGCCTGGCCGGGCTCGGCATCCTCATCTCGGAAGCGGTTCGCGGCGAGGGCGGCATCCTGCGCAACGCCGAGGGTGAGCGCTTCATGGAGCGCTACGCCCCCACCATCAAGGACCTCGCCCCCCGCGACATCGTGGCGCGGTCGATGGTGCTCGAGGTCCTCGAGGGTCGCGGCGCGGGCCCCAACAAGGACTACGTCTACATCGACGTCACCCACCTCGGTGAGGACGTGCTCAACGAGAAGCTGCCCGACATCACCGAGTTCTCCCGCACCTACCTCGGCGTCGACCCGGTCACCGAATACGTGCCGGTGTACCCGACCTGCCACTACGTGATGGGCGGCATCCCGACCAACATCGAAGGTCAGGTGCTGCGCAACAACGACGAGATCGTGCACGGGCTGTTCGCCGCCGGTGAGTGCGCCTGCGTGTCGGTGCACGGCGCCAACCGCCTGGGCACCAACTCGCTCCTCGACATCAACGTGTTCGGTCGACGCGCGGGTATCGCCGCGGCCGACTACGCCAACTCGGCCGATTTCGCCGAGCTGCCGGAGAACCCCACCGAGATGGTCGACGGGTGGATCGCCGACATGCTCTCCGAGCACGGCCACGAGCGGGTCGCCGACATCCGTACCGAGTTGCAGGCGTCGATGGACAACAACGCGTCGGTGTTCCGCACCGAGGAGACCCTCAAGCAGGCGCTGTCCGACATCCACATGTTCAAGGAGCGCTACGCCCACGTCCGTGTGCACGACAAGGGCAAGCGCTTCAACTCCGACCTTCTCGAGGCCATCGAACTCGGCTTCCTCCTCGAGATGGCCGAGGTCACCGTCGCAGGCGCACTCAATCGCAAGGAGTCCCGTGGCGGCCACGCCCGCGAGGACTACCCCAACCGCGACGACGTGAACTACATGCGACACACGATGGCGTACAAGAAGGGCACCGACCTGCTCTCCGACATCGAGCTGGACTACAAGCCCGTGGTCCAGACCCGATACGAGCCGATGGAGCGTAAGTACTGATGACGGCGATCATGGACAACCCGGCTCCCAACACCGAGGAGCCGCCACTGCCACCGGTGCCCGACGAGGCGACCATGGTGACCCTGAAGATCTTCCGGTTCAACCCGGAGGATCCCGACGCGCAGGGCTTCGAGAGCTTCCGAGTACCGGCGCTGCCCACCGACCGTCTGCTCAACCTGCTGCTCTACGTGAAGGGCTACCTCGACGGCACCCTCACCTTCCGTCGCAGCTGCGCCCACGGCGTGTGCGGTTCGGACGCGATGCGCATCAACGGCGTCAACCGCCTGGCGTGCAAGCTCCTCATGAAGGACCTGCTCCCCAAGGACAAGAGCAAAGAGATCACCATCACCATCGAGCCCATCAAGGGTCTGCCGGTGGAGAAGGATCTCGTGGTCAACATGGAACCGTTCTTCGACGCGTACCGCGCGATCAAGCCGTTCCTCATCACCAGCGGGAACGAGCCGACCCGCGAGCGCATCCAGTCGGCCACCGACCGCGCCCGGTTCGACGACACCACCAAGTGCATCCTGTGTGCGTGCTGCACCACGAGCTGCCCGGTGTTCTGGAACGACGGCAGCTACTTCGGTCCGGCGGCCATCGTGAACGCGCACCGCTTCATCTTCGACAGCCGCGACGAAGGGGCCGTCGAGCGACTCGACATCCTCAACGACATGGACGGTGTGTGGCGGTGCCGCACCACTTTCAACTGCACCGACGCCTGCCCGCGTGGTATCCAGGTCACGCAGGCGATCCAGGAGGTCAAGCGCGCACTCATGTTCTCGCGCTGACGATTACGCATCTTCTCTGCAGCCCAGACGCACCCGCCCCGGTTCACGAGGCGGGTGCGTCTGTTTCTGCGGCCGCCTGATACCTCAGCAACACGACCCCGCCTGCCGACGACACGTCTTCCAGGCCGAAGCGTTGCAGTTCGTCGGCGTCGTCGGCGAACATGCGGGCGCCCGAGCCCAGCACGAGCGGGTGGACCATGAGCAGCATCTCCTCGACGAGTCCGCGCGGCAACAGGGAGCGGATGAGTTGACCGCTGCCCATGATGACGAGGTTGCCACCCGGGCGCTCGCGCATCTCCGCGATCTGAGCGGGTACGTCGCCGGTGACGAGAATCGAATTGGGCCAGGCCAATTCGACGTCGGGGCGCGACGACGCAACATACTTGGTCGTGTTGTTGAGCCCCTCTTTGAACGGTCCGCCGACCGCATTCCAGTGCCCCAGCATGTCCTCGTAGCTGCGCATGCCGAACAGCCACGAGAAGTCCGCGCCCATCACCGGCCCCATCGCGGCACCGATCGCCGGGCCCGCCGCCGGGTCGTTGGCCGCCGACGCCCATCCGCCGTGGCGGAAACCACCTCTCGTGTCCTCGTCGGCGCGGCCCGGCGCCTGGATGACCCCGTCCATGCTGACGTGGTTGACAACGACTACGCGCATGCGATCTCCCTTCGTCGCACTGACAGACCGCGGCCGCGCACAAAACTCATCGCTGGTGGTGGGAACCGACTTCGGGTCCGCTGCGTCCAAGTTGATGTCCCGATTCTTTGCGACCCGAGGAGATCCGATGTCACGTTGCCGCACCCTCGTCCCGATCCTGTTCACCTGCCTCGCGATCCTGATGCCCGCCTGGGCACCGCAGGCCGCCGCGGCTCCGGGCGCCACTGGTCCTGCCCCCGGCGCCACCGGGCAGGGCGACCGCATCACCGTCGTTCTGACCTCCGACCGCGAATACAACAGCGCGGCAACCTGGTTCGACACCAACAACCGGATGCAGGCACAGACCGACGTGCCACTGCCCCGCCACGACGCCGCGAGCCATCTGTGGACCGGGGTCATGGTCTATACCCGCACGATGCGGGATCAGCGCACCAACGTCATGTTCCAGTCGATGGGCAACTACGCCGGATGCGAGATCTGGGTGAACGAGCACCGGGTCGTCGTGCAGCAGGCGCACGGCAAGTACGCGACCGTCTACTGCGACGATGCCCGGCGGCCCCGCGCACACGCTGCACCAGGATCGAAGGGACGCTAGCGTCAGGAGCTGTGTCCTCCGAACGCCTTCGTGTCCTGGAATTGCGGCATGCGGAAACCGAGCCGCCCGGAGCGTATTCGCCGGCCCTCGACGACCTCGCAGATGTGACCACCGTCCGCGTCTGGCGGGAGCCGCTGCCGGGCGACCTCGGTGACGTCGACGCCATCGTCGTCATGGGTGGGGCAATGGGTGTCGGCGACGCCGGTAGTCTGCCCTGGCTGGCGAAAGAAATCGATTTCCTGCGCGAGGCACACGAGCGTGGCGTTCCGATCTGGGGAGTCTGCCTCGGCGCCCAGCTGCTGGCGGCGGCACTCGGCGCACGAGTCACGCGCGCCGAGACCCCGGAGCTCGGGGTGCACCGCGTGGTCCTGACCGAGGAAGGGCGCCGAGACCCGGTCTGGTCGGCGACGCCGGGACACGAGTTCTCAACCGTGCAATGGCATTTCGACACGTTCGCATTGCCACCGGGCGCCGTGCTGCTCGGCTCGTCACACGAATGTCCTCACCAGATCTACCGCCTTGGCGCCAGTTACGGAGTGCAGTTCCACATCGAGGCCGGCGAGTCGTCGGTCCGGGAGTGGCTCTCGGGCCCCGACTCGTACGCCGCTGTCGCGGCGGCGATCGGTGACGATGCGACGGCGGCCTTCGCCGACGCGGCAGGCGAGGCCGAGGCCCGGGCAGGCGCACTCGCCGATGCGGTCATGCGTCGGTGGCTGACCGGGATTCGCCGACGGGGGTGACACAGCGGCGGCCGCGGATCGGCCCGGAGCGTCGAAACGCTCACACTGTGTCGGTTCGACGCAGCCAATCCGGACATTGTTGGAGACTTGACGACTGATTTCGTCGTCAGACTGCACAACTGCGACGGAAACCTTAGTCTGTTCCCACCAATGCGCAGAGCACACGCGCATCAGACGTGGGAGCAAGTCATGAGCGAGGCGGTACAGGCCGAGATACAAGGCGGCGACAAGGGCTTGCGTGCCGGTTCCATCGGGCTTCTCGGCAACGTCATCATCGGTCTTTCGGCGGTGGCGCCGGCGTACAGCCTCGCGGCGACGCTGGGGTACGTCGTGGAAAACGTACACACCAAGGCCCCGGCAATGTTCGTGGTCGCCTTCATCCCAATGCTGTTGGTGGCCTTCGCCTACCGCGAGCTCTCACGTGACACCCCGGATTGCGGGACCACTTTCACCTGGGGCACCAAGGCATTCGGACCATGGATCGGCTGGATCGGCGGCTGGGGTCTCGCGGTGTCGGCGATCATCGTGCTCGCGAACGTGGCCGAGGTCGCCGCGGTGTACCTGCTGAAGTTCCTGACGCTCGACTCCCTCGCCGAAAACCTGTGGATCAAGGTGCTCCTGGGCTCCGCTTTCATCGCACTGATGACGTGGGTCAGCATTCGCGGGATCGTGATCAGCGAGCGCATCCAGGCCGTCCTCATGTTCATCCAGTTCGCGGTCCTGATCACCGCCAGCGTGATCGCGTTGACCAAGGTCGGGCTGGGCAAGGCCGGCGAGCAGGCAATCACCCCGGAGTTGAGCTGGCTGTCGCCGACCGGACTCACGTCGTCGGAGATCGCCGCGGCTGTCATCCTCTGCATCTTCATCTACTGGGGATGGGATGCCTGCCTCGCGATCAGCGAGGAGACCAAGAACCCCGCCAAGACCCCGGGGCGGGCCGCGGTCATCACCTGCCTGATCCTGGTCGCCACCTACGTTCTGGTGGCCTACGCCGTGGAGTCGTTCGCCGGATTCGGTGACACCGGGATCGGATTGAACAACCCTGAGAACACCGACGACGTGCTGACCATTCTCGGCGACCCGGTCGCGGGCGGTTTCATGGCCGCGGCCCTGTTGTTGACCGTGAGCGTTTCGGCGCTGTCGTCGACGCAGTCGACAATCCTGCCCACTGCGCGAGGCAGTCTGTCGATGGCCGTGTACAAGGCGCTGCCGGACCGCTTCGCCGTCATCCATCCCCGCTACATGACACCCGCGTTCGGCACCGCGGTCATGGGCGGCTCGGCCCTCGCCTTCTATCTCGTCCTGTCGTTGCTCAGCAGCAACACCTTGGCCGACTCGATCGCCTCACTCGGGCTCGCGGTCGCCTTCTACTACGGCATCACCGCGTACGCCTGCGTGTGGTACTTCCGCCGCACACTGTTCCAATCCGCCCGCAACTTCTTCTTCCGCGGCCTGTTCCCCCTCCTCGGCGGGTTGGCGATGACGTGGGCGTTCGTCAAATCGGCGATCGACATGTTCGCTGTCGACTACGGGTCGACGTCGGTGGGTGGTGTGGGTGGCGTCTTCATCTTGGGCGTGGGCATGTTGGTGCTGGGAATCCCGTTGATGCTCGCCTGCTTCGCCCACAACAGCGACTTCTTCCGCGGCAAGACCCTGACCGCCACCACCGAAGTGAAGGTGCCCGATGTCTACTGAGTCCCAAGCCAACGACACCGCGCCCAATCCGTTACGCCTGACCGTCGGATACCTGGCGACTCCATCGGGCAACGACGGTGTCGCGCTCGCGTGCGCGCTGGCCAGCGCCACCGGTGCGGCCATCGACCTCGTCTGCGTCGTCAAGCCTATGGTCTTCGACGGCAGCCCCGGGCTCGATCAATATCAGGAACGTCTGGAAAACCAAGCCGCACAATGGCTCAGCGAAGGCGCAGCCCGCATCCCGGACGGCGTGGAAACCCGGACCGTCGTGGTGGTCAACGAGTCGTTCGCCGCCGGACTCATCGGTCTCGCCGAGCAGGCCGGTGCCGCAATGATCGTCGTCGGTGGCACCAACGACGGCGTGTTGCGCCGCCACAGCCTCGGGACCGTCAGCACCGAGTTGCTGCATTCCTCGCCGCTCCCGGTCGCGCTCGCCCCGCGCAGTTACGCCGATCGTGAGAACGTCAGCCTCGACATGATCACTGTCGCCGTGCCCGTGAAGCAATCGGCCGCCAACCCGTTGCCGTTCGCACTCGAACTGGCCGAACTCGGACGCCTCGACCTCCGGTTGCTCTCCCTCGTCTCCCTGGATTCACCCTTCGACGACGACTCAGCCCGTGCCGCGCGCGCCCACCAGGTCTCGGTGGCGAAAGAGCTGCTGGAAGCGACCAAGGCATCGGTGGACACCGATCTCGACGTCGACGTGGTCGTCGCCGACGGCTCGACGCTCGACGAAGCCCTGGACAATCTGACGTGGGACCAGAACGACCTGGTGGCCGTGGGCTCAGGGCATCTCGGCGCAGACAAGCGTGTCTTCCTGGGGAGCACCGCCGCTCGCATCCTGCGCTGGACCACCGCACCGGTCATCGTCACCCCAAAGGATTGAACCCCCAAAGGATTGAACGCCTGCTGAGGAGTCATCGACCACCCGCCGACGTCGTCGGCGATCGTGGCGGCGGGAAGGTGGGTCGGGGCCAGTGGCCAGGATCGGGCCCCTGACGGTGGTCCTCCGGGTATGTCCCGGAAGCGGACGCTGACGGGCCCGATCTCAGTCACCGCTTGTCGGCCGTCGCGTTCCGCCGGTGGCGACACCAGGAACACGCGCCCACAAAAAGTCGGGGAAGAAACTTCGTCCCCGACCATTGGTGTCCTCCCCCAGAACTTTCTAGCGGACGACTACGAACCCCGGGGAAGAAGTTCTTCCCCGTCTACTTTCAGTGAGCCCGACGCTGACACATTTTCCCAGTTCAGAGCATTGGTCACCTAACTCTTCGGATCAGCGACCGACCCGCCGACGTCGTCGGCGATCGTGGAAGCGGGAAGAGCCGGAGGCGTCCGAAGCGGTCCATCTCAGGTGCCACCGAGGGCATATTGCCCTCGGAGACACGTCACGGCGACCGCTTCAGACGCCACCTGCTGCGGCGAGCCGGTGAGACCACAGGAACACGCCGCTAACCCCGTTGGATGTCTGTACGCCTCAGCCCGGCCACGCGCACTGCGCATTTGACTGGGCTCCCAGGTACAGTTTTCCGCAGTTCAGGACGCCGAAGGCAGTACTCTTCGGATCAGCTGTCGAAGCCGAGTCCGACCTTGTCCATCGCCGTCAGCCACAGCCCCCGGGCGCCCGCGCGCCGCTCGCTGCGCGCGAGCTGATGTCGGGTGACCGTGATGCCCAGCCAGCGCAGCGGCTCGGGTGGGAACGGAATCGGCTTGGAGCGCACCATCTTCAGCCGGGTACGTTCGGTGTCGAGACCGTCCACCAAGTCGAGCGCGGAGGCCGCCGCGAAGTGCGAGGCACCGACACCGAGCCCGGTGAATCCCACTGCGGTGACAACCCGACCGCCGTAAGACCGATCCCAGAACGCGCAGAACCGGGAACTGGTGTCGATGACGCCGCCCCAGGTGTGCGTGGCCTTGACGCCTGCGAGTTGCGGGAAGAACTGGAGTAGGTGCTCGGCGAGCAGCGCGAACTCTCCGGCGTCGTACTCGTGGCGCCTCGACCGACCAGATCCGAAGTGATACAGGGCATCCCAACCGCCGAACAAGATGCGGTCGTCTGCGGTGAGCCGAAAGTAGTGAAAGCGCGGCCCACTGTCGGCCAGACCCTCGCGTCCGGCCCAGCCGAGCGAGGCCCGCTGATCGGCGCTCAGCGGTTCGGTCATCAGTGCGTAGTCCCACACCGGCACCGTGTACAGGCGCAGACGACGGACGAGTGACGGACTCGCGGAGGTGGCCAGCACCACTTTGTCGGCCGCGACGGAGCCGAAGGCAGTGTCGGCCCGCATCCGACCAGCGTCGTCGGCGAGTGCGGTGACCTCGGTGCCCTCGAAGATCTGCACGCCGAGGCGTTCGGCGGCCCGGGCCAGACCCCAGGCGAGCTTCGCCGGATCGAGCATGATCACCTCGGGGTCGAAGGCTGCGCCGCGGACCATCGGCGAATGGACCCGCTCGCGCGCGTCAGACTCGTCGAGCAGAGACAGTTGCTGACCCAGAAGTGTTGCCTGGTCGGCCATCTCGGCGAGGTCCTCGAACTGCCAGTCGAAGTTCGCGATGTCGAGTTCGCCGGTCCGCTCGGCGTCGGCGTCGATGCCGAGTCTGTCCAGAGCCGCTTCGATCTCGTCGAGTGTCGCACTGCCGAGTTGGCTCAGGCGGGTCATCTCGTCGGGAAAGCGGGTGAGCCCGTTGCCGATCCCGTGGGTGAGGCTTGCCGAGCAGAATCCGCCGTTGCGGCCGGATGCGTGTTCGGCGATCCGGTCGCGCTCCACCAGCACGACGCGGCGTCCGGGATCACGTTCGGCCGCGGTGACCGCGGTCCACAAACCGGTGAATCCACCTCCGACCACCAGCAGATCCGCATCCACCATGCCGGTCAGACGGGGGCGTGCAGCGGGGCGATCGGGGCGATCGAGCCAAAACGGGGCCGAGGACGCCTGCGCGACCATCTCGATCGCTTCGGGTCCGGCAGTGGCGGCCCAGGTCATCAGCTGGTCCTCGTGGGGTCTGCGAAAACCGTCCTGTGCCAGTTCTTTTCGGCTTTGCCGGTGATATCGCTCATGACGTGCTTGATGGCGAGGTACTCATCGAGTGAGTAGGTCGACATGTCTTTGCCGAAGCCGGAGGCCCCCACGCCGCCGTGCGGCATCTCGCTGATGATGGGAATGTGGTCGTTGATCCACACGCAGCCCGCATGGATCTCTCGAGACGCTCGCCCGGCCCGGTAGACGTCCCTGGTCCACGCCGAGGCCGCGAGCCCGTACACCGTGTCGTTGGCCCGGCGGATGGCATCGTCGTCGTCGGTGAACGACGAAACGGTCAACACCGGACCGAAGACCTCGTCTCGATAGATCTCCGAATGCTCGTCGACATCGGCGACGAGGGTGGGTGGGTAAAACGCCCCGGGTCCGGCGGGTACCTCGCCGCCGACGACGATCCGTGCCCCCGCAGCGCGGGCACGATCGACCATCCCGGCGACCTTGTCCCGATGCGCCCGGGAGACCAGTGAGCCGAGATCGGTTGCAGCCGAGCGCGGATCGCCCATCACCACCGACGACATCACGTCGGCGACCCCTGCCACGAAGTCGTCGTAGAGTTCGGGCGCGACAATCGCTCGGGTGGCGGCCGTGCAATCCTGTCCGGCATTGATCAGCGACCCGGCCACCGCGCCCTGCACGGCAGCGTCGAGGTCGGCATCGTCGAAGACCACGAACGGCGCCTTGCCGCCGAGTTCGAGTTGGACACGGGTACCGTTGGCCGCCGCCTGCGACATGACCGCTCGGCCCACCCCGGTCGACCCCGTGAAGGTGACCATGTCCACGCCCCGATGTCCCGCGAGTTCCGCGCCCACCTCGATGCCGGTGCCGACGACGACGTTGAACACGCCGTCGGGCAGGCCCGACTCAGTGGCCAGCCGGGCCAGGGTCAGCGTGGTGAGGGGCGTCAACTCGGCAGGCTTGAGGACCACCGCACAACCGGCGGCGAGCGCGGGCAAGACCTTCCAGACAGCCATCTGCAGCGGATAGTTCCACGGCGTGATGGACCCGACCACGCCCATCGGTTCACGCCGGATCGACGACGTGTGGTCTGGCGAGTACTCCGCGGTGGCCTTCCCCTCGAGATTGCGCGCCGCCCCGGCGAAGAAGCGGGCGTTGTCCACACTGCCGGGCACGTCGAACTCGCGGGCAAGCCGAACTGCCTTGCCGGTCTGCGCCACTTCCTCCTGCGCAAGATCCTCCGCCGCGGCGTCGATCGCATCGGCGAAGGCGGCGAGAACACTCGACCGCTCCGCCGGTGTCGTTGTCCCCCATGACTTCTGCGCGAGCCTCGCGGCGGCGACTGCGGCGTCGACCTCGGCGATCGTGGCAAGCCGTAGTTCCGCGACCGGCGTGTCGGTGGCAGGATCGACAACGACGTGGCGTTCACCCGATCCCTCGACCGACTCACCCGCAATCCAGCACGCCTTCGTCCTCAGCACGTGCGCGATTCTACCCGGCTCTCTGCGTATTCGACACGTTAGGGCAAGATTTTCGGATGAAATCGTCGGTGAAAGTTGCGCCAAACCACGAAATCCGTCACGGTAGAGCTGTGGCCGAGACAACCAACACGCCCTTGGACGACACTGCCAAGCGCATCATCGAGTTGCTGCAGGCCGACGGGCGCAGCTCGTATGCCTCCATCGGCAAGGAGATCGGGCTGTCCGAGGCTGCCGTCCGCAACCGGGTCCAGAAACTCAGCGACTCCGGACTTCTGCAGATCGTGGCCGTCACCGACCCGCTGAAGCTCGGATTCGCCCGCCAGGCCCTCATCGGAATCCGGTGCGCGGGCGACACTCAGGCCGTCGCGACGGCACTGGCCGAACACGCGGAGATCGACTACGTCGTCCTCACGGCCGGTTCGTTCGACATCTTGATCGAGGTGGTCTGCGAAGACGACGACCACCTGCTGACCATCCTGAACCAGAAGGTCCGCGCCCACCCCGGGGTCACCAGCACCGAGACCCTCGTCTACCTGAAACTCGTCAAACAGCAATACAATTGGGGAACCCGATGACCGCAGCAACACATCAGTCACTCGGTGAGCGCAGCGCCGCCCACCTGTGGGGCCACTTCGCCCGGCACGGCGAAGGAATCGCACCGCCGGTGATCACGCGCGGCGAGGGCGTCCGGATCTTCGACGATCGCGGCCGCAGCTACCTCGACGGACTGGCCGGCCTGTTCGTCGTACAGGTCGGACACGGCCGCGAGGAACTTGCGCAGGCTGCCGCCGCTCAGGCTCGGGAACTGGCATTCTTCCCGCTCTGGTCGTACGCGACCCCACCCGCCATCGAGCTCGCCGAACGCCTCGCCGCGTATGCGCCCGGCGACCTCAACCGGGTGTTCTTCACCACCGGCGGCGGCGAAGCCGTGGAATCGGCCTGGAAGCTGGCCAAACAGTACTTCAAGCTGAGCGGCAAACCCCTCAAGCACAAGGTGATCTCGCGCGCGGTCGCCTATCACGGCACCCCGCAGGGCGCACTGGCCATCACCGGCGTGCCCGCGCTCAAGCAGATGTTCGAGCCCCTGACCCCGGGTGGTTTCCGGGTTCCCAACACCAACATCTACCGCGCCCCCACCGACGAACTCGCCGCCGACCCGAAGAAGTTCGGTCGCTGGGCGGCCGATCGCATCGCCGAGGCGATCGAGTTCGAGGGACCCGACACCGTCGCCGCGGTGTTCCTGGAACCGGTGCAGAACGCCGGTGGCTGTTTCCCGCCACCGCCGGGCTACTTCGAACGGGTTCGCGAGATCTGCGACGAGTACGACGTGTTGCTGGTCTCCGACGAGGTGATCTGCGCGTTCGGCCGGATCGGATCGATGTTTGCGTGCGACGACTTCGGTTACGTACCCGACATCATCACCTGCGCGAAAGGCATGACCTCGGGGTACTCACCGATCGGCGCGATGATCGCGAGTGATCGACTGTTCGAGCCGTTCAACGACGGGTCGACGACCTTCCCCCACGGATACACCTTCGGTGGCCATCCGGTGTCCGCCGCGGTCGCGCTCGCCAACCTCGACATCTTCGAACGCGAGGGGCTCAACGATCATGTGAAGACGCAGGCACCCGCATTCCGTGCGACGCTCGAGAAGCTGCACGACCTGCCGATCGTCGGCGATGTGCGTGGTGAGGGCTTCTTCCACGCCATCGAACTCGTCAAGGACAAGACCACCAGGGAGAGCTTCAACGCAGCCGAATCCGAGCGCATCCTGCGTGGTTTCCTGTCCAGCGCGCTGTTCGACGCGGGCCTCTACTGTCGGGCCGATGACCGCGGCGACCCGGTGGTTCAGCTCGCGCCACCGCTGATCGCCGGACAGGCAGAGTTCGACGAGATGGAACAGATCCTGCGGTCGGTTCTCACCGAGGCATACACGCTGCTCTGACTCCTCGCGTCGCTGTGACCTCCGGCACCATCGCTGGTAACGTCCTCGGCGATGAAGTCGGGGTGGACGCATCGCGCGAAGCGAATTGTTGCGGTGACCGGGCTGGTCGCCGCCACCGCCGTGCCGGGAGTTCTCCCGGGCTCGGCCCATGCCGCACCGCCCACGCCGGTAACCGACCACTGCCCACACAAGGTGAAGACGCCACCTGCGGTCGACGCTTCGGAGGTCGTACAGCCCGGCGCCACCACCCCGCCGCCGCTGCCCGTACCCAAGCCCGCTGTCGGAGGCGAACGGCTCGCCGGATGCGGGCTGGTCGCCGACCCGGCCGCGGGGCCCGTCCCGCCCGGGCTGACGTCGGCCGGATGGCTCGTCGCCGACCTCGAATCCGGTCACGTCATCGCCGCCAAAGACCCGCACGGCCGCTACCGTCCGGCGTCGACCATCAAGGTGCTGCTCGCACTCGTCGCCCTGCGTGACCTCGACCTCGACGCCGTGGTCGAGCCGACGGTCGAGGACTGGAGTACCGAGGGCGATTCGTGCGGGATGGGCCCCGGCGGTCACTACACCACGCGCGACCTGGTCACCGGACTGCTCATGGTGTCCGGGAACGATTGCGCAAACGCACTGGCCCGATCACTCGGTGGACGTGAGCAGGCGCTGACGAAGATGAACGAGTTGGCCGCGTCACTGGGCGCACACGACACACGGGCGGCGAGCCCGTCGGGCCTCGATGCTGCCGGCATGTCGACCTCCCCCTACGATTTGGCCCTGCTGTATCGGCAAGCCATGCGGAACAACACCTTTCGCGAGATGATCGCCAAGCCGACCTACCGGTTCCCCGGATACCCACCTCGGCCCGACATCCCCGGCGACAAGCCCCACCCCGCCTACGACATGTACACCACCAATCACCTTCTCCTCGAAGGTTATCCAGGCGCGCTGGGCGGCAAGACCGGCTACACCGACGATGCGTTGAAGACCTTTGTCGGGGCGGTGCAACGCAACGGGCGCACACTGGTCATCGTGCAGATGTACGGCCTGTCGGTGGGCGGCAGCATGTACTGGGATCAGGCGAAGTCCTTGCTCGACTATGGTTTTCGCGCAGCGCCCACCGTGTCGGTGGGCTTGCTCGTCGAGGCGACACCTGCCCCGGCCGCGTCGACCCCGGCCGCCCGACCCGAGGTGACGCAGCGCGCCGGTCCGTCGTCGGACAGCACGGGTTCGACCTCCGTGCAAGTCCTCATCGGACTCGTCGCCGCGCTCGCGGCGGTTGTCCTGCTCCTACTCGGTCTCCGATTCTTCGGGTCGAAGCGCTGACGCACGTGCTCAGTCACGTCGCATGATCCACCCGAGCACCGCACTCGCCGCCGCTCCCGCGCCGACCGCAGCCGCGATCACGCCGGGCTTCGGGACCGGATTGACCTGTGTGGTCGGGGAAATCACCACCGGCGGCAGGGTCTCTTCTTCCTCGTCGACCTGGAACTCGCTGTTGATCGGGTCGGTCGCGCACCACGCCGAGGCGTACAGAACGATCCGCGAGGCGAGGTAGGCGAAGACCATGACGCCGAGGATCGGGCCGAACGCGACACCGGCGGGGCTACTCAGGACCGATTTGAGGTAGAGGCCGCCAAGGGATTTCACGATCTCGAAGGCGATGGCGGTGACCAGACCTGCTTTCATCGCGTTGACAAAGGGCAACGGCACCAACGGAAGTCGTGCGAGGATGAAGGTGAACAGCAGCCACGACGCGAACACCGACACCAGGATCGAGACCCCCCGCACCACGGTGGGTGCCCACGACGCGTCGTCGAGCCCCACCCACGACAACACCTTCGTCGTCAGCCCACTGTTGCCGAGCGTGGTCAGTGCCATGGTCGCGGCGAACGCGAGTCCGAGCAGAACGAAGGTGAGCAGGTCCCACACCTTGGACATCACTGCGTTGCGTTCGACACGGCCTCCGTACATCTCCGTGAACGCCACGCGCACACCGGAAATCCATCCGATGCCGGTGAACGCGGCGCCGATCAGGCCGACGATGCCGACGGTAGCCCGGGAGTCGATGGCCGAGTTGATGACGTCGTTCACCTGGTCGCCGGCCTTGCCCGGAACGGCATCGACCACCGCGTCCTGAAGTCGCTCGAGCAACTCGGGCTGGTTGACCAGTACAACGGCGGCGAGAGCGAACACCACCATCGTGATCGGGACGAGGGCGAGGATGCCGTTGAAACTGATCGCGGCGGCGTAGACGTTGCCGCGTCGATCGTTGTACCGCTCGACGGTCGCGACGAGATGCTCGATCCACGGCCACCGCTTCCGAGCCGCCGCAAAGGCGGCTTTGGCTTTGTCGACCAGCGATGGCTCGGACTTCTCAGCCGGTTGCGACTTCTCGGCGTGTTGGGCCTTCGCTGGGGACTCGATCGATGACGTCATCGGTGCCGCCTTCCGGGTCGGTGCTGCACTGTCCCGCTATCCCCCGACCCGCGGCGGTCACCGCCTGCTAGATGCTCACCGCGCGTTCGGGGCCAGGAACCCCACTTTGTCATACACGTCGGCCAGCGTCCGGGAAGCCACTTCACGCGCACGGGCAGCGCCCTGCGCGAGGATGCCGTCGAGGTAGGTCTCGTCGGCCAGGATCTCCGACACCCGGCCACGCAGCGGGGTGACGAACTCGGCGAGCACCTCGGCGGTGTCGACCTTGAGATCGCCGTAACGCTTGCCCTCGTACTTTGCGACGAGGTCGTCGACGCCGACGCCCGACAATGCCGATTGGATGGTGAGCAGGTTGCTGACGCCCGGCTTCTCCTGAGGATCAAACGTCACCTCCGACCCGGTGTCGGTCACGGCCGAGCGAATCTTCTTGGCCGATGCCTTCGGATCGTCCAGAAGTTTGATCAAGCCCTTGTCGGTGTCGGCGGACTTGCTCATCTTGGCCGTCGGGTTCTGCAGGTCGTAGATCTTGGCGAACTCTTTGACGATGGAGACCTCGGGTACGCGGAAAGCCTTGCCGAATCGCTTGTTGAAACGTTGTGCCAGATCGCGGGTGAGCTCGAGGTGCTGGCGCTGATCCTCACCGACCGGCACCTGATCGACCTGGAATGCCAGGATGTCGGCCGCCTGCAGGATCGGGTACGTGAACAGGCCGACGCCGGCAGCTTCGGTTCCCTGCTTGGCGGACTTGTCCTTGAACTGCGTCATCCGGCTGGCCTCACCGAACCCGGTGATGCACGACAGGACCCAGGTGAGTTGTGCGATCTCCGGTACGTGGGATTGCACGTAGATCGTCGCCCTGCCCGGATCGACGCCGACCGCCAAGAGCTGTGCGACGCTGACGCGAGTCCGTTCCCGCAGCTGCGCGGGGTCCTGCGGAACGGTGATCGCGTGCATGTCCGGGATGAAGTAGAAGGCGTCGAACTCCTCCTGCAACTCGACCCACTGCTTCACCGCGCCCAGGTAATTCCCCAGATGGAAGGAATCACTGGTCGGCTGAATGCCGGAGAGCACCCGGCGCCGCGGCGTCGAATCAACGGAATCGCTGGTCATGGGTCCAGTCTCTCAGACGGTGTCACTCGAATTTCACGGTGACCGGTGCATGGTCGGACCACCGCAGGTCGTAGGCGGCGGCACGGTCCACCGCACCCTTCACGGCCCGCGACGCCAAGGACTTGTTGGCCAGCGGGTAGTCGATGCGCCACCCGGAGTCGTTGTCGAACGCCTTGCCCCGCCACGACCACCACGAGTACGGGCCGGCGTCGTCGGGATACAGCTCGCGCATCACGTCGTACCAGCCGGATGCGAGCAGATTGCCGACCCATTCCCGTTCGTGCGGAAGGAAACCCGGGTTCTTGAGGTTGCCCTTCCAGTTCTTGATGTCTGCCTCGGCATGGGCGATGTTCCAGTCGCCGCCGACCACGACGTGGCGTCGGCGACGCACCAGCCGGCCCAGATGATCGGCGAAATCCGTCATGAAGCGGACCTTCTCGTCGTGCTTGGCGATGTCCTTGGGGTCCGACGTCAGTGCGGCGCCCTTGGGAAGGTACAGACTCGCCGCCGTGAGAGGTCCGATGGGGGTGTCGAGGTCGACTTCGAGGTAGCGGCCTGTCGGGTCGAATTCGTCGCTGCCGCACCCGACCCGGACGGCGGCCGGCGCGCCGCGCGTGAGCACTCCGACACCGGCGTGGCCCTTCACCACCGACTCACTCATGACGAGCTGCCAGCCCTGCTCGAGCACCGGTGCCAGCACGTCGAGCGCCTGATCCTCGGATGCACGGATCTCCTGCAGCAGCACGACGTCGGACTCGGTCTCGGCCAGCCACGCGGACAGGCCGCGATTGGCCTCCGACCGCTGTTTCATCGCGGCGCGGATGCCGTTGACATTGACGGTGGAAATCGTGATCGACACGGTGACCGAGCCTACGGGTGGCCACCGACAGGACGCCGGTCAGGACTGCAATAGGTAAGGCAACCCTTGTGGAAAGCCAGAAATTATGCAACCCTTTCCTAACCCAGCCCCGAAGTGAGTTCCCATGTTCGTTTGCATTTGCCGCGCAGTCACCGTCGACGAGGTTCATCAGCACGTCGATGACGGCGCCATCACAGCCGACGCGATCGGCGAGCGATGCGGAGCAGGCGAAGGATGCGGCACTTGCATCGACAAGCTGAACGCGATTCTCGGCGAAAGGATGTCCACAACCAGCGCAGCCTAACCTCAATACGGCACAACGGATTTCACACCTTCACGCGATCAGCGGCGTGAGGGATTTTGGCGTGTTACGTTCGTTCCACACCCCTGGGCGAACGGAGGCTGCCATGCGTGGCGATGACGAGGTCATTGCGTTGCTCAACGAGCAACTCACCAGCGAACTGACTGCTATCAACCAGTACTTCTTGCACGCCAAGATGCAGGCCAACTGGGGCCTGACCGAACTGGCGTCGACGACACGTGCCGAATCCATCGAGGAGATGACGCACGCCGAGATCCTGACCGACCGCATCCTCTTCCTGGAGGGGCTGCCGAACTACCAGAAGCTGCTTCCGCTGCGGATCGGCCAGACACTCAAGGAACAGTTCGAGTCGGACCTCGCGATCGAGATCGAGGTGGTCGAGAGGCTCAAGCCGGGCATCAAGATGTGCCGCGACAAGGGCGACATCACCAGCGCCAAGCTGTTCGAGGAGATCCTCAAGGACGAGGAACATCACATCGACTACTTGGAGACCCAACTCGAACTGCTCGAGCGTCTCGGTGAGCCGCTCTACATCTCCAAGTCGGTCGCGACCCCGCCGACTGTCGGCTGACGGCCACTCGAGAAGCGCGCTTGTAGCAGCGCCAGACCCAGCACGAGCATCCCCGCGATCGCGAGGAACACGCCGAGCACCGACGGCGCGCGGTAGCCGTAGCCTGCCCCGATCACCACTCCGCCGAGGAAGGCGCCCGCCGCGTTGGCGATGTTGAGCGCCGAGTGATTCAGTGCGGCTGCGAGAGTCTGCGCGTCGTCGGCGACGTCCATCAGGCGCGTCTGCAGCGCCGGGATCATCGCGGTTGCGGACACACCGACGACGAAGGTCAATATGAGTGCAGCCCAAGGATTCTGGGCCAACGCCGCGAACAGTCCGAGCGCGACCGCGGTCATGATCAGACCACCGAGAATGCTGAGGGTGACGTTACGGTCGGCGGCGGCGCCACCGAGGACGTTGCCGACGATCATGCCGATGCCGAACAGCATCAACGCGAGCGGCACGAGCGACACCGACAGCCCGGTCAACGTGGTCAGCGTGGAGTTGAGATAGCTGTAGAAGGCGAACATGCCGCCGAATCCGACGACGCCGATCGCCAGCGTGAACCACACCTGCGCGCGACACAGGGCGCCGAGTTCGGTCATCGGATTGGTGACCCGCATGTCGCTCAACGACGGCAGGCTGCGGACCAACGCCGCGATCGTGGCTAGCCCGATCACCACCACGATGGCGAAAGCACTACGCCACCCGAAGGTCTCGCCCAGCCACGTCGCAGCGGGAACGCCGAGGACGTTGGCGACCGAGAGTCCGAGCATCACCTGCCCGACCGCCTTGGCGCGGTGTCGGGGGCCGGCAAGGTGTGCAGCGACGAGCGCGGCGACTCCGAAGTAGGCGCCGTGCGGTAGTCCCGCCACGAATCGGGCGACGATCAGTAGGCCGTAGCTGGGTGCCAACACGGTCGCCAGGTTTCCGACGGTGAAGGCGGTCATCAGGGCGATCAGCAGCGTGCGACGCGACATGCGTGCGGTCAGTGCCGCGATCAGAGGCGCACCCACGACGACGCCGAGCGCGTAGGCGGAGATGACGTAGCCGGCGGTGGGTTCGCTGACCTCGAGCGACTCGGCGATGTTGGGCAGCAGCCCCATGGCCACGAACTCGGTGGTGCCGATCCCGAAGCCACCCAGCGCGAGCGCGATGATCGCCCACCGACGCACGGTCGACGAGGTGTCGGCTGCTACCGGGCTCTGCGAGCGCTGATCGAGGGTTTGCTGACCGGGGGCGATCTGAGACATGCTCCAAGCCAACGACGCGCACAGCCCGCACGATTCCCCGACCACGCGTGAATTCCTTCACACGTTGACCGTGCGCTCGTCAGCCGATTCTGGGCGGTGGAGCCATCCAGGTGCCGTTGGTGGCGTGCCTCCATGGGTCGCTGGCCATCGGCTGGTCGGCGTCGGGTCCGTAGCGGGTGTGACGCAGGCTGAATCGGAACACACTCAGCACGAGCGTCGGGATCAGCGCGTTGTCTGGTGGACGCACCGAGTCACAGATGGGGTCTCCGACGATGCAGACTTCGACTACGCGGCTTGTGAGTCGCCCAAACCCGCCGGGACGAGAACCGGTCATGGTGAGGCCGTTGTACACCGTCGTGTTCGGGAACAGGGTCTCCACGCCGGCACCCTTCACACCGGGAACCGGGTCACGGCGGGGGTCTGCGTACAGTTCGACGCGCAGTTTGTCGGCCGGGAGCCTGAGTGTCACCGGACCCTTCGGCGTCTGGATCGGACGTGCGTTACCGGCAGCAGAAACCACATCGCCGACGATGCGCGATCCCTGCGAGAAAGCCACCAGCGCAAGAGGTTTGGAAGGGCAGGCGCGCACCCACCAATCGAGCAACCGGGCCAGACGCGGCACGGCCAGCCGCACGTTGTCGTCGTAGGACGACGCCCCCAGCGGCCAGATGGTCGCCGGATAGACCAACGTGTGAGCCCGATATCCCATGCGCTGATAGCGCGCCACCGCGGGCGTCGTGTCGGGCGGCGGGTCGTCGTTGGTGCCGTTGACCACGACGACGAGCCCCTTCCCGGCGCACGCGTCGCTCGGACGAGCCTGAGCCGACGCAGTCGTGAGCAGAGCGGCGAGCATTGCTGTCAACAGCACGACGATCGTTGCTGATCTGGTTGTCATGCGGTCCCCCGACCTTGTGTTTCTACTTCTCAGCTGTCGTCTGAGTCGTCGCCGCCAGAAGGCGCGTTGCCGTTGCCGGACGGTGTGTTGCCGTCGTTCTTCTTCTCGCCGTCCTTCTTCTCGCCGTCCTTCTTGTCGCCGGCATCGTTGTCGGTGACGTTCTGATCGGGGTCGGCACCCGCCTCGCCGTCCGGCTCGCCGCCCTCGCCAGCGGGAGGTGTCTGCCCGCCCTGGTTACCGGCGTTCTCATTGCCGGGTCCTGGCGTGCCAGGGTTCTGGTTCTCGGGGTCCGGGGCGCCTGGGTCGCCCTCACCGTTGCCTTCGGGGCCGGGAGTGTTATTGACCACCGGCTGGTTTGATTGCGGAACAACAGGATCGTTCTTCTTTGCGCCCTCGTCGTCGCCATTCGGCGGGTTGCCAGTGTCATCGCCGGCAGGGGGAACGACAGACTCGTCAGGCGTTGTTTGGCGAAGCGCAGTCACCTGCTGCCCCTCGTCGGCAGCTTCATCGTCCGCTGGCTCTCCGGGTGTGTCAGCCAGGCTGTACAAGGCGTTGACCGCGTTAGTCACCTGCAGTGTGTTCGCAGTGTGATTTGGCGGCTCGATATACGGCGTCGGCGCGACGATGTCGAGCCCCGACCAGTAGCGGACGACGTTCACGGGATATAGCGCGATGCTCACCACGCTCTTCGCGAACTCTTCGACGCCACGCTTGATCAGCGCAGGCTGCAGACCCACGATGCCGTCGATGATGTCGGTGACGACGAACAGGCTGGGCAAGTACGCACCGTAGCCAAGCTTCGGCAGTGGCGGCAGTAGGCCGCCCACGAGTCGAGTGAGATCACCGAAGTGCGCGAGTTCCAGACCGAACGGGATGTCGAGGGTCGGACGGCCCTTCAGGAAATCGGGGACGGTGAGCGCGCTCAGCCCGATAGCGTCTGCGCCCTGCTGGATCAGTTCGACCAACGCAGAGGTGGCGGAGACTCGGCAGATGTGGTCTTCGCAGACAACTGTGCGCCCTGACGTCCAGACACCGTTTTCCCCAAGGTCCGGGTCTCGGAACATCTGGTACGGGTACAGCCCATGCTTGGTGAAGTAGCCAAGCAGGCCGTCGATCGCGCCGATGGGGTCATACAGCGGATCGGGCAGGTCGCAGATCGGATCACCGTCGACGCAGACCGACGTGACTCGCCCGTCGAGCGTCCCGAAGCCCGAATCCTCATCGTCGGTGCCGCGCGAGCCTTGCATCGTGAGACCGGGGATGACGCCGATCAACGACAGCTCGATACCCCGACCCTCTTTGTTGCCCGCTTGCCGGGGATCGGAATACAACTCACCCGAAATCTGATCCGCTTCGATGTCGACATACACGGGCTCAGCTACTCGCTCGCCGGCCTCATTGATGTAATTGCCATCTTTGTCGACGAGGACGCCCTGAACCTTCTTATTGTTCGCGTCGGCTTGGCCAATCTGAGACAACACGTCTCCCGCGACACGAGCACCTTGCGAGTAGCCCGTCACGACCACAGGTTTGCCCGAACCACACGAACTCTGATAGCTCGCGACCGCAGACCTGGTCGCCGCTTCACCCTGACTCACACTGTCGTCGTAGCCAGCGGCGCCAAGCGGCCACAGCGTCGTCGGGTAGTCCGCATAAATTATCTCGTAGTCTTTGGGATTGCCTTCGTCGTCGACGCCTTTGTATCGCGTGTCGTCATCCGCAGTGTCCGGCTTACCGTCAGGGCCGACGCCGGTGTATCGCTGCGTGACCCCGACGAGCCCCTTCGCATCGGGATCATTCGTCCCGCCAACAACAACCACTGCGCCAGCCTTGCTGCAGTCGTAGCCATTCTTGGTCGTTTCCTCTGCATACGCGACACCGCCCGGCAAGCAGTACGCAATCACCACCGCAAGCGCGGATACGAGCGCGACCAGCACGACGGCCGATCGGTGCGACACAGAGAAGTTGGATGAAGGGGATCCGGCTGCGGCGACGGGCCGATCATACATTTGTTCCAGTCTTTCGTCCAACCCGGGACGCAGAGCGGGGGGGGTTTCTGTCGAGACCCGGGGCTGAGATGATGTTAGATCCACGATCGCGAAACGCGAAGTATAAGTAGCAAAGCTAACGATCTCGAACTGGGCTTTTGGGATACGGATTCATGCAGTTCACCCGGTCGGACTACAGCCCTCCGAGGTTCGACCCACCCCGAGTAGGAGGGTTCTCTCGGACAGATCCGCGTGTTATATCCTTGACGCCAGGTCATGAGCATCAGCGCCAAGCCCCGGCTCGCTGATCGGCAACCCTCCAACCGCGGTGGGGTGCTCCGGGTGATGACCGGGTTGTGGGACCGCGAAAGCGACTCCCCGGCAAGCGCGGGTCCGAAGGTCGGACCCCAACAGGGTCAATTCCCTGCCGACCGTAGAAAGAGATCACTCCCCCATGTCTGACGTAGCCAACGACGGCCAGAATCCAGCGGACAACTGGAGCTTCGAGACCAAGCAGATCCACGCCGGCCAGGGTCCCGACCCGGCGACCAACGCACGCGCACTGCCGATCTACCAGACCACGTCTTACACGTTCAACGACACCACCCACGCCGCCAACCTCTTCGGCCTCGCCGAACCCGGCAACATCTACACGCGCATCATGAATCCGACGCAGGATGCCGTCGAGCAGCGGATTGCCGCTCTCGAGGGTGGCGTCGCAGCTCTGCTGCTGGCGTCGGGTCAGGCCGCCGAGACCTACGCGATCCTCAACATCGTGGAGACCGGCGGACACGTGGTGTCGAGCCCGCGTCTGTACGGCGGGACCTACAACCTCTTCCACTACACCCTGCCCAAGCTGGGCATCGAGGTGAGCTTCGTCGACGATCCCGAGGATCTCGACTCGTGGCAGGCCGCCATCCGCGACAACACCCGCGCACTGTTCGGTGAAACCATCTCCAACCCGAACAACGAAATCCTCGACGTCGAAGGTATTTCCGAGGTCGCCCACCGCAACGGACTGCCCCTCATCGTCGACAACACCGTTGCCACGCCGTACCTGCTGAACCCGCTCGCCCACGGCGCCGACATCGTGGTGCACTCGGCCACCAAGTACATCGGCGGCCACGGCACCGCGATCGGTGGCGTGATCGTCGACGGCGGCACCTTCGACTGGCGCGTGCAGCGCGACGGTCAGGACCTGTTCCCCGGCTTCACCACCCCCGACCCCAGCTACCACGGCGCCGTGTTCGCCGACCTGGGCGCGCCCGCCTACGCACTCAAGGCACGCGTGCAGTGGTTGCGTGACACCGGTGCGGCCATCTCGCCGTTCAACGCCTTCCTGCTCGCACAGGGCCTGGAGACGCTGAGCCTGCGCATCGAGCGGCACGTGGCCAACGCCCAGCGGGTCGCACAGTTCCTCAACGAGCACGCACAGGTCGAGTCGGTCGCCTACGCCGGCCTGACCAGCTCACCGTGGTACGAGCGCGGCCAGAAGCTGCTCCCCAAGGGACAGGGCGCGATCATCGGCTTCGAGATCGCCGGCGGCGTCGACGCGGGCAAGAAGTTCGTCGACGCGCTGACCCTGCACAGCCACGTCGCCAACATCGGCGACGTGCGTTCGCTGGTCATCCATCCGGCGTCGACGACGCACAGCCAGCTCGTCCCCGACGAGCAGCTGGCCGCCGGCGTCACCCCGGGCCTCGTGCGGCTCGCGGTCGGCATCGAAGGGATCGACGACATCCTGGCCGACCTCGAAACCGGATTCGCGGCAGCGAAGTAACGACAGACAGGAGTGTGGCAGCGGTGTCGGTGAGCATCGACCGGCGGACGGAACAAGCCGATCAGCCCGACTGGGAGAACGCCCCAGACGGGCAGCTGATCAGCGTCCCGGTCGGGTCGATACCGCTCGACAGCGGCGAGCAGATCGACAACGTCACCCTGGCGTTCCAACGCTGGGGGACGTTGTCGCCGTCGCGCGACAACGTGATCCTCACTCTGCATGCGCTGACCGGGGATTCGCACGTCACCGGCCCCGCCGACGCACATCACGCCTCCCCCGGATGGTGGGACGGACTGATCGGCCCCGGCTGCGCCATCGACACCGACGAGTGGTGCGTGATCTCCGCCAACGTCCTCGGCGGCTGCCGTGGATCCACGGGTCCCGCGTCACTCGACGCCGACGGGGTTCCGTGGGGTTCGCGCTTCCCCCAGATCAGCGTGCTCGACCAGGTCAGGGCCGAGGTCGCACTCATGGACCGACTCGGAATCCGCAGCGTCGGAGCGGTTCTCGGCGGTTCGATGGGAGGTGCGCGGGCTCTCGAGTGGGCAATCGAATACCCCGACAGAGTGCGCAGCGCACTGGTGCTCGCCGTCGGTGCACGAGCCACCGCCGACCAGATCGGCACGCAGACAACACAAATCGCCGCCATCAAGGCCGACCCGAACTGGCAGGGCGGTGACTACCACGCCACCGGTGCACAGCCGTTGACCGGCATGGGTATCGCGCGGCGCATCGCACATCTCACCTACCGCAGCGAGGTGGAACTCGACGAGCGGTTCGCGAATGCACCTCAGGGCGACGAAAACCCATTGGAGGGTGGACGTTACGCGATGCAGAGCTATCTCGAGCACCAAGCCGAGAAGCTCAAGGAACGATTCGATCCGGGCAGCTACGTCGTCCTCAGCGAAGTACTCAACCACCACGACGTCGGACGCGGACGCGGTGGCGTCACGGCAGCGCTCAACTCGTGTCAGGTGCCGACCATTGTCGGCGGCATCGACTCAGATCGCCTGTACCCGTTGCGGTTACAGGTCGAACTCGCCGAGGAACTCGGCAACTGCGTCGGCGGGCTGCAGGTCCTCCGCTCCGACAAGGGGCACGACGGCTTCCTCACCGAGTTCGACGCTATCAGCGACCTGCTCAAGCAGACGGTGAACCTCGCGCGCACCTGAGCCGACCGCCTGAGAGGTGAGGGGCCCTTCCGCTCCCTGAGGTGCTCGAGGCGCTAGCCGAGAGCCTCGAAGGGCAAGTGAGACAGAGTGCTTCGACGACCAAGGAGCGACGGTCACCAGGCCTTCGAGGTCCTCGCTAGCGCTCGTCGCACCTCAGGCAGCGATAGAAAGCGCCAGCAGCGGCGGCGGGCGGCCTCGACGCTCGTACATAGCCGGCGGAAGGGAAGCTCAGCGCGCGGGAGTGGTACTCGGTGTGGTCGGCCCGGTAGGAGGCGTCGCCGATCGACTCGGCGCCTGACGCAGCGGCGACACCGGCGGAGGGGGCGGCGTCTTGGTCGTCTGGGGCAGAATCCCCGGCGGGAGCAGGCCCGGCGGTATGGTCGGCGGGGTACTCTTCGGCGGAAATGGCAACGAGGGCAACGGGAACGGCGACAACGTGCGCGTGGTGGTCGACTGTGTGGTGGTCTGCGTCAGCTCGGTGGTAGCCCAGCCCGGCGGGTCGGTCACCCCGGGTTGGGTGTAGGTCGGCGGGGGCACCGGCACGAACGTCGTCGGCAGGGTGGTGGTCGTGGTCAGTGTGCGCTCGGTGGTCGCCGGCATCGAGGTCCCCACGGGTCGGCTGACGACCGAGGACGTCGCGGGTAGCGGCGTCGGCTCGGGCACATTGTTTCCGGTGAGCGACGAACTCACCGCGTAGATCGTCATCATGGCAGCTGCGAGAATCGCGCCTGCCACGGCAAGTGGTGTGGTGGACAGCCATTCGCGATCTCGGCGACCGCCGATGAACGCCAGCCGAGCGACGCCGACCCGGTTGTATTGCGCGAGGAGCGCGGCGCCCGTCGCCGAGGCCAGCTCTGGCGACGCCGGCCGGATGACCTCGAGGCCGGAGTCGTCGGCCATCCCCTCGATGACCGGCAGGTTCGCCAGACCACCGACGAGGACGACCGCCTCGGGCGCGCCCCCGTTCAAGGCTGCGTCGGAGATGTATTTGCCCAACACCTTTCGCGCCTTGTCGACCATGGGCGTGGCAGTACGTTCCACCGTCGACGCCGACAACGACAGTCGCCCTGAGCCGTCGGCAAGTGTCACCGACGACGCCCCGGGTTCGGCTGAGCCGTAAACGATTTCCTCTTTGGCCGTGCGGCACGCGCTCAACAGCGCACTCCGGCCGACCCGACCGCGCGGCACCTCGGTCCCCGCAGCGCCATCAGACACCGCGTCGGCGAGCGCCCGGTCGAGTTTCCGACCGCTCATCACCTCGGAGCGCGACAGGCCCGACACGCGGCCGTTGTGAGGGTCGACGGTGTACATGGACATCCCGGTGTCCCCGGCGTCGACCACCACCACCGAGCCGAAACGGTCGATCTGCCCGGTTTCGGACAGATAGGCCACCGTCGACTCCTCTTCGGGAACCAAGCGGACCTGTCGACGCTTTCCGCTGCCACGTGAGCGCAGGCGGCGTCGTTGGCTACCTGTCCGGGCGGTCACACCGATCGGGCCCACCCGCAGTTCCGCGTCGCGCGCCGCGGCGAGCATCAGATCGACGCCGGCGTTCACGCGGCCGGCGGTGTCGAGGCCGTCGCTCTCGTCGACGTCGATGACTCGTGACTCGACCTCGCTGCGACCCACGTCGTCGTGCGTGAGCAGGACGACGTGAATCATGCCACTACCCGCAGAGACGCCCATCGACGTCGATGCGCCGATCAAGTTCGGGTCTCGGCTCGTTGGCGAAGTGATACTGCTCCCCTGGTGGTCGGTTGCGCTCACCGCGGATCCTGTCGGTCGTCGAACTCGGCGACAGCACGCGGATAATGCCTGGTCGCGCGACCGGAACACACCCCAAGGTCACGCTCAGGTATCTATTGTAATCAATTCGTGCCCAACGAGTCGATCGACGTGGCCAGCCAGAGCATGAGACCGCCCACACTTGCCATGGCCACGACGTCGAAAGGTTTACCGCGAACCTGCAGCAATCCGGCCCGCGACGACGGGATGAGAGCCCGCAGTACGGCACCGACCAGCAATGCTGCGCCGAAGACAAAAGACCCTCGCCGCCAGCGGTCGAACAGGACGAGCAATGCCGCAGCAACCACGCCTGCCATGACGAGCAGGTACGGAATCTGGATGAGATACGAACGAATCCGCCGCGCATGCCGTAGCTGCTCGACGCGGGGGTCCGTCCGGGCGCTCATCGCCGGCCTGTCCCCTGCCCGGCGAGGATCGCCTCGGCCCGTTCCACGACGTTGACGAGGAGGAATGCGCGGGTCAGCGGTCCCACGCCACCGGGATTCGGGGAGACGAATCCGGCGACCTCCCAGACGTCGGGGTGGACGTCACCCACCAGGCCGGCGTCGGTGCGGCTGACGCCCACGTCGATCACTGCGGCACCCGGTTTGACCATGTCGGCGGTGATGAGGTGGCCGACACCTGCCGCGGCGATCACGATGTCGGCCCGCGACACCTCGGCGGCCAGGTCGCGGGTTGCCGTATGGCAGAGCGTCACCGTCGCATTCTCACTGCGCCGGGTCAGTAGCAGACCGATCGGCCGACCGATGGTCACTCCGCGGCCGACGACCGTCACGCGTGCGCCGGCGATCGGGATGTCGTAGCGGCGCAGCAGGTGGATCACGCCACGCGGAGTGCACGGCAGCGTCGACTCCTTACCGAGAACCAGGCGGCCCAGATTGATGGGGTGCAGGCCGTCGGCGTCCTTCTCGGGATCGATGCGCTCGAGGGCGGCGTTCTCATCGAGATGACGCGGCAGTGGCAGCTGCACGATGTATCCGGTGCACGTGGGATCGGCGTTGAGCTCGTCGATCGCCGCGTTGAGCTCGTCGGTGGTGGCATCCTCCGGCAGGTCCTTGCGGATCGATTCGACGCCGATCCGCGCGCAGTCGGCGTGCTTGCCCTTCACGTACGACTGTGACCCGGGATCATTGCCGACCAGGACCGTCCCCAGCCCGGGGAACACGCCTGCGGCCCGCAGCTTGTCGACCCGTTCGGACAGATCGGCAAAGATCTCGTCGCGGGTGGTCTTGCCATCGAGTCGTATCGCAGTCACGCCGGACATTCTTCCACCCCGAGCGCAGCACTATGGTCGGACGGGTGGCAGTCAACCTCGGAGCAGTGATGGCGGCTCGGTTGCGGATCGAGGGCCGGCTGCGTCGGACACCGATTCTCCGAGCGCCGATGGAGACCGTCAACGGCTCGGTCGAGGTGGCGTTCAAGCTCGAGTATCTGCAGCTCGGCGGATCCTTCAAGGCTCGCGGGAGTCTCAACGCCGTTCTCGCTGCCCGCGAATCGGGCTTGCTGTCGTCGGCCGGTGTGGTGGTCGCCTCGGGTGGCAACGCCGCGATCGGGGCGGCCTGGGCGGCGCGGCTGGTCGGCGCGTCGTGCACGGTCGTCGTGCCCGTCACCGCTCCGCAGGTCAAGGTCGACACGCTGCGTGCTCTCGGCGCGGACGTGCACCTCGTCGGCGATCGGTATGCGCAGGCCGCCGAGGCCGCGCACGCGATGGCAGACGATCGCGGCGCACTCAGACTCCATGCCTACGACCTTCCCGACATCGTCGCCGGTGCCGGCACCATCGAACTCGAGATCGCCGACGACCTCGACGGTCCGGTCACCACCGTCGCCTGCGTCGGCGGCGGCGGGCTGCTCGCGGGTCTGACAGCAGCCCTACGGCCCGGCGACCGGGTGATCGGGGTCGAGCCGGTCGGGGCGTCGTGCCTGCATCAGGCACTCGCTGCGGGAGTGCCGGTACCGACGGAACTCGACAGCGTCGCCGCCGATTCCCTCGGCGCCACCGAGGTGGGCGACATCTGCTGGGATCTGGTGTCCGGCAACCGGCAGGTGTCCAGCGTCATCGTCACCGACGACGACATCATCGCCGCACGTGCGCAACTGTGGCGCGACCACCGCATCCTCGTCGAACACGGCACGGCCTCGTCGGTCGCCGCGATCATGACCGGACAGGTTCGGCCACAAGCGGATTCGACGCTGTGTGTCGTGCTGTGCGGGGCGAACACCACGCTTGGCCCCTAACGCTCAGCGACCTCCCAGAATGCGTCGATGGCCTTGGCAGCTTCAGAGCGCAAAGTCGTTGGTGTCAGCGAGTTCCCGACAACGAGGACTCCCCAACGAGAAAGGCCAGTCAATGCCGACTCCCCAGCCGAAGAACAACAACCGTCAGCCCCAGCCGCCGGCACGGCGTCGTCGCCGGGTGCGCCGCTACGATTCGCGCAACCGTCGGTGGATCTGGACCTGGCAGTGACGCTCTTCTGACACCCGCATCTCTCTCCTTCGTGTGGCCCCGTCGAACCTTCGGCGGGGCCGCGCGGCATGACAGCCACTACCGGTGCGGGCTCCTACCGCTCCCTGAGGTGCGAGCTTGCGAGCCTCGAGGGGTCGTGGTGAGACAGGTTAATTGGGCGGCCAGATAGCGACGGTCACCAGGCCTTCGAGGCTCCTCGCTAGCGCTCGTCGCACCTCAGGCAGCGGAAGTTTTGGGCCCAGATTTATCCAGGCTCAGCCAGCGGGAGGAGGGCTCCGCGCATCTCGGCCGGCGGAGAGACGTAGATTCACCGGTACACGCTCGACACAAAGGATGGCCCGCTTGTTCCGCATCATGTTCTATCAGCCGTGCATCCCGCCGAACACGGGCAATGCCATCCGGTTGGCCGCCAACACCGGGTGCGAGCTGCATCTGATCGAGCCGCTCGGATTCACGATGACCGACGCCCAGGTCAAGCGGGCCGGGCTCGACTATCACGAGATGGCCACGGTGACAGTGCATCCCAATCTGATCACGGCGTGGACCACACTGAAGCCGGAACGCGTGTTCGCCTTCACCGCACATGCCGAACGCTTCCACACCGATGTCGACTACGCACCCGGCGACGTCCTGCTGTTCGGCCCCGAACCCACCGGCCTACCCGACGAGGTCCTCGCCGACCCGGAGATCACCGATCGCGTGCGGATCCCCATGCTGGCCGGACGCCGCTCCCACAACCTCGCCAACGCGGCGAGCATCGCGATATACGAGGCCTGGCGTCAGCACGGCTTTCGCGGAGCGATCTGAACTCCGGGCAACCCCAGAGTGAATTCTGTTGATCGAGAGCGTGATTGACACTCAGCCAACACGGAAGCGCTTGGTGCGGGCGGTTGCGCCGCCCACCAGTGCGACCTTGGTCTTGGGTACGCCGAGGTGCTTGGCGAGCAACTCCGCCACAGCCTTGTTCGCCCGGCCCTCCAGGGCCGGTTCGCGGACGTAGATGGTGACCGATCCGTCGGGCCCGGTCTCCACCAGCGGCCCCTTGCGGCTGTTCGGCTTCACCGTCACCACCACCTGCTGCGGCATAACTCCCCTTTCAGTGCCAATCCCTGGACCTCGTCCCCACACGAAGATCCATGCGCTGCAGTCGATCTGCAACCACAGTTACTGCACCCTCCGCATTTTGCACCTTGCCGCGGACGAGTAACGCCGACGCGGACTGCGCCAGCTCACGATATCTGGCCCACAGGCCCACCGAACAGACCACGTTGACCATCCCGGTCTCGTCCTCGAGATTGATGAACGTGACACCCGAAGCGGTTGCCGGTCGCTGCCGATGTGTCACTGCACCACCGACCACGACGCGAGAACCGTCCGGTACAGACAATAGCCTCTCGGCGGCGATCACTCCCATCGCCGCGAGTCGCGGGCGTAGGAACTGGGTCGGATACGACGTCGGTGTGATCCCGGTCGCCCATGCATCGGTCGCAGCCAGTTCGATATCGGACAAACCGGGCAGTGTGGGCGTCGCCGCAGCCGAGGCCAGCGGCAGCTGATCGTCGCGCACCGTTGCGGCGGCGCCCGCCTCCCACAACGCCTGACGTCTGCTGACCCCGAAGACGTCGAAAGCACCTGCACCGGCCAGCCCTTCGAGCTCCCGCGTCGTCAGCTCTGCCCGCCGCGACACATCGGTGATGTCGCGGTAGGGACCAGCCGTCCGCCCGGCGACTATGCGTTCGGCCACCTCGGTGCCCACACCACGCACACCGTCGAGTCCCAGACGCACCTCGAGCCCCTGATTCTCCAGCGTCGCGTAGGGCAGCGAGAGGTTGATGTCCGGACGGTGCACCGTCACGCCGTGCCGTCGCGCGTCGGCGACCAGTGTTTGCGGCGAGTAGAACCCCATCGGCTGCGCCCGCAGCAACGCCGCGCAGAACGCCGCCGGATGGTGCAACTTGAACCACGACGAATAGAAGACGAGCGATGCGAAACTCTGCGAATGACTCTCCGGGAAGCCGAAATTGGCGAAGGCGGCCATCTTCTCATAGACGCGGTCGGCGACGTCGCCGGTGATGCCGTGTAATTCTCGCATACCGTCGTAGAACCGTCTGCGGAGCTGTTCCATCCGCTCCGGCGAGCGTTTGGAACCCATCGCCCGACGCAACTGGTCGGCCCCCGCGGCGTCGAACCCCGCGACGTCGACCGCCAACTGCATGAGCTGCTCCTGAAAGAGCGGTACCCCGAGAGTGCGCTCGAGCGCCTTGTTCATCGACGGATGCTCGACGGTGGGTTTCTCAAGTCCGTTGCGCCGCCGGATGTATGGGTGCACCGAGCCGCCCTGGATGGGGCCGGGGCGGATGAGTGCCACCTCCACCACCAGGTCGTAGAAGGTGCGTGGACGCAGCCGCGGGAGCGTGGCCATCTGGGCACGTGACTCCACCTGAAACACCCCGACAGAGTCTGCGCGACAAAGCATTTCGTACACGGCGGGTTCGGTCAGGTCCAGCTTGGCAAGATCGACCTCGATGCCCTTGTGTTCGGCGAGCAGATCGATCGCATAGTGCAGAGCCGACAGCATGCCCAGTCCGAGCAGATCGAATTTCACCAGCCCGATCGCGGCGCAATCATCCTTGTCCCATTGCAGGACGCTGCGATTCTCCATCCGAGCCCACTCGGTGGGACACACGTCGGCGATCGGACGGTCGCAGATCACCATGCCACCGGAATGGATGCCCAGATGCCTTGGCATACCGAGGATCTCACCGGCCAGTTCCGTCACATCGTCGGGGGCATCCTGTGGCGTCCGGCTCCACGCATCCTGCTGGCCGGTGCCATATCCGAGCGCGCGCGCCATGTCCCGGATCGCCGATTTACCCCGATAGGTGATGACATTGGCCACCTGGGCGCTGAAATCACGGCCGTAGCGCCGGTACACATACTGGATGGCCTCTTCACGACGGTCGGACTCGATGTCGACGTCGATGTCGGGAGGCCCGTCGCGCTCCGGTGAGAGGAACCGTTCGAACAGCAACTTGTTGGCCACCGGATCGACGTTGGTGATGCCCAGTGCGTAACAGACGGCAGAGTTCGCGGCACTCCCCCGACCCTGACACAGGATGTCGTTGTCCTTGCAGAAGTCGACGATGTCGGCGACGACGAGGAAGTAGCCGGGAAAGGTGAGCGTCTCGATGATGGCCAGTTCGTGTTCGATCTGCCGATACGCCTGTGGATGCTCGGTCGGGGTGCCGTATCTGCGACGAGCCCGGGTCATCGTCATCTCTCGCAGCCAGCTGATCTCGGTGTGTCCGTCCGGGACGTCGAACGGCGGTAGCTCCGGCGCGATCAATCCCAGTTCGAAGGCGCAGTCGGCGGCCAGCCCGACCGCATTGTCGATGGCGTCACGGTGGGCCGGGAGCAGACGGGCCATCTCGTCGCCACTGCGCAGATGCGCACCCGCGACACCCGGCATCCAGCCGGCGATGGTCTCGATGTCGGTGCGCGCACGCGCTGCCGCCATGGCCATCGCCAGCTTCCGGCGCCGCGGACCAGCGAAGTGCGCGCCGGTGGTGGCCACCGTCGTCACCCCGACCCGCCGCGCGAGGCCGGCGAGCACCGCGTTGCGATCGTCGTCGTCGGGCAGCCCGGCCGCGGTCAGTTCCACGGCCACGTCATCGCGTCCGAAGCGTTGCACCAGATCGCTTAGCGCAGCCTCGGCCGCCGACGCACCGCCCCGGTCGAGAGCACGGCGCACCGCGCCCTTGCGACAGCCGCTGAGGATCAGCCAGTGACCACCGGCCGCAGCGGGCAGTGCGTCGCGGTTGTACCGAAGCAACCCCTTCTCCCCCGCGACCATGTGCGCGGCCGCGATCGTCCTCGACAATCGGCGGTATCCCTCGCTGTCGCGGGCGAGCACCAGCAGATGCTCGCCGGGCGGGTCGTTGTGCCCGGTCCGGGCGACGTCGGGTTCCAGCGACAATTCGGAGCCGAACACCGTCGGCATCCCGAATTCCCTTGCTGCCTCGGCAAAGCGGACGAGTCCGTAGAAGCCGTCGTGGTCGGTGATGGACAGGGCACGCAGATCCAGCCGCTGCGCCTCGGTGACCATCTCCTCCGGCATCGACGCGCCATCGAGAAAGCTGTAGGCACTGTGCGCATGCAACTCGGCATACGGCACCGACGATGCGATGCGGGCCACCGGGTCGGGCTGGTATTTCCCACGTTTGCGCGACCACGCCGGACTGTCGTTACCGTCGCCGGAGTTGTCACCGGGGCCGAACGCCTCCCCCGGACGCCCATGTCCGCGAGCGCGCCCCGACAGTACCCGTTCCATCTCCGACCAGGTCGGAGGACCTTGATCCCAGCCCACCCAACCAGTGTATCGAACATAGTTTCGATAGACGATGGGGTCCTAGTCGTGCTCCCGACCGATTCTCGCCACGCACAACAGTCCCAGTTGCCGCCAGGTGGCCACACTGCACGCCGGCGGCGGCTCCGATTCGCGCACCACACGCAACACGCGACGGAAGAACTCGCATTCGGAGATGCCGAACTCCACCAGGATGTCGCCGGCGCTACCGCCGCCGTACGGCAGCCAATGCAACGCGAATCGCAGCATGTCGTCGATCAGCGGCGGACGAGACACCTTGGGAGTGACCATGACACTTCCTTCAGCAGTGCGGCGACGACGCGGTGGCGAGCATCGGCAGATCGACCGCGTGGGCCATCGCCCGATAGCCCGCCAGGCTCGGGTGCAGGTTGTCGGGACTCGCGAACTCACGCCGCAGCACCGAAGGATTCGCCGGATCTCGCGTCGCCGCGTCGAAGTCGACCACACCGTCGGCCGATCGCTGCCCACGGATCCAGGCATTGATCGGCTGCCGATGGTGTTCACTCTGCGGATTGAGCAGCACCCCGTCGACCAGCGCGTTCGAGGCGGGTTTGATGGTGCCCAGCCAGATCTTCACGCCGGCACGATGCGCCTGGCCGATCGCGTCGCGGTAGCCGGCGATCATGCCATCGGCATTCGCGAACGGTGGCAAGCCCAGATCGTTGATGCCTTCGAGTAGCAGCACGCCGGCGACGCCGCTCTGTTCGAGAGCGTCACGCCGGAATCTCGACAACCCGCGCGGCCCCAGCAGCAGCGGTTCGCCACTCGTGAGGAGACGATTGCTGCCGATGCCCGCGTTGACCACCGAGATCGGGATGCTCGCCCCGATCAGCCGACGCTGGAGGCCATCCGGGTAGCGCCCCTGCCGGTCCGCCGCGTTGGGATCGGCGGGCACCGACAGCGGGGTGGCACCCACGAATCCGTCGGTAATCGAATCCCCAAAGGCCACAATAGATCTCGTTGACGCCGGAGCTCGCACATCGAGCGCGTTGACATAGAACCACGACTTGGTGGTCGACGTGTAGCCGGCCGCACTCGTTCGGCCGGTCGCATCACCTGCACCGGCACCGGTGTAGAACGACGTCGCGTTGGCGTTCCAATGCTTGGTCGGCGGGCCCATCGTGCCCGGTACGTGAATACTCACGGCCAGCGGCACAAACGCGCGCACCCTGAATACCACGGGGTCACTGACCACATCTGCACCCGCGGGAACGGTCACCGAGTTCTTGCCGCCGAAGTGGACGGCCACCGGCGTGCTCACGCGCGCACCGCGGAGTTGGGTCGCGACGGTCGTCCGACCGAACGTGATCGGCGACGACCCGAAACGGTTGGTCAATCGCACCCGCAGCACCTCGCCGCCGAGGTGTGGAGTCACGATCATGCGGAACGTCTGATTGCTCACCACCATCGGCACCGGTCCGGCCGACGCGTCGACCGGCGTCACCGAGTCGGTCGGGCTCATCGCCCAGGACGCAACGAAGTGTGTACCGGCACACGTGGGCACCGCCGACGCGATGGTCGACACCCGCGCCGGGCCCAGCCCCGAGGCGACCACCACGACACCGGCCGCAACAGCGACGACCCCTGCGCGCCACCGCGTCCGAACCGAAGAACTTCTACGCACCGAAACCACCTTTCGTGGTCTTGACTGTGGGACGAACGAAATGAGGCATCATCGAACCCTGTGTCGGATGAGCAGACCGAGGCCGGCGGCCAGGGCGAAACACGAGCGCGCCTGCTGTGCGCGGCGGAGCGGCTGTACGCCGAGCACGGCATCTCCGCGGTGTCGAATCGCCAGATCAGCAAAGAGGCCGGGCTCGGCAACAACTATGCGGTCGGCATCCACTTCGGCAGCCACGTGGAGCTGATCCGGGAAATCCTCACTGTGCACAATCGGCGACTCGACGAATATCGCAGCGCCGCACTCACTTCGCTCGGCTACATCAGCGATCTGCGCGACTGGCTGCGATGCATGGTCGCCCCCCACGTCGAGTACCTGTACGCGCTCGGCGTGCCCTGCCATTTCGCGCGCTTCTGCGTGCAGGTGACGACCGACCCGACTGTCTCCGAACTCGTCCTGCACGCGGGTGTCGTCGACTCGAAGCCTCTCGCCGAGACGGTGGCCGGCCTGTACCGCGTGTTGCCGATGATGCCCACCGACGTGCTCGACGCACGGAGCGCGTTCACCCGGCACCTGCTGCTGCACTCGCTCGCCGACGTCGAACGCACGCTCAACGACACCGCTGGTTCCCCACTGGAGGTTCGTGAGCAGGTGGATATCTTCGTCGACGCGCTCGTCGGCATCTGGTTGGCACCCATCACCAGCGAAACCTGAACGCAGTGCCGTTCTCGGTGTCACGACGCGCAATTCACCCATCAACCCCACCCGTGAGACGTGATGAAGGCCGATCACCCCCCACGTGGTGATCGGCGCCACTTGATAGTGATACGTCCCAATCCATAAGTCAAGTGACTTAGGATTGCAAGGGAGACACACCTTAGAGGCGATGCCGAATCAGCGAGTCGAATCGCACGACGAGGGCCTGCTCAGACGCCCTGATGTGCTCGACGATCCCATTGACGGTCTGCAGTAGGTTCCGATCGCGATACCTCAGCCGGATCCCGAGATCCTCTTCCAGCTGAACGATCAGGTCCAGCATCCCGATCGAATCCAGACCGTAATCGGCGAGCGCCGTGGCGGGATCGAAGGCACTCGGCGGGATGGAGAGCACCTGCGAGACGCTGTGCCGTACCAGCATCTCCAGGTCATCCAGGCTGCGTTTCACGGCGTACCTTCCTGCGAGGTCGGGCGCATGTCACACGAGGCGGCGGCCAAACATGAGGCATCATGTGATTTGTGGTGGCAACGCGGAGCGAGCAGACAGCGGCCACCCGTGCGCTCCTGCGGACGACTGCCGAGCGTCTCTACGCACTGCACGGCATCGACGCGGTATCCAGCAGGCAGATCAGCAAGGCTGCGGGCCAGCGGAACAACTACGCCGTCGGCCACCATTTCGGCGACCGAACTGGCCTGATCAGCGCGATTCTGCGGAATCACAACTCGAAGATCGAAGAGTGCCGGCTCCGCGAACTCGACCGACTGCCCGCGCGACCCTCCATTCGCGATTGGATTCGGTGCCTGGTCCGCCCGGAGATGGAGTACCTCGGCAATCTCGGCGAACCGTCGCATTACGCTCGCTTCTGCGCGCACGTCGACGCCAACCCGGCCACCACGCCACTGCTGTACGCCTCCGTCGACGAGTCGACCGCCCTGACCGACGCGCTGCAGGGGTTCTTCGCTGCGCTGCCCACCCTGTCGGACACCATTCTCAGCGCACGCATCACGATGAGCCAGCACATGACGGTCTACACGCTTGCCGAATTCGAGCGCTCCCTCGACGACCCCGACATCACGTCCGGCCGACGAGCCGGTGCCTGGTCGCACCATTGCGAAACCCTCGTCGACGCAACCGTGGGCCTGTGGCTGGCGCCGACCACGCATCACTGACCCCCTTATCGATGAACGACGTACTGTGGGTTCGCGACCACTCCCCGACCGTGAGTCACATGACTTGAGCATAACTCGACTGATGGCAGAGTCGATGATTTCGGCACATTGCCATCGGCCAATGTAAGTGTCACCCTGAGTGACAGACAGATCCAGCTTCGACAGAGATGGACACCCCACATGCCGAACTACTTCATCACCGGTGGCAGCGGATTCATCGGCCGCCGCGTCATCGAGCGCATACTGACCGTCGACAGCACCGCCACCATCCACGCACTGGTTCGTGAGGCATCGCAGTCGCGATTCACCGAGATGCTCGCCGACCTGCCCGGCTCCGACCGCGTCACACTCGTGGTCGGCGATCTCACCGCCCCCGGCCTCGGAATCGATGCGACGAGCATCACCGACATCGACCACGTCGTGCATCTGGGCGCTATCTACGACATGGCAGCCGACGCCGACTCCCAGCATGCCGCCAACGTGGAGGGCACGTCGCGTGTCGCGGACTTCGCTGTCGCACATGACGCTTTGTGCCATCACATTTCGTCGATCGCCGTCGCCGGAGATCACCGCGGGGTCTACACCGAGGACGACTTCGACACCGGCCAAGGATTCCCGTCGCCCTATCACCGCACCAAGTTCGAGGCCGAACGCGTCATCCGGGAACGAGAAGGTCTGCGCTGGCGCGTGTTTCGCCCGTCGGTGGTGGTCGGGGACTCCCGGACCGGCGAGATGGACAAGATCGACGGGCCGTACTACTTCTTCGGCCAACTCGCGCTGCTCGGCCGACTGCCGTCGGCGCTGCGACTCCCGATGCCGGACCTGGGCATGATCAACATGGTGCCGGTCGACTACGTCGTGAACGCGATCGTGGCGCTCCTCGACGTCGAACCGGATCGGAGTGGACTCGTCTTCCATCTCAGCGATCCGCAGCGTCGCACCATCACCGACATGTACAACGCGATCGCGCCAGGATTGAACGCGCCCAAGGGATTCAACGTCATCCCGAATCGCTTCGTCGAACCCGCGATCGCGCTGTCGGGCGTCGGTCCGCTGCGAGTGGGACGTGACCTGGTGGCCGCCCAGCAGAGCATTCCGCCCGCGATTCTCGACACGATGTCGTTGCCCGTCGACTTTAGATCCGAGCACACCGCGTCGGTCCTGCACGAGCACGGCATCTGCCAGCCCGACCTCGACGACTACGGCCCGCGATTGTGGCGCTACTGGGCCAAGAACCTCGACCCGCGCCGCAACCGCCGCACCGACCCGCGCGGACCACTTGTGGGCAAGAACGTGCTCATCACCGGCGGCTCCACCGGCATCGGCAAGTCCACCGCACGGATGTGCGTCGCACGTGGGGCCAATGTGTTCATCGTCGCCCGCGGCGCCGACGAACTCGATTCCGCGGTCGCCGAACTCAACGCCACCGCGAGCAAGAAGGGTATTCCACCGGGCCGGGTGGTGGCCTACCAATGCGACATCACCGACTCCGAGGCAGTCAACGCGCTCGTCAAAACGATTCTCGCCGAACATGATCACGTCGACGTGCTGGTGAACAACGCGGGCCGTTCGATTCGCCGGGCAACGCTGAACTCGGTGGACCGGCTGCACGACTACCAACGCGTGATGGCCGTGAACTACTTCGGTGCGGTGAACCTGATCCTGGAATTGCTGCCGCACATGGTCGCGCGGCAGTCCGGGCACATCGTCAATGTGACGTCGATTGCCGTGCAGTCTCGCGGGCCCCGCTTCGGTGCGTACGCCGCGTCAAAGGCTGCGCTGGAGGCGTTCAGCGATGTCACCGGGACCGAAACCCTGTCCGATCACGTGAGCTTCACCAATGTGCGGCTGCCGCTGGTGCAAACCCGGATGATCGCGCCGACCGAAGCCTACGACAATCAGCCGGGCACCTGGAACGTCGACAAGGCCGCGAGCCGGGTACTCGACGGCATCCTCCGACGACCCCAACACATCAACTCGACGCTCGGCACCATCGCCGAGATCGGACGGCGCCTGACACCCGCACTGACGACGCGTGTTCTGCATCAGGAGTATCTGATGTTCGGCGAATCCGATGCCGCACTGGGCAAGTCGCGGAGTTGACCCACCTGATCGCGGGCTACTCGTAGACCCCCTCGACGACCCAGCCGCCGGAACGGTAGCAGAGCAACAGCGCCCGGGAATCGTCGAGCAGGACCTGAGCACGGGCGGTGATGCCGGCCTCGTCGGTTCCGCTCGGCCATGGGCCGGCCCACCAGCACAGTTCCCAGGCTGCGCCGCGGCCGGCCGGATGCCGGCCGATCCGAACGAGCCGCACCGTGGCCGGCTCCGCGGTGAATGCTCCCCGTCCGGTCACCGAAACCGGTTGTCCGACAGCATCCAGCACGAGAATCTCGGTCTCCGCCAGAACCGCGGGGGCGGGTTGCGGGAGCCGACCAGGCCACGGCGCGTTCGGATCCCGGCTCGGCACCCGCTCATCTCCCAGGGTCACCATGGTGATCCGTTCCGCCGGTCCCCTGCCCCCGCTGAGCACCGGAACCTTGACCGCATCACCACCGAGGATGCCCTGAATGCGCACCAGGGATCGGCGGGCCCGTTCGTCGGCCTCCGCGTCACCGCCACCGAGATCATATTGGAGGGCACCGGCATCCACGAGTTCCACCGGTTCCAGCCGCAGAGCGGCGATCGGCGAATCAGGCCGGTCGGCCGCGCTCCGACCACGACCACCGGTCAGCCAGCCTTCCAACTGCCATCGGATACGATCCGCGGTCGCATCCGGAGTCAACGGCTGCGCACATCGCCAGGTTCGCGAATGCCGCTGTCCACGTTCAGTTGTCGCCTCAATGGCCAGTCGAGTACAGGCCACCGACGCATCGAGCAGACGGCGATGCAACTTCTCGGCCAGGTGCCGACCGAGGAAGGCCGCGGCATCGACCCGGTCGACGGGCGGGTCACAGGCATGCTCGATGATCACGTCGAGCGATTCCCGGCGACCCGACGGCACCCGTCCCGGTTGCGCATTGGCCAGCCGGTGCGCAACCACCGCATCCGCGGAGAAGCGTGATGCGACGTCGGTGGCCGACAACGCGGCAAACGCACCGATGGTGGATATTCCCAAGCGCCGCAACAAATCCACCAGTTCGGTCCGGGTCGGATCGCTCAGGCTGGGCTCCACTGCCAGATCCGCGACGGGCAGCTTCGCGAGGTAGTGGCCGTCCCCGCCCGGCTCGACTTGCTGTCCGCGCCGAGCCGCGAGTACCGCGGTGAACAGTTCGTCGGCGATACCGACCTGGGATTCGACCCCGCAGGCCGACACCGCGTCGACCACCTCCTCGGCCATGGTCCCTTCACCGCCGAAGTAGCGAACAGCGCGATCACCGGGCACCACCAGGAGCCCCGGGCGCAGCACTTCCAGGGTGGGCACGATCTCGGCCACCACCGCAGCGACCGGTTCGAAGAACCGCCCGTCCCGGTTCTCGTCCGCGGCCACCAGCGTCATCTCCGGACATGCGGACTGCGCCTGTCGTTTCCGCATGCCACGACGCACGCCCATCGTCCGGGCCGATGCCGAACAGGCGACCACGCGGTTGGCCGACAACACCGCGATGGGGTGTTGCGGTGGCAGATCGACCTCGGCCGCAGCAGCCGTCGCCGGCCAGTCCGGACACCACAGCGCCAGCACCCGCATCAGTTCGCCACCGCCAGTTCGTGTTGTGTCGTGGTGGCCTGCACCATCTCCACCCCCTGTGGGCGTGCCACCAGATCAGCCAGCACCGTTTCCGGACGACGCGAACGTCCGGAAACCGTTATCCGCAAACGCATCCCACCGATTCTTCCGAAACCGCACCGGATATCGGCAGGGTCGGCGAGACCCGGGCTGTGCCGATAGGTGAGGACCTCCGTGTCGATGTGGGTCTGCGCACCCGGCCACCTACCACCCACCACGAGCAGAACCGACGACTGTTTACGCGCCCGGCCCATCACCACCCGACTGCGCGACGGCGCGACATCGAGACCACCGGCGCCCAGCACCACCAGGTCCATGCCGTCGAGCAGAACCGCCGCCACCTCGACGGGGTCGGCGCCGGGCAACGGCACCGTTGCGATTCTCGACAGATCCGCGCCCATCTCCGCCGCGGACAACAGACCCAGCCGGGGCAGCCCCACGATCCCCACCTGACCACCGGCGCGGGTCACCTCGGCGATCACCGCGATCAACACCGAGTTCATCCCATCCAGACAGGCGACCGTTCCGCGGGCAATTCCTTTGTGCGGCAGAACTTCCGACAACGGCGAGGGCATCGGCAACGCACCCTCCACCGGGTCGGCGACGTCCACCGCATGCTGATCCGGTTGGCCGGACATCGCCGCCATCCGTTTGCGGAGCTCCGCAATCGGCGTACCACTCATCACTGCGCCGCACCTTTGAGTTCAGTGACCGACATCGTCGAGTAGCCGAGCAACCGCGTACTGAAAGTAGGGGAAGAATCTTCGTCCCCTGGTTCTCGTGTCTTCCCCGAAAAAATTCCCGGGGAAGAAGCCAAGGCTAGGGGAAGAGTTTCTTCCCCTAGTTTCTGCAGGAGGGTGAGATGTCGACGCCGGGTCTTCGAGGCTCGTCGCTTGTGCTCCTCGCACCTCAGACAGCGGTTGAGACGGCAGCGATCCGACACCGACGACATATCCATTGCACCCTCCAGATCCAGCGTGGTACTCAAGCGAGCCGGGAAGGTGCGCGCCATCGATCACTCGAACGTGTTTTCGATAATTCGATCGTAGAACCGGCCACCGACAACCGTCAACCGCAGCCGTCAGAACAGCGTCAGAGCCTGCTGCAACTCGGGCCTCGCCACCGGAGTGGCATCGGCGTCGTCGGCCGCGTCGCCGCGCATGCCGCCGGAACCGGCCAGACTGTGCCGAACCACCAGCGGACGCATCCGCTCACGCAACCACGACGAATACTCCGGCGTGACGTAGGCACCACGGCCGTACAGTCCGCGGTATCGGCGGACCAGCGCCGGATGCTCGGCCGCCAGCCATTCGAGAAACCACGGCTTGGTCGCGCCGCGCAGATGCATGGGGAACGCCGTCACCCCGGACGCTCCCGCCGCACCGATCGCCCCCAGCAACTCGTCCAGATGCGACGACGAATCGGTCAGATACGGGATGACCGGGGCGACCATCACGTGCGGGGCGAATCCGGCGTCGGCAGCCTCGCGGATGAGGGCGAGCCGCGCCGCGGGCGACGGCGTTCCCGGCTCGATCTGCTTCTGCAGGTCGGCGTCGAAGAATGCCAGCGAAATGCCGATGCTCACCGACACCTGCCCGGCAGCTTGCCGCAGCAGTGGCAGATCGCGGCGCAGCAAGGTGCCCTTGGTGAGGATCGAGAACGGGGTGCGCGACTCCGCGAGCGCCGTGATCACCCCGGGCATCAAACGGTAGCGCCCCTCGGCCCGCTGGTAGGGGTCGGTGTTGGTGCCGAGCGCCACCACCTCCCGCGTCCACGACCGACGGCGCAACTCCCGCCGCAGCACCGCTGCGACGTTCAGTTTCACCACCACCTGGCTGTCGAAGTCTCGACCGGCATCCAGATCGAGATACTCATGGGTCGGTCGCGCGAAGCAGTAGCGACACGCGTGCGTACAACCCCGAAAAGTGTTCACGGTGAAGTGAAATGGCAGATGCGACGCCTCCGGAACACGATTGAGCGCGCTCTTGGCGAGCACCTCGTGGAAGGTGATGCCCTCGAATTCCGGTGTCTGCACCGAGCGGACAAGACCCGATCGGGCAAACCCGGGAAATGCGCCGTCGTCGGCGTCGACCGACTGATCCGACCATCGCATAGCGCGAGTCGAACATACGTGCGACGCCGCTGTCAAGCGCGGCACACCGGCCAGGGCATGCGCACCCGGCCCGGCCGCTATCATCGCCCTATGTCCACCGAGTCCACCAATCGTCGCATGCCAGGTCCGCAGTACCTGGTGGCCGGACGATATCGCCTGCTGTCGCGCATCGGCGGCGGCGGAATGGGCACGGTATGGCTGGCGCGCGACCAGCTCCTCGACCGCGAGGTCGCGGTCAAACAGGTCGTCTCCACCGAGGGGCTCACCGAGGAGTCGGCCGACAACATCCGTCAGCGCGCGATGCGCGAAGGCCGCATCGCCGCGAAGCTCTCCCACCGCAACGCCATCGCGATGCACGACGTCGCCCTCGACCGTGGTGAACCGTGGCTGGTGATGGAGTACCTCCCATCGCGCAGTGTCGCCCAGATCCTGCATGCCACAACCACTCTGGATGTACAGGAGGCCGCGCAGATCGGCGCCCAGGTGGCCGACGCGATGGCCGAGGCGCACGCCGCGGGGATCGTGCACCGCGACATCAAGCCCGGCAACATCCTCATCGCCACCGGCGCACGCAACGCCGGACTGGTCAAGATCACCGACTTCGGCATCTCCCGCGCCAAGGACGACGTGACCCTCACCCAGGCGGGCGTCATCACCGGCACGCCGGCCTACTTCGCCCCGGAGGTCGCACGCGGTACCGAACCCGGCGAGCCGTCGGACGTGTACTCGCTCGGAGCCACCGTGTACACGATGATCGAGGGGCAGCCGCCGTTCGGTATCGACGAGAACTCGCTGGTACTCCTGCACCGCGTGGCCCGGGCCAGAATCAATCCCATGACCAAAGCCGGTGCGCTGCAGCCGGTTCTGCTCAGACTGCTCGAACCGAGCCCCACCCGGCGACCGACGATGGAACAGGCACGCGACCTGCTCGCCGGAGTGGCCGCCGGCAACCACCGGACCACGCAGCAGGTGCTGACCGGAAAGCTCGCGAAACCAGGTGGCGGCGTTCCGATCTGGGCGCAGTCCCCGAACACCCTGCCGCCGAGCACCATGCCACCCCGCACACCCACCGGCTCACACGCACCGGTCCACAATGCCCCGGTCCGCAATGCTGCAGCCTACGCGCAGACGATGTCGACGCCTGCACCTTCCGGCGGCGTGTCACCGCACACTCCGCCACTGCCACCCAGCGGGGCCTATCCGCCGGCGCCACCACCGTCGTACCCGGGCGTGTATGCGCCTGTGCCACCTCGGAAGTCGTCGTCGAGCGGGCCACTCGCGGCCGCCATCTTCGGCTTCTTCGTGCTCCTCGCCATCGCGGCGGTACTCATCATCGCCATAGTGCGCTGAGCTCGCAGACGACCTGTTCAGCCGATGTGCCTCGTCGCCGCCCAGCGGGTCAGCGCGTTGCGGTTGGATTGCTGCGTCTTGCGTAACACGTTGGAGGCGTGGGTTTCCACCGTCTTGATCGAAATGAACAGCTCTTCGGCGATCTCCCGATACGTATAGCCACGCGCAAGGAGCCGCAGCACCTCGAGTTCGCGTCGGGTCAGCGAATCCAACTCCGGATCCAGCGGCGGTTCAGGCGCACTCGACTTACCGGTGAACGAATCCAGCACGAAGCCGGCGAGACGCGGACTGAAGACCGCGTCGCCGTCGGCCACCCGGCGTACCGCGTCGGCCAGTTCCGCACCGCTGATCGTCTTGGTCACGTAGCCGCGGGCGCCCGCACGGATTGTCGCGATCACATCCTCGGCTGCGTCGGACACGCTGAGTGCCAAGAAGACCGGGGCGTCGGAACCCATCGCGTCGACGACGGAGCGCAGCACGGCGACACCGCCGCCGGACGGCATGTGCACATCGAGGAGCACCACATCCGGTGTCGTCGCGGCGATCCCGGCGACGGCCTCGGCGACCGTGCCCGCTTCCCCGACCACCCGCAGACCCGACTCACCCGCCAGTTCGGCACGCACCCCGGACCGGAACACGGCGTGGTCGTCGACCAGGTAGACACCGCACACTCGATCTTGGGATTCCACTTGTCCAGCCACGTCGCTCATCGTGTGTGCCCGTCCTCCTGATCCGGTTGTCCACCCGTATCTTTCTCGTGTTCGACGCCCGCGTCGAGGCGTGGCACCACCAGCCGCACGTTGGTACCCCGGCCGGGCGTCGAATCGATGCGCACAGTTCCCTCGGCGCGTTCGATGCGAGCGCGGATCGACCGCGCGATGCCCTGCCGGTCGTCGGCGACCGCGTCGGGGTCGAAACCAGCGCCACGGTCGCGGATGAAGACCTCCACCTCGGGTTCGGTGATCTCGCAGTACACGTCGACCGTCCGCTCCCCAGAGTGCTTGGCCGCGTTGACCAGTGCCTCCCGCGTCGCCCCGACCAACGCTGCCCACCGCTTGGCGTCGGCGGTCTCCTCCGGACGCAGATCGCCGACCGTCACCACCTCGACCTCGATCCCGTAGGCGTCCTCAACTTCCGCGCCGACTCCGCGCAGTGCGGCGGCCAGCGAATCGTTGCGATGGGCCGGATCACCGAAAAGCCATGCACGCAGCTCTCTTTCCTGGCTGCGCGCCAGACGGGCGACCGCCTCCGGCTTGCCGGCCTGCTTCTGGATGAGCGCCAACGTCTGCAGCACGGAGTCGTGCAGGTGCGAGGCGATCTCCTCACGCTCGGCGTTGCGAATGCGGGCGGCGCGCTCCTCGTTGAGCGCGCGCCACATCCGCATCCACAGAGGGACCGTCAACAGCACCACACCGATCAGGGTGGCCACCACGGCGAGGATCGTTGTGTTGAGCCCACCGAAGCTACGGTTGCCCGCCAGGACCACCACCACAAGACCACCGATGACCAGGACCACACCGCCGATCAGCCGGGTCCAGGTGAGTATCGGTGTGCGTGGCGCGGTTCGGGAGGTGTCGAATTCGCGCCATACCAGGCTGGCGCCGATCGCGATGAACACGAACGGAACCAAGTAGGCGGCCGGGGTGCCCGACGCGGCGAACCCCACCACCGCCATGGCCACCAGGCCGATCAACGCCAGGCCAAGCGACTGTCGGCGCACCCCCGGCGGCGGTGGCGTCGTGTCGTCGCCGGGCGGGCAGAAGAACCAGAGCAGTCCATAGGCGACCACACCTGCGCCCGCGAGTGCCGCCAGCACCACGAACACGATGCGGACGCGGAAGGCGTCCACGCCGAGATGGTCGGCGATGCCACCGGCAACACCGGCGATCACCCGCCCACCGTCGCGTCGCACCAGTCTCGGCGCAGCGTCGACCTCCACGTCACTCACCCTTCCGATACTGGCACGCGGGCACCGGTTCGACATCAGGGTCGATCCCGGATCCGATCCCGGGATTCCGGGCAGAACTCAGGGTCATACCCGATGCATCGGGAGGCTCCCACGGCCCACGATGGTCGTCATGGACACCAAGGATCTCCAGCAGCAGGTCACCGACCTGTGGGCGACGCGTCCGGTGCGGCCCGACGACCCGCGCACGATCGCGGGTGTGTGCAGCGGCATCGCAGCGCGCTATCGGGTGGACCCGACGCTGGTCAAGGTGGCGTTTGTGGTCGCCGCGTTCTTCGGCGGCAGCGGACTGCTGCTGTATCTGGCCGCGTGGATCGCCATGCCGGGTGCGGCCAAGGCGCGCGCGGCTGCCGCGCGGCGTCGTCGGCCGTCGACGCGGATCAAGCTGCACGGCCCGCGATTCATCTTGTTCGCCGTACTGGCCATCGTGGTCATCACGTCCTTCGGCCCCAACCGGACCTGGGGTTCGGGTGGCCTGGTCGGCGCCATCCTGATGCTCGTCGGCTGGTGGCTGCTGTACCTCCGCACTCCCACCCCGCCGCCGGGAACGTCGGTCGACACCCAACCCGGCGCCCTCACTTCCCCTGCCAACACCGCCGCACCCAACTTCGGTGCTTCCGACCACTTCGAGAGATGGATACCACGCGCCATGATGAACCCCGGAGAGCACCCGCCCACGCCTGCCCCGCGGAGCGACACCACCGACAACCCGACCGCCGTCCTCGAACCGACGACAACCACACCCCCGGCCTGGGATCCGTTGGGCGCCGCCAGCTTCGCGTGGGATCTTCCCGAGCCGGCGACGCCGGTCTACGAGCCTCCCCGCGACCGCCGTTCACCGCTCACCCTCGTCGTGTTGGGCATCGCAGTCATCGTGGGGGCAGCCGGGACCGCCGCCCATCAGGCGGGCATCGACTGGTTCACCCCCGGACGTGTGCTGTCCCTCGCGCTGGCCGTCGTCGGTGCCGGTCTGATCTACGCGGGTCTTCGACGTCGCAGTTCCGGACGACACAGCACCGGACTCGTACCGATCGCGATCATCCTCGGCGTCGCCACGGTCGTCACAACAGCCGCCGCCGGGTTCTCCGGCTTCCCGGAGGGCGGCGTGGGCGACCGCGATTGGAAACCGTTGACGGAGAACGACATCAAGCCCGAATACACGCTCGGCATGGGCGCCATGGTGCTGGACTTGCGCGAGGTCGAACTGACCTCCGACCGGAGCGTCGAACTGCGCAGCGGCATGGGCGAGATCACCGTGAAGGTGGGCCCCGACATGAACGTTCGCGCGGAATGCAGCACCGGACTCGGCGACTATCACTGTCCGGAAGGCCTGGACGGCGGCGGTGACGGCACCGCCGGTCCGGTACTCACGATCGACGCCCACAGCGGTATGGGCAAAGTGGAGGTTGTGCGATGAGTGACACAGATCAGACGTCGGCCATCGAGCGGCACCGTTCGCCAGGGCTGGTGCTCTTCGGACTGCTCGCGCTCGGCGTCGCGGTGTGGGGCATCGCGGACGGACCGACCTTCCCCGACGCGTCGAATCTCGGCTGGCTGGCTGTCGGGGTCGGGCTGGTGGTCGGGTTGCTCCTGATCGTCACCGGTGCGCGATCGCAGCGTTGAGCAGAACCCTCACTCCCACTCGATGGTGCCCGGGGGTTTGCTCGTGACGTCGAGGACGACGCGGTTGACGTCGGGCACCTCGTTGGTGATGCGGGTGGAGATCACTTCGAGCACCTCGAAGGGCACCCGGGTCCAGTCGGCGGTCATCGCGTCCTCGCTCGACACCGGGCGCAGCACGATCGGGTGCCCGTAGGTGCGGCCGTCGCCCTGGACGCCCACACTCCGCACGTCGGCGAGCAGGACCACCGGACACTGCCAGATCTGTGTGTCGAGGCCGGCTGCGGTCAGTTCTTCGCGGGCGATCAGGTCGGCCTTGCGCAACATGGCGAGCCGGTCAGCGGTGACCTCGCCGACGATGCGGATCGCCAGACCCGGGCCGGGGAACGGCTGCCGCGCAACGATGTCCTCGGGTAGGCCCAGCTCACGGCCCACCGCGCGGACCTCGTCCTTGAACAGCAGCCGAAGCGGTTCGACGAGGTCGAACTCGAGATCTTCCGGCAGTCCGCCGACGTTGTGGTGGCTCTTGATGTTCGCGGCACCGCTGCCACCACCGGACTCGACGACGTCCGGGTACAGCGTGCCCTGCACGAGGAACTCGACCTTCTGGCCATCGTCGGCGTGATCGCCCAGAACCTCGCTCACCGCGCCCTCGAAGGACCGGATGAACTCGCGGCCGATGATCTTGCGTTTGGTCTCCGGGTCGCTGACGCCGGCGAGTTCATCGAGGAACGTCTCTGCCGCGTCGACCGTGACCAGCTTGGCTCCTGTGGCGCCGACGAAGTCGTGCTGGACCTGCTCGCGCTCACCGGCTCGCAGGAGTCCGTGGTCGACGAAGACACACGTGAGCCGGTCGCCGATGGCGCGCTGTACGAGGGCTGCGGCCACCGCCGAATCCACGCCACCGGAAAGTCCGCAGATGGCGAGGCCGTCGCCGATCTGGTCGGACACCGCGTCGATAAGGGTGTCGGCGATGTTGGCCGGGGTCCAGGTGGCCTCGAGTCCGGCGATCTCGTAGAGGAATCGGGTGAGGATCTGCTGGCCGTGCGGGGTGTGCAGCACCTCGGGGTGGTACTGGACGCCCGCCATGCGACGTTCCACGCATTCGAAGGCGGCGACCGGTGCGCCCGGCGTCGAGCCGGTCACCACGAATCCCTCGGGGGCGACCTGCACCGCGTCGTTGTGGCTCATCCACACCGGCTGGGTGTCCGACAGGCCCTGATGCAGAATGCCCTCCCCGTTCAAGGTGAGCGTGGTGCGGCCGAACTCGCGACCACCGGTGTTGGCGACCTCGCCCCCCAGCTGGCGCGCCATCGACTGGAATCCGTAGCAGATGCCGAACACCGGAATGCCGAGCTCGAAGACCTGCGGGTCGAGCCCCGGTGCGTTGTCGGCATACACCGACGCCGGACCACCCGACAGGATGATCGCGACCGGGTCCTTGGCGGTGAAGTCGGCCAGTCCGGCGTCGTGGGCGATGACCTCGGAGTAGATCCGGGCCTCCCGCACCCGTCGTGCGATCAGCTGCGCGTATTGCGCGCCGAAGTCGACGACCAGAACCGGTCGCGGCCCGTCGAACCGCGATCCGTCGAAGAAGCCCTGAGCAGCAGAATCCGTCACGGAAGAAAGTGTAGTGGCGAACCGGTCAGTGCCTGGGCGCGCGGGTGCCCGGCGGGTTTCGACGGGAGATCTCATTGACGGGCCAGCGCAGCGACGCGGGTTTGAGGTGGAATACTGCGAGATCGTCATGGACAACGCTTCTTCCGGAACCCAGCCGCACAAACGGCACAATCCCTGGTCCCTGTCGGTCACCGACATCACGCAGGCAGCGGTGTTCGCGGCGCTGATCGCCGCGCTCGGACTGCCGGGTGCCATCAATCTGCCGGGCGGTGTGCCGATCACGCTGCAGACGATGGGCGTGATGCTCGCCGGTGCGATCCTCGGCCCGAAGAAGGGCACCCTCGCGGTGGGAATCTTCATGGTGCTGGCGATCGCCGGACTGCCGATTCTCGCAGGCGGCATCAATGGTCAGGCGTCGCTCGCCTCCGCCCGCGGCGGCTACTTCCTGGGCTTCCTGCCCGGGGTGATCGTCATCGGCGTGCTCACCGCGGTCATGCTGTCGACGCCGTCGGGCGACGGCAAACCGCGCTATCGGGTGACCTGGGGCATTCTCATCAACCTGCTCGGTGGCCTGGTGGTGATCTACGCGTGCGGTGTGGCCTGGCTGGTGATCCGTGGATACCTGACCTGGTGGGCGGCCATCACCACCAACGGACCCTATGTGGCGGGCGACGTCATCAAGGCGGTCATCACCGCTCTCGTGGCCGCCCAGGTGCACCGCGGGTGGCCTGGCCTGATCGAACCGATTCGGCTCCGCAAGCCCTCACCACCGGAACCCTGATCACCAGCACATGATCGAGATCGCCGACGTCACCCACGCCTACGACGACCGGGTTGTGCTGAGCGATGTTTCACTCACGCTGGGCGAACAACGCATCGGGATGGTCGGCGCCAACGGCAGCGGCAAGTCGACGCTCGCCCGGATGATCAACGCTCTCGTCACCCCCGACACCGGCACGGTCACGGTCAACGGGATCGACGCGGCCAAACACAAACGTCGCGTCCGACGCGAGGTCGGATTCATCTTCTCCGACCCCGACCGGCAGATCATCATGCCGACCGTCATCGAGGACATCGAACTGTCGTTGCGGCGCACCGAACTCACGAAAGCCGAACGGACACAGCGGGCTCGCGCCGTCCTCGACCGTTTCGGACTGGCCGATCACGCCGACCATCCGGCCGCACGGTTGTCCGGAGGACAGAAGCAACTCCTCGCGCTGGCGTCGATCTTCGTGACCGAACCCCGCATCATCGTCGCCGACGAACCGACGACGCTGCTCGACCTGCGCAACAGCCGGATGTTGCGTGAGGTGTTCACCACGCTCGACGAACGACTGATCGTGGTGACCCACGACCTCGACCTCGTCGACGACTTCGACCGGGTCATCGTGCTCGACGACGGCCGGGTGGTGGCCGACGATGTGCCCGCCGCCGCGATCGCCGCTTACCGCCGGATGATGTCGTGAGCGCGTTGGGCGTCTACCGCCCGGGAAACACCCTGCTGCATCGTCTTCCGCCGGGCGTGAAGTTGGTCGGGCTGGGCGCGGGGATCGTCGCGATGTCGGTGTGGGTACGCTCCCCCGCGGCGTTGGGGATCGCTGCAGTCGCGGTGGCCATGGTGTACGCGTTGGCCGGTCTCGGACCCGTCACCGCGTGGCGTCAGCTCCGACCGATGCTGTGGATCACGCTGTTCATCTTCGCCTTCCAGTGGGTGTTCACCGATTGGCAACGGGCGGTAGTGGTCTGCGGAGTTTTGGTCTTGTCGGTGGCGTTGGCAGCGGTGGTCACGTTGACCACCCGCACGACAGACATGCTCGACACCATCGTCGCCGTGCTGAAACCGATGCGCCGCATCGGGGTTCCGGTCGACCACATCGCGATGGCCCTGGCACTGACGATCCGGGCCATCCCGATGATGGTCGAGATCATCCGCGAGGTGGACGAAGCACGGCAGGCGCGCGGCCTACGACCGGGTGCACGAATCCTGTTCGCACCCATCGTGATCGCGGCGTTGCGAACCGCCGAGGGGTTCGCCGACACGCTCACCGCACGCGGTTTGGACTGATTGGCCGAGGGAACATGCTGCCCCACACCGGCTGACCGCACATCGTCCGCCGACTGAGTTCCCTCCGCTGCCTGAGGTGCGACGAGCGCTAGCCGCCGGGCTGAGGAGCCCCGTGCGAGGTACGAGCATGGGAGCGTCTCGAAGTCGAAGAGCCTCGAAGGCCTGGTGACCGCTGCTGCTTGGTCGCCGAATTACCCTGTCTCGCCATGCCCTTCGAGGCTCTCGGCTAGCGCCTCGAGCACCTCAGGGAGCGGAACGTACGGGTCAGCGGGTCGGTCACCGAGTTCCTCGAGTCAGCGACCCACCCGCCGCCTGCGGCGGCGATCGTGGAGGCGGGAAGAGGGCCGTGGAGCGCGGCGCGGCAACGATGATCCACGAAAAATAGGGGAAGAAACTCGTCCCCTACCCCTGGAGTCCTCCCCGCGAACTTTCTCGCGGACGACTCAACAAGCAGGGGCAGAAAGTAGGGGAAAAACCTTCCCCTACTTTCAGTGGTCCGGCGCCTCGCTGACGTGGCCCGTTCGCCTGCCCTTCGAGGCATCCCTCGGCCGGCGCCTCGGGCACCTCAGAGAGCGGTGGGGTGGTGGACGCTTACGCGCAGGCCAGAGCGCTAGTCACCGACCTCTTCGGATCAGAATCGCGGGTCATGCGATCAGCTGGTGTGCACGATCCGCTCGACCGGAGTAATCGGCAAGCGCAGCGCTCCGGGCGCGGATTCCGGCACCACCGGCGCCGTGGGAGCGCATGGACTGATCCGCTCGTACGGACGGCCCTGTGCGGGACGCTGGTCATTCTCGCCCTTGTTGGGCCACAACGCCATCGCACGCTCGGCCTGCGCGCAGATCGTCAGGGACGGGTTGACACCGAGGTTCGCCGAGATCGACGCGCCGTCGGTGACGTGCAGGGTCGGATAGTTCCACACGCGGTGATACGGGTCGATGACACCGGCTTTCGGGTCGTCGGAGATGGCGCAGCCGCCGAGGTAGTGCGCGGTGAGCGGCATGTTCACGATGTCTCCCCACGTGCCGCCGGCGAGTCCGTTCGGCAGCTTGCCCGCGATCCGTCGAGTGGCCTCGTTGCCCTTGGGGATCCAGGTCGGATTGGGTTCGCCGATGCCTTGCTTGGACGTGATGTAGCGCAACGGTCCACGCTTGCGCACGAAGGTGGTCAGCGAGTTGTTGTTGTTCTGCATGACCAGTGCGATCACCGTGCGTTGGCTCCACTTGCGTACCACCAGGAGTCGCACCAGCAAGAACGGATTCCGGATGACCTGCCGGAGGAACTGCCCGAACCGGTTCGCCGGGGATCCGCCGTCGGTCAGCGCCGTCTGTAGGTAAGCGATCGCGTTGGAGCCCTTGCCATAACGCACCGGCTCGATGTGGGTGTTGGATTCCGGATGGAAGGACGACGTGATCGCCACGCCGCGCGAATAGTCGTGTGCGGGATCGAATTTCCCGGCCATCGCACCAAGGATCGACTCCGAGTTGGTCCTCGTCAGCTCGCCCATCGCGTCCGAGATCCCCGGCAGCGTCGTATGTTTCGCGTGATGCATCAATCGCTGCGTATTGAAGGTGCCGGCCGCGACGATCACCTGCCCCGCGGTGTAGACGCGGGCCCGACGACCCAGCGGACCCCATGACGACGACCCGTGCGTGCCCACCGACCATGTGCCGTCGGTCTTCTGCTCGAGCGAGTCGACGGTGGTGCGCGCGATGATGGTGGCCCCACGACGTTCGGCGAGTCCCAGGTAGTTCTTCATCAGGGTGTTCTTGGCGCCGACCCGACACCCTGTCATGCACGCGCCGCATTCGGTGCAGGCCGTGCGCGCCGGTCCCACACCGCCGAAGTACGGATCGGCCACGGTCTCGCCCGGCTCGCCGTCGAGGCCGGTCTTGGCACCGAAGAACACGCCGACCGGCGTCGAGGTGAAGGTGTCGGCGACACCCATCTCCGTGGCGACCTCTTTCATCACCCGATCGGACTCGGTGAAGGTCGGATTGGTCACCACACCCAGCATGCGTCGTGCCTGGTCGTAGTAGGGAGTGAGCTCGTCCTCCCAATCGGTGATGTGGTTCCACTGCGGATCGGTGAAGAACGGGGTCGGCGGCTTGTACAGGGTGTTCGCGTAGTTGAGCGACCCGCCACCTACGCCCGCACCCGCCATGATCATGACGTCCTTCAGCGCATGTATCCGCTGAATGCCGTAGAGGCCCAGCTTCGGCGCCCACAGCCACTTGTGCAGGCGCCAGCTGGTCTTCGCGAATTCCTCGTCCTCAAAGCGCCGACCGGCCTCGATGACACCGACCCGGTATCCCTTTTCCACCAGGCGCAGCGCACTCACGCTCCCGCCGAATCCGGAACCGATGATGAGCACGTCGAAATCACATGGGGCTGCCATGAGCAACCATACTAACGCACATTGTCACATAGCGTGACGCGGGTCACCGGTGGACCGAGAGGCCCACCTTCTGGAACTCCTTGAGATCGCAGTATCCGGCCTTGGCCATGGCCCGTCGCAGCGCGCCCACCAGGTTCAACTCTCCGAACGGGTCGTCGGATGGACCGGTGAGCACCCGGTCGAGCGTGGGCCGATCCTCATCGATCGCCACCTGGAGCAAAGCACCACGCGGGGTATCCGGATGCGCTGCCGCCGACGGCCAGTACCAGCCACGACCAGGGGCCGACGCACTCGCGGCCAGCGGCGTCCCCAGCACTGCGGCGTCCGCTCCGCACGCGATCGCCTTGATCAGGTCACCGGAGGTGTGAATGTCGCCGTCGGCGATCACATGGACGTACCTGCCGCCGGTCTCGTCGAGGTAGTCCCGGCGGGCCGCGGCGGCGTCGGCGATCGCTGTGGCCATGGGTACTCCGATTCCGAGAACCTCACCGGTCGTGGTCGCGCCGGTGGCCGAACCGTAGCCGACGATCACGCCTGCCGCGCCGGTCCGCATCAGATGCAATGCGGTGCGGTGATCGTGGACGCCGCCCGCGATCACCGGGATGTCGAGGTCGGCGATGAAGGTCTTGAGGTTCAACGGTTCTCGCGTCGCGCCCTCCGAATCCACCTGCGCCACATGCTCGGCCGAGATGATGGTGCCGTGCACGACGAGGATCTCCACGCCCGCAGCCAACAACGCGGGCGTCAGCTCGGGCGCATGTTGCGGACTGACCCGCACCGCCGTGGTCACACCGGCCTCACGGACCTGCGACACCGCCTCGGCGAGCAGTCCACTGTCCAGTGGCGCTGCATGCAACTTCTGCAGATGCCGCACGGCCGCATAGGGATCCGGGTCCTCGGCCGCGATCTTGACCAGTTCGGCGATCTTGGCGTCGACGTCGCGATGCCGAGCCCACAGACCCTCGCCGTTGATGACGCCGAGGGCACCGAGCTTGCCCAGCTCCACGGCCATCTGCGGGGAGACGAGCGCGTCGGTGGGATGGCTCAGGATAGGCGCCTCGAACCGGTAGGCATCGATCTGCCATGCCGTCGACACATCCTTGGACGATCGGGTTCGCCGTGACGGCACGATGCTGATGTCATCCAGCTCGTAGGTCCGTCGGGCGGTTCTGCCCATACCGAATTCGACGAGATCACGCACCGGTGCGCCTTTCTGCTGTCCGCTTCACTCAGCGGGAATAGTAGTTGGGTGCCTCTGCGGTCAATGTGATGTCGTGCGGATGCGACTCCTTGAGGCCGGCCGCGGTGATCTGCACGAAGCGCGCCTGCTGGAGATCGGTGATCGACGTCGACCCGGTGTATCCCATCGCCGCCCGCAGCCCACCGACGAGCTGATGGATGACCTGCGTGAGCGGGCCACGGAACGGCACCCGGCCCTCAATGCCTTCGGGCACCAGCTTCTCTTCCTTGAGGACGTCGTCCTGGAAGTAGCGGTCCTTCGAATACGACTTGCCCTGCCCGCGTCCCTGCATCGCACCCAGCGAACCCATGCCGCGGTAACTCTTGAACTGCTTGCCGTTCACCAGGATCAGATCGCCCGGAGCCTCGGCGGTACCGGCCAGCAGCGAGCCGAGCATGGCGGTCGACGCGCCGGCGGCGAGCGCCTTGGCGATGTCGCCCGAGTACTGCAGACCGCCGTCGGCGATGACCGGGACGTCGGCCTGCTTGCACACCGTGACGGCTTCGAGGATCGCGGTGATCTGTGGTGCACCGACACCAGCGACCACGCGGGTGGTGCAGATGGAGCCCGGTCCGACACCGACTTTCACCGCGTCGGCACCGGCATCGATGAGAGCCTGTGCGGCCTCGCGGGTCGCGACATTGCCGCCCACGACGTCGACGCGGTCACCGACCTCGGCCTTGAGTTTGGCGACCATGTCGAGCACGAGGCGGTTGTGGGCGTGTGCGGTGTCGACGATGATGACGTCGGCACCCGCGTCGGCCAGTGCCATGGCCCGCTCCCACTGCGGATCGCCGGTACCCACGGCGGCGCCGACCAGCAGTCGACCGTCGGCGTCCTTGGTGGCCAGCGGATGCTGTTCGGTCTTCACGAAATCCTTGACGGTGATGAGACCGGTCAGCCGGCCGTTGCCGTCGACGATCGGCAGCTTCTCCACCTTGTTGCGCCGCAGGAGACCCAACGCGGCTTCCGCCGAAACACCCTCGTGCGCGGTGATGAGCGGCGCCTTGGTCATCACTTCGGAAACCGGACGATCCTGATCGACCTCGAAGCGCATGTCGCGGTTGGTGATGATGCCCACCAGCTCACCGCGATCGTCCACCACCGGCAGGCCGGAGATGCGATACCGCGCACACATCGAGTCGACCTCGGCGAGCGTGTTGGTCGGCGAGCAGGTGACCGGGTCGGTGACCATCCCGGCCTCCGACCGCTTCACCGTCTCCACCTGGCCGGCCTGATCCTCGATCGACAGATTGCGATGCAGGACACCCATACCGCCCGCGCGGGCCATGGCGATTGCCATCCGCGCCTCGGTCACGGTGTCCATCGCCGAACTCACCAGCGGCACACGGAGGGAGATGTTCTTGGTCACTCGCGAGGAGGTGTCCACCTCGCTCGGGATCACGTCGGAGGCCGAGGGCAGCAACAGGACGTCATCGAAGGTCAGGCCGAGCATCGCGACCTTGCCGGGATCGTCTCCACCGGTACGAACATGCGTCATCTGTCCATGGTATCGACTCTGGCCAATCGGTATTGCCCACCCCGGTGCGGTGCTCGCGGAAGCGTTCGCCCGACGCAGACAGGTGGTGTGTAGGGATACGGCGCGCGTGCCGCACCATCGGCTACGGTGGTTGTGTGCGCGACCACCTTCCACCCGGCCTTCCGCCGGACCCGTTTGCCGACGATCCGAGCGATCCCGCCTCGGCTCTCGACTCTGTGGAGCCGGGCATCCCGCTCGACGAGAGCGAGCGACTCGCTGTCGAAGAGGACCTCGCCGATCTCGCCGTCTACGAAGCACTCCTGGCCCATCGCGGGGTCCGTGGCCTGGTGGTGGTCTGTGACGACTGCCACGAGGACCACTACCACGACTGGGACATGCTGCGCGCCAACCTTCTTCAGCTCCTGATCGACGGCACGGTCCGTCCACACGAGCCCGCCGTCGACCCACGCCCCGACGCCTACGTGACGTGGGACTACTGCCGCGGGTATGCGGACGCGCGCAATCACCTCGACGAGGATCGCTGACCCGAAGAAGCCCCTGCGCTTCCGGAGCTACCCTCAGCCGGCGGAAGAAGCCTCAGCGCGACGGAACCGCCGTGGTGGTGGTCGTCGTGATCGTCGGAACCGGCTCGTCGGGGACATCGGCCGGCGTGCTCTGCAACGTCGACGACGGCGGTGGTAGCGGCACCGCCGTCGTGAAGGTCGTGGTCGGGACGACCGTCGGTCGCGTCGTTTCCGGTGGATTCGTCGGTCCGGGTCCCGGCGGGTTGGACGGTCCGGGTCCGGGCGGGTTGGTCGTGGTCGGTGTGTCGCCGCGCGGTGTTGTCGGCGGCGTCGTCCCCGGTGTCGTGGTGTCGGTGCGCGGATTGGTCGATTCCGGAGGAGTCGTTCGGGCGTCGGTTCCGGTCCGCGTACGCGGATCGACCGTGGCCGAGTCATCACCCGGTGACGTGGTCACCGAGCCCGGGCCGGTCGTCGACGGACCGCCGGTCGGGCTCGCGGATTTCGCAGTGCCCGCACGCAAACGGGAGATCCAATCGTTCATCTGATCTCGCGTGTCGCCCTTACGCATCGGCCCCATCTGGCTCTCCGCCTTGGCGATATAGCTCGCCGCGGCCGAAGTGTCGCCGATGGCCATCGCCGCTTCGGCCTGCTCGAGATTCGACCGCACGTCATGAGCGGCTTGGGTCTCGGATGCGGCCTGTGCAAATACGACCTTCTTGACCGGCCACAACGGATCTCCGGGCTGCGAACCCTCCGACAGCACGGTGAGACCTGCGGCAGCCACGATGACGATCGCGGCAGCACCCGAGATCACGCGGAGATGGCGGACCATCCGCTTACCCCGACTCGCACGCTCGGTGGCGGCGATGGCGCGTTCGACCTCGTCGACTGTCGGCAACTCCGGTGCCGGCTGGTCCACGATCCCGTGGCGCCAGTCCGACAGCAGCGCGGCGAGTTGGTACTCCTCGTCGTCACTGGTCTCCACCGGTACGTCGCGCGACAACGCGTCGATGAACTGGTCGTCGAAGGCGACCTGCGAGATGTCGACCGGCTCGCCGTCAGCCCCGTCGCGGGGCCAGTCGACCGGCCCGGTCGGGCCGCCGTGATTGTCGGGCAGGGGGTCATTGCCGGTGTTCGCCCGGCGATGACGCCAGTCATGCGCGTCGTTCATTTGACCCTCCTGTCCTGTTCAACTCGTTCTTCAGCTTTGCCAATGCCCGGTGCTGGGCGACCCGAACCGCCCCGGGCGTACTTCCCACCGCTGCTGCGGTTTCCTCGGCGGACATCCCGACCACCAAGCGCAGCACCAGCACTTCACGCTGCTTCTCCGGGAGGATGTCGAGCAGTGCCCGCATCCGTCTGCTGGCGTCGGCGTCGAGTGCGAGCTGTTCTGGCCCGCCGGTGACGTTGGTGACCTCGGGCACCGCATCAACCGGATCGGCCTTCACCCGCCCCGCCACTCGCAGTGCGTCGGCCACCTTGTGCGACGCGATGCCGTAGACGAAGGCCATGAACGGCTTACCCTGGTCCTGGTACCTGGGCAACGCGGTCATCACCGCCATCAACGCCTCCTGCGCTATGTCATCGGCGGAGAACAAATGGCGTTCTCCGACTCCAATTCGCCCTCGGCAGTAGCGCAGAATGGGATCCTGCACACTTTCGAGAACTGACGTGAGCGCGACCCTGTCCCCTTGCCCTGCGGCACGGACAGCGTCGTCCAACTCACCACCTGTCAGCTTCATCGTCAGTAGGAATCCCCGTGTTACATGTCGGTTGACCGAACTCACCGGTCCTGATAAGACCCCCCGCACACCTACAGTCGCCATCGACCCGCGGCAAGCCCTCGTTTACCTTAGCGATCCTTAGCCGACGTGAACGGCATGCCCTTGCGTCGGAGCGTGGTTTCGAGTTGAACGTGCAGGTCACGCTCGGTAGTCGACGCCGCGCCGACACCCTGGAGCAACGACGACGCGGCCCACTGCAGAGGTAACAGTCCTTCGTCGGCTGCCCGGCGGGCAAGGATTCGGGCCACCTCGGCTGCGCCCGTACTGTTTCCGACCGACGCCTGGGCTGCTGCGGCGATGAGGTCTGTCTTGATGCGGTGGCGGGTAGTCGGCCCCGAATCGACACCTGCGACGGTCTCGACCGCATCCTGGGCGAACTCGACTGCGGTCTGCCCGTCGCCGCTGTACATGGCCAGCTCCGACCGCACCCACAGCATGCGTAACCACCCCCGGCCACCGTCGTCCCAGTCGTCGGCGCTCCACTGTGCGGGGTCGCGAGCGCCGACGTCGGCGAGCACGACGCGTGCGCGGTCGAGCAGCCGTCGCGAGGCACCGAAGCGCAGGAGGCCGAGATTGTCGGCTGCCAGGCCGATCAGCGCGTCGGCCAAGGCCGCACGCGGCCAGCGATTCGAGTCGCCGGTCATAGAAACTGCAGCACCGGCGGCTCGTCCGTCCAACGTCGTCGCGGCCGCGTGTCGGCCTGCTTGTCGATACAGTGACGCCGCGGTACTCCAACACAGCGAACGCAGGTCGTCCGGACAGTCGGGTCGTGCCTGGATGCGGTGCAGGCGGGTGAGGGCGTCGGCGACATCGCCCTGTCCCCCGGCATGTACGGCATCGCGCCAGTTCTCGTATCCGTCATCGGAGCCCCGTCCGCGCAGTTCAGATGTGATGTTTCCCCCCTGGAAAAGTGTTCTGGCTCACCACGTTGAATTTGGGTTTGCATGAATTTAACGAACGGTCACAAACGTTAATTCCAACGCCACATCACCAGCAGATTATCCGTAGGTTTCGCATGGGTAAATCAAACACAATCGCCCACACACGGTGCAACATCACCCTGCGACCGCTCCGAATCGTTCTCAGAACCACTATTCGCAGGTCACAGTGCCTGTCCGCGTAGGTATCACGGGTGGCGTTTCCGGTACCGGAACGATGTGGTATCGCGGTCCGCTTACCTAACCAGCCGTTAACAAACACGAGATTTTTACCCTGGTTAGCAGGGGTTTTGGCGGTATTGACTGCGTTTCTCAGGCCCGCTTAATGTGTGCCTTGCGTTAGGAAATTGACGACCGACCTAGGAGTAGCTGCCATGCCCCAGCCCAATCATCTCCCCGGCCCGAACGCAGATATCTGGGACTGGCAGATGCAGGGTCTCTGTCGCGGTGTCGACTCGGCGATGTTCTTCCATCCCGACGGCGAGCGTGGCCGGGCCCGTGCGCAGCGTGAGCGGCGCGCCAAGGAGATGTGCCACCAATGCCCTGTCATCGCGCAGTGCCGCGAGCACGCATTGGCGGTCGCCGAGCCCTACGGCATCTGGGGTGGACTGTCGGAATCCGAACGCAGCATCCTCATGAAGCGTGGCGTCGGCCGCCGGATCGCCAGCTGACCCGCTGAACACAGACGGATCGGGGGGCTCCCGCTCTTCTCGAGCGGGAGCCCCCGATTGTCGTTCCAGCGGGAACCGTCAGTGGGCGTGCCCGTGCCCGGCGTGGGCTCCGGCGTCGGCCGGCTGATCGGTGACAGCGGTTTCGGTGGTCAGCACCATCCGCGCCACCGACGCGGCGTTGACCACCGCGGACCGGGTGACCTTGACCGGATCGATGATGCCCTCGGCGACGAGATCGCCGTAGGTCAGCGTCGCAGCGTTGAAGCCCTGCCCCTTGTCGGCGGCGGCGACCTTCTCGACCACCACGGCGCCGTCGAGACCAGCGTTGGCGGCGATCCAGAACAGCGGCGCCCGTGCGGCGTCGCGAACAACGCGCACACCGAGGGCCTCTTCGTCGGGCAACTCGGCCGCGAGGGCGTCGAGCCCGGCCGCGGCCTGCACGATCGCCGAACCGCCACCGGGAATGATGCCTTCCTCGACCGCGGCCTTGGCCGCTGCGACCGCATCTTCGACGCGGTGCTTGCGCTCCTTGAGCGCGGTCTCGGTGGCTGCACCGACGCGGATCACCGCGACGCCGCCCGCAAGCTTGGCGAGGCGCTCTGCGAGCTTCTCCCGATCCCAGTCGGAATCGCTCTGCTCGACCTCACGTCGCAGCTGCGCAGCACGATCGGCGATGGCCTCCTTGGTGCCGGCACCCTCGATGATGGTGGTGGCGTCCTTGGTGACCACGACGCGACGGGCCGAGCCCAACACCTCGAGTCCCACCGTCGACAGGCTCAGGCCCACGTCGGAGGTCACCACGGTCGCACCGGTGACCACGGCGAGGTCTTCCAGGAACGCCTTACGGCGGTCACCGAAGAACGGCGCCTTGACCGCAACGGCACGAATGGTCTTGCGGATCGAGTTGACCACGAGCGTCGACAGCGGCTCGCCCTCGACGTCCTCGGCGACGATCAGCAGCGACTTCCCGGCCTCGACGACCTTCTCCAACAGCGGCAGGAAGTCGGGCAGCGAGCTGATCTTGTCGCGGTACAGCAGGATCAGGGTGTCCTCGAGGACCGCTTCCTGGCTGTCGGGGTCGGTGACGAAGTACGGCGACAGGAAGCCCTTGTCGAACTGCACGCCCTCGGTGATCTCGAGATCGGTCTGCAGTCCCGAGCCTTCCTCGACGGTGACCACACCGTCGGTTCCGACGACGGTCATCGCCTTGCCGACCATCTCGCCGACCTCTTCGTCACGTGACGACACGGTCGCGACCTGACCGATGGCCTTCTCGCCGTCGACCGGGGTGGCGGCGGCCAGCAGCGCCTCGCCGAGCGCGTCGGCGGCCTTGCCGATGCCCGCACCGAGCGCGATCGGATTGGCGCCGGCCGCGACGTTGCGCAGACCCGCCCGAACCATGGCCTGGGCGAGCACGGTCGCGGTGGTGGTTCCGTCACCGGCGACGTCATTGGTCTTGGTGGCGACCGACTTCACCAGCTGCGCACCGAGGTTCTCGAACGGATCCTCGAGGTCGATGTCGCGGGCGATGGTGACGCCGTCGTTGGTGACGTTGGGGCCACCGAAGGACTTGGCGAGGACGACGTGGCGGCCACGCGGGCCCAGGGTCACCTTGACGGTGTCGGCGAGCTGGTTGATGCCGCGCTCGAGCGCGCGCCGCGCGTTCTCGTCGAATTCAATCTGTTTGGGCATGAGTCACTTTCGTGAAATGAAGAAACGAATGTAGGGGCCGAACACACCCGCCCCGGCGCCCGTGAAACGGGCCGCCGGGGCGGGTGGGACTCGCGATGTTCTCGCGGGTCTTACTTGCCGATGACAGCCAGCACGTCACGTGCCGACAGGATCAGGTACTCCTCGCCGGCGTACTTGATCTCGGTGCCCCCGTACTTGCTGTAGATGACGGTGTCACCTTCCTTGACGTCGACGGGGACGCGGTTGCCCTGCTCGGTCACCCGACCCTCGCCGACCGCGATGACGGTGCCTTCCTGCGGCTTCTCCTTGGCGGTGTCCGGAATGACCAGACCCGACGCGGTGGTCGTCTCGGCCTCTACGGCCTGCACCAGGATCTTGTCCTCAAGCGGCTTGATGTTCACGCTCGCCACGATGTGAGTCCTCAACTTTCGTACTGAGAAAGAATCTGCACGTTCATGGCCCTGGAAAAACCTCGTCGTCGCGGGTGCCGAGGCTTGTTCAGTGCCACCTAGCACTCTATACATGCGAGTGCCAGCACTCAAGGGCGACGGCTGCAAATCAAGTGTTCGCCGGCAGCGGAATCGCTCGAGCGGATCGGCGCGTCCGCCAGGACACACCCAGCGCTCCCACCAATCCGATCACCGACAGGGCGCTGACCAACCAGATCGCCGTCGTCATCCCGCCGGGCAGACCGCCCGACCCGGCCGGTTGCTCCGATGCCGTGAGGATCGCAGTGACCACGGCGAGCATCACCGCCCCACCGACCTGAACGCTCGTGTTGACCAGCCCGGACGCGAGGCCCTGCTCGTCGTCGGCCACCCCGGCCGTGCCCTGCGCGTTGACCGACGGAAACGTCAACGCGAACCCGATTCCCAGCAGGACGATGGTGGGCAAGAGGAACTCGGCAAAGCCCATGCCCGGTTCCGTCCGCGCGAACCAGAGGTAGCCGCCGAGGAAGGCCGCGAATCCGCCGATCATGAGCACCGGCGTCGGAACTCGGTCGAGTACGCGATCCATCTTGACGGCACTGGCGGCCACGATGAGACCCGCGGGCAGGAAACCCAGGGCCATCATGAGCGGCGACCAGCCGAGCGTGTCCTGCAGGTAGAGGGTCACCACGAACTGGAATGCGACATACCCGCCGAACATGAGCGCCCCCGACAGATTCGCGTGGACGAGGGTCACCGAACGCAGGATGCCCAGTCGCAGCAGCGGATGCCGATGCCGACGCTCGATGACGACGAAGGCGACCGACGACGCTGCGGCCGCACCGAACACCGCAAGGGTTGCCGGCGCCGCCCAGCCCACCTCGGGCGCGCGCACCACCCCGAGCACCAGCAACAACAAGGCCGCGGTGCTCGTCGTTGCGCCGGCGACGTCGAAATGTGCCCAGTCGACCGGCCTGCGTCGGACGGCCGGGATCACCCGCAGTCCCGCGAAGAGCAGCAGCAATGCCACCGGCCCGGGGAACAACAGGGTTGCGCGCCAGGACAACTCGGTGAGCAGGCCACCGAACACGAGGCCGAGAGAGAAGCCGCTGGCGCCGCAGACGGTGTAGATGGACAGTGCGCGGTTGCGCGCAGGCCCCTCGGCGAACGTGGTCGTGATGATCGACAGACCGGCCGGAACCGTGAAAGCCGCCGCGATGCCCTTGACGAAGCGCAACCCGATGACGAGCGCGTTGACGTCGACGACGGCACTCACCACCGACGCGACGCCGAACACCGCGAGCGCGGTGAGGAACACACGACGGCGGCCGAAGAGGTCGCTGGCCCGGCCGCCGAGCAGCAGAAGGCCCCCATATCCGAGCACGTACGCACTGACGATCCACTGCAGTTCCGATTGCGCCATACCCAGATCCGCACCGATGGACGGCAAGGCCACTCCGACCATGGAGATGTCGAGTCCGTCGAGGAACAGTGCTCCGGCCAGGACGACCAGGAGTAGCCACGTTCGTCCCGACCATCCGGAGCCGCTGGTGATGTGTGTGGGGGCGTCATCCCCCGCCTTCGGCAGTCGCTGCCGATCGCTGATGACCACTTCGGTTGTTGTGTGTGCCATGCAGGAAACTATATGCACATGCATTAGATGCTTCTACATTAATTGCGCTTACATTTATTGCGGTTGCATTTACCGTCCGACGGCGCTAGCATGCGGCCATGAGCAAGGACGCTGCCACGCACGACGATCTCGCGGCGGCGTGGCATGACCTCTCCGTGAGCTACCACCGCGTGCTGTGCGCCCTCGATCGAGAGCTTCAGGCGGGGCACGGATTGACTTCGAGCGAATTCGAAGTCCTCGAACTACTCTGGGCCGCAAGCGATCACAAGCGGCGGATGAGCGACCTCGCCGACAACGTCCACCTCAGCCAGAGCGCACTGTCGCGTGTGGTGGCCCGCTTGGAGAAGGACGGATTGGTGGAGCGCAGCATGTGCGCCAACGATCGTCGATCCGTCTTCGCCGAACTGACCGCCGAAGGCGAAACACGCTACTGCGCAGCGCGTCCCACCCAGCGAGCGATCCTCGCCGACCTGTCCGGCGGATGTCCTCAGATGATCCGGGCCGCGGCGTCAGGCCGGTCAGCCACCAACGGGTAGCCGCCGGTCCAGTTCGATCAGACGCTGGCTGTCTTCGTAGAAATCACGCTGCTCGACGATCTTGCCCCAGCGTGCCCGCGCCCACAGTACGGAACGGTTGGTGTAGATCTGCTCGCCGTCGAGGACCGCCGCGTCGTCGAATCTGATGGCGATGGTCATCGACCGCGGCGCACCGCCGACGACGATGGAGCAGATGTCTCCGGCGAGGCCGGCGTCCACGAAGTCGAGCAAGAATCCCTCGATGGCAGCCCTGCCCTCGTAACGGCCGCGCCAGCGGTGGTCACCCTCATGGAAGTAGAGCACCGCATCCTCGTGATACCCGGCCGCCAGCGGACCAATGTCACCCTGGGCGAGGCAGGCCACTCCGTGTCGGAGTTTGCGCGCCAACGCCCACAGCAGCAGCCTGCGAGCTGACATGGCGACTGTCAATCCGATGACGATTCCGACGATCAGCGCAATCCACATGATTGCCACCTCCGGGTGGTGTACCTGGTCACGTACCTAGAATGATCGTTCTAGCGAGGCCGCGTGTCAACCCTGAAGCGACGCGCGCACGGAGATCAGAGCTGACTGAGCTGAACCGACAATCCCGGGTCGGTGGCGACGGTGAGTGGCGACGGTTGTGCGCCACCGGCGATGACATGGGCGCCGAGCGTCGCGATCATGACGCCGTTGTCGGTGCACAGGCGCGGCTTGGGCACCCTCAGCGTGATGCCGGCCGCGGTGCAGCGCTCCTGCGCGAGCGAGCGGATGCGCGAGTTGGCCGTGGCGCCGCCGCCGAGGACCAGTGTCTCGACGCCGAGATCGGTGCACGCACGAATCGCCTTCATGGTGAGCACGTCGGCGACGGCTTCCTGGAACGACGCGGCGATGTCGGCGACCGGACGCGCAACCCCGTCTCGATCGCATTTCTCGACGTACCGGGCGACCGCGGTCTTGAGTCCGCTGAACGAGAAGTCGTACCGCGCGTCGCGAGGGCCGGTCATGCCGCGGGGGAAGTCGATCGCACGTGGATCACCCTCGCGCGCAGTGAGATCGAGCGCCGGGCCGCCCGGGAAACCGAGGCCGAGCAGGCGGGCGACCTTGTCGAATGCCTCGCCCGCCGCGTCGTCGACCGTTGTACCGAGTTCGACGATCGGCTTGCCGAGATCGGTGACGTGAAGCAGGTGGGTATGTCCGCCGGAGACCAGCAGCGCAACGCATTCGGGCATCGGCCCGTGCTCGAGGGTGTCCACCGCGACGTGACCCCCGAGGTGATTCATCGCGTAGAGCGGCACATCCCATGCCAGTGCATACGCCTTGGCTGCGGCCACTCCCACGAGCAGCGCACCCGCCAGCCCCGGGCCGATCGTCACCGCGATCGCATCCGGGCGGTCGATACCTGCTGCCTCCCTTGCCCGTTGCATCGTCGGCACGATCGCTTCGAGGTGCGCCCGCGACGCGATCTCCGGGACCACACCACCGAACCGCGCGTGCTCGTCGACGCTGGAGGCCACTTCGTCGGCGAGTAGCGTGGCGTGGCCGGGCGCTTCACCGTCGGCCGGGGTCCACCGCACGATCCCGACACCCGTTTCGTCGCAGGAACTCTCGACGCCCATCACGATCAGTCCGCGGTCGATCAGTCCGCGGTCGATCAGTTCACGGTCGGCGCTCATGCGGGTCCCTCCTCCGGATCGAGCGGCCGGCCGGATACCGGCGGACGAATCATCGTGTACGCGTCCGCTCCGGACGGCTGATAGTAGTTGCGGCGGATACCCGACGTGGCGAAGCCGTGGCGCGAGTACATCGTGATGGCGACGTCGTTGTCGGTCCGCACCTCGAGGTACACCGGCGCGTCGCAGGCGTCGGCGACCACCAGCATCGCCTGCAGCAATGCCCGGCCCAACCCGGTCCCGCGTCGTTCCGGTGCCACGGCGATCGTGTGGATCTCGCACTCGTACTCGCCGGGTCCGCCGAGGGTGGAAATCCCCGCGTACCCGACGACCTCCCCGCCGACCTCCTCGCGCGCGGCGAAGTAGGTGTTGTACGGCGCATTCAGCTCGGCTCGGAATGCCGTTGCCGGCCAGGGTGAGTCCTCGGCGAACATCTGCTTCTCCAGCGCCGCGCAGCGCGGAATGTCGGCATAGGTGAGTCCGTCGATGATCGCTTCCGGGGCGGTCATGAACCGACCTTGTTCGCCTGGGACACATTGCGTTCCACGGCGTCCGGGCGACGCAGGTAGAGCGGCACCAGCGGCTCCGGCGGTGTGGCCGACCAGATGGTGTCGGCCGCGGTCTGCACCAGTCCGGCCACCGACGGCACCCGCACCGAACCCACAGGCAACCCGATCAGTTCGGCGTGGGCGGGCGAGCCGAATGCCACGTCGACGTCGATCCCGTCGAGAGCCTCGAGGACCGCGGACGGTGCCATCACCTCCGGACCCTGCACCCGAAGGCCGTCGAGGTAGCGCGCCCAATACACTTCGCGGCGTCGGGCGTCGGTCACCACGACCACCGACGACTGATGCGGATCACGTTGTACTGCAACGGCATCCAGTGAGCACACACCGTAGGCGGGAATGCCGAGCGCGTCGGCGAAGGCCGACCCGGTGGCCATGCCCACGCGCAGTCCGGTGAACGGTCCCGGCCCGCAGCCGACGACGACCGCACCGATCTGGTCTCGGGTGACCCCCGACTCGTCAAGTGAGTCCGACATCAAGGTCGTCAGCAGTTCGGCATGTCTCCGATGGTCGGCGACGGCATGCTCGGCCAGCACGTCGACCGTGCCGCCGGGTCGCAGAACCGCCACTCCGGTGACCACCGAGTCGGTCGCCGTGTCGATGGCGAGCACGGTGGTTCCAGCAAGACCACCGGCCTCCCTGTGGTCACTCACTGGTCACCCACTCCCATTCCACGCGCCGCACATCGGTGTCCGGGTCTCGCCGCAGCCGCACCAACAGGTGGTGATCGGCGAGCCGCTCCGCGACGCCCTCACCCCATTCGACCACCACCACGGTGTCCTCGAGATCGGTATCGAGGTCGAGGGCATCGAGTTCGTCGAGTCCACCGAGTCGATAGGCGTCGACGTGCACCATGCCCGGCCGGCCGGAATCCCCGGGCCGATGCTCGCGGGCGATGATGAACGTCGGCGAACTGACCCGGCCGACCACGCCCAACCCGGCACCGATTCCCCGTGCGAGCGCGGTCTTCCCGGCACCGAGCGGCCCGTCGAGGATCACCAGATCACCTGCGCGCAATTCTGCGGCGATCTCGCTGCCGAAGGCCTCGGTGTCGGTCACGGTCGGCAGTGCGCGTGCACCGCTGGACCGGCGGTCGGGACTTGTACTGTCGGGACTCGTACTGCCGGGGGTCATACGCGAATTCGCTTCCACCACTTCGATCGCGGCGCCGGCAGGGCCACCCGTGCACGATCGACGAGATCGACGACGGCGTCGGTGACCAGACGCGGCTGCTCCATCTGCACCATATGCCCGGCGCCCTTGACCACCACGAGGCGCGAGTCCAATCCGAACTCCGAGTACATGCGGACCGAATTCTCCAGCGGCGTCAGCCGATCCCGGTCTCCGCAGACCACCGTCGTCGGCACCTGCGCGATGACCGGAAGGGCGGTTGTCTCGTCGTGCGTCTCGAGCGCGTTCAAGAAGTTGACGATGGTGTCGATCGGCGTGTTCTGGATCATCTTCTCCACCGCCCGACCAGCCTTGGGGCTGAAGAAGGTTGGCCCGAAACTCGCGGCCACCAACACCGGCTCCAACGCTGCTCGGGTCACTCCTCGCCCGGCCTGTACGAGACGCGGCGCGCGACGCACCGACAGCCGGAACGCGTCGACGATCGGGTTGCCCAATCCCTCACCGAGGCCGGCCTCGGTGACACCACGCGACGCGGTCGCGACCAGGCCCACTCCGGCCACCGGTCCGTCGTGGGTGAACAGATGCGAATGCCTGCGCGCAAGTCCCATCAGAGACATGCCACCCATCGAATGTCCAACCAGCACAACATGTCCCACCGGTGCGGTGGCACGGATGACCGCTGCCACATCGTCGCCGAGTTGGGCGATGGTGCAGGTGTCGTCGGGTGCCGGGTCGCTCTTGCCGTGGCCGCGGTGATCGAAGAAGACCAGGCGGTAGTCCCGATCGGCCCATTCTTCGGCGAGCTGCAGACGCTGAAAATGCCACGATGCCATCCGCAGACTGAATCCATGGACAAAGATCACGGTCAACTCGGGAGTCGCACCATCGGCCACCCCACCGAGATCGACAGTGCGAACAGCGAGTTCGAGACCATCGTCGGTCTCCACCGTGCTCGCCGCGTCGGCGTAGATAGTGGTGAAATCGACGTCGGCGTACGGATCCACCTTGCCGGCCACGCGTTTACGGGCGAGGTTACGGGCTGCACCCGCCGCGGCGACGCCACCGAGGCCGGCCACCCCGGCGACACCGGCCAGCCAACCGATCCGCTGCGAATTGTCCACTGTCACTGCCCCACCTGTTCCGCCTGTTTCGGGCCGCCCACGTACACCCGGTTCACGCGGTTACCGATGCGGGACACGATTTCGTAGTCGATGGTCCCGATGGCATCGGCCCACTCCCTGGCTGTGGGACCGCCACCGGCACCGGTCCCGAACAACTCGGCGCGGTCACCCTCGGCGACGCCGCCACCGTCGGGTCCGAGGTCGATGACGAACTGGTCCATGCACACCCGACCGACGCCGGCGAAGTCGCGCTCCCCGATCCGCACCCGCAGTTTTCCGGACAAGAGCCGCGGCACGCCGTCGGCGTATCCGACGGGCACCACCGCAACCACGGTGTCGCGCGGCGCAATCCATGTATGGCTGTACGAGACCCCTTGCCCCGCAGCAACGTTCTTGACCAGCGCGATCTCCGCCGACACGGTCATCGCCGGGATGAGACCGAACTCGCCACGCTCGGGCACCGGCGTTCGGCCGTACAGAGCGATACCGGGCCGCACCAGGTCGCGCGCGAGGTCCGGACGTGTCAGCGCCGCAGGTGAATTCGCGATATGGACAACTTCGGGACCTGCTCCGAGCCGGCGCAGATCGGCCACCGCGGCATCGAGACGCGAGGCTTGCTCCGAGTTGAGCGGGTGATCGGGCTCATCGCCGCGCACGAGATGACACATCGCGGCTCGCAGTGCGACCGCACCTTCGGCGTCGGCCTTCGCCAGGGCGACGGCGAAGTCGTCCCACTCGTCGGAAGCGACGCCGCTGCGGTTGAGTCCGGTGTCGACCTTGGCCGTGACGGTCGCCGCCCGCCCCGACTCTCGTGCCGCGGCAATCACCGCGTCGAGCTGGCGCCGTGACGACAGCGCGATGTCGATCCCCGCGTCGATCGCGCCGGCAATATCGGCACCCGGCGTGTGGAGCCACGAGGTGATGTGGGCGTCGATCCCGGCAGCGCGCAGCGCGAGTGCCTCGTCGATATGGGCGACGCCGAGCTCGGCCGCGCCCGCCGCCAGAGCTGCCCGTGCGACCGGGACCGCACCGTGGCCGTACGCGTCGGCCTTCACCACCGCCAATACGTCGGTGCCAGACGTCTGGCGCAGGACAGTGACGTTGTGAGCGATCGCGTCGAGGTCGACGGTCGCAGCCAGGGCAGATGAAGTCATCGCCGACCATTGTCCCAGATGTCGGCGAGTGCTCTTCAATGCGTTCGCCGGAGTTCACAGTGCCGCGCGGACAAGGATCGGGAAACTCGACGGAATTCAAACATTCTTTCGATCGATGTTTGCGCGGCCCACCACCGTCCGAAAGTTGCGGCCCGGTGGGAGGGATGAGTAGATCTACCGATTCGCCGGATGCGTGCGGCAATGTCCAATGGATGCATGCATCCCAGCAGTGACGCCTACCCACGCGTGTCCTCGCCCGTTCGCCCGCCCGGATTCCGCCTGCTCTCCACGCGAACTCACCTGACCGTCACGTGGGTGGCCATCGCCGTGACGATTCTCGGTCTGGCGCTGGCTGCCGGCGGTGGACTACTGGCGTACCTGGTCGATGCCGGCGCCGCACTCACCGCACCGGACTGGTCCATGACTCCAGCTGAACAGGCACAATACGACCGCTTCCGGGCCGTGGCCAGCGGTGGCGTGATCACCACCGTGATCGGGTGTGTGGTGTCCGTGGCCGCCCTGAGCATTGCGGTGTGCCAATGCTGCCAACCCGGGTCGCGCCAACCCAGTTCCACCGAAGTAGGAGCCGCAACCACCCTCGTCGCCTTCGGCGTGCTGTTCACCGCGGGCGTGCTGCTCGTCGTGCTCTGAGCACTCCGGAGTGTGGCGGTCAATCCGTACCGAGCAACTCCCGGATCGCCGGTCGTACCGCGGCGAGCAGGTTCGACGCCCCGATCGGCGCTCCTCGGCTTGCCAGCTGTGCGGCGCGGGCATGCACGCGGGCCGCGCACGCTCCGGCCAGCTGCGGATCGAGACCTGCAGCCAGCAACGCACCGGCGATCCCGGACAACACGTCGCCCGCGCCCGCAGTCGCTGCCCACGAAGCGCCGGCGTCGTTGCCGGCCACGCCGCCATCCCGGTCGGCGACCAGCGTGATCCGACCCTTCAGCAGCACGGTCACACCCCAGCGTCGAGCGAGATCGGTGACTGCGGCGAGCCGATCCGAGCCCACTTCCGAACCCGCGAGCCGTGCGAACTCACCCGCATGCGGGGTCAGCAACGTAGGCGCGTCGCGTCCCTCCACCAGTTCCGGATGCCCGGCGACCAGCGTCAACCCGTCCGCGTCGACAAGCACCGGCAAATTGGTGGCCAACACCTCACGCAACACCTCGAGCGCAGCATCATCGGTACCCCCGCCGGGCCCGATCACCCATGCCTGGACACGTCCGGCGTCGGCGAGTTCCGGCGCCGCGACGACCTCCGGGAAATGCGACACCACCTCCGCGTGCGCCGACCCGACATACCGGGTCATGCCCGACGTCGCGGTCACCGCGGCGCCGCTGCAGAGGATCGCCGCGCCAGGATAGCGGTGCGAACCGGCGATGATCCCGACCACGCCTTGGGTGTATTTGTCGTCGGCCGGCCCGGGAACCGGCCACGCAGAACCGACCTCGTCATCCGACAACGACCACAGGCCGGCCCCATCGCCGGCACCTGCGGCGATGCCGATGTCGATGACCTCGACCCGCCCGCACTGCGTCGCCGCCAACAGATGCGCGTTCCGTACAACGCCGAACGTCACGGTGATGTCCGCACGCACGGCGGGGTCGTGCACCTCGCCGGTGTCGGCGTCGACGCCCGACGGCAGGTCGACGGCCACCGTCGTTGCCTGCGAACCAACCGCCGCAAACGCTTCAACGGCGTTGGCACGCAACGGCCCTCGACCACCGATGCCGACGACGCCGTCGATCACCACATCGAGGTCGCGCGACAACGCGTCGACCACCCGCCCGCCGGCCCGCCGGAACGCTGCAAGCCCACCGGCATGGGCCTTGTCGGGCGCGAGAAGCACTGCCGTGCAAGCCACTCCACGCCGCGCCAAGAACGATCCCGCATACAGCGCGTCGCCACCGTTGTCGCCGGCACCGACAACGATGCCGATGCGCCGGCCATAAGAGCCGCCCGTCCGGTCGAGTTCGCCCGCCACCACATGCGCGACACCCGCCGACGCACGGCGCATCAATGTGCCACTGGTCAGGAGGTTCCCGGTGGCCCGCTCGGCCGCCCGGATCTGGTCCGCGGTCAGGTATCGCGTCGACATCGCAAACCCTTGGGCCGCAATCTATTCGACGGTGACCGACTTGGCCAGGTTGCGCGGCTTGTCGACGTCGTAGCCGCGGGCCTGGGCGACGCTGGCCGCGAACACCTGCAACGGCACCGTGGTCACCAGCGGCTGCAGCAGGGTGGGCACCTTGGGGATCGGGATGAAGTCGTCGGCGACGGCCCGCGCGGCAGCGTCGTCGGGTTCGGCGATGACGATGGTTCGCGCGCCGCGGGCCTGGATCTCCCGGATGTTGCTGACCATCTTGGAGTGCAGCACGGCACGACCATCCGCCGACGGCATCACCGTGATGACGGGCAACTCGTCCTCGATGAGGGCGATCGGACCGTGCTTGAGCTCACCGGCGGCAAAGCCCTCGGCGTGCATGTACGCGAGTTCCTTGAGCTTCAGTGCGCCCTCGAGCGCCACCGGGTAGCCGACGTGGCGACCGATGAACAGCACCGTGTTGTGGTGAGCCAACGATCGGGCCAGGTCACGGACCGGTTCCATCGTCTTGAGCACTTCGGCCACCGCGTCGGTCATCGCCTCCATCGCGGCGAATTCGCGGGCCACCTCGTCGGCGTACTTGGTGCCGCGGGCCTGCGCCAGCGCCAGACCGACCAGATAGGCGGCCGCGATCTGCGCGAGGAAGCACTTGGTGGAGGCCACACCGATCTCCGGTCCGGCGTGGGTGTAGAGCACCGCGTCGGATTCGCGGGGGATCTGCGCACCGTTGGTGTTGCAGATGGCCAGCACGCGCGCCTTCTGATCCTTGGCGTGGCGTACCGCTTCGAGCGTGTCGGCCGTCTCCCCGGACTGCGAGATCGCGACGACCAGCGTCGAGCGGTCGAGCACCGGGTCGCGGTAGCGGAACTCGCTGGCCAGCTCCACCTCGACGGGGAGTCGGGTCCAGTGCTCGATCGCATATTTGGCGAGCATTCCGGCGTGATAGGCGGTGCCGCAGGCGACGACGAACACCTTGTCGACGTCGCGCAGGTCCTGATCGGTGAGGCGCTGCTCGTCGAGCACGATTCGACCGCCCTCGAGGTGCCCGAGCAGGGTGTCGGCGATCGCGCGCGGCTGCTCGGCGATCTCCTTGAGCATGAAGAAGTCGTAACCGCTCTTCTCCGCGGCAGCGAGATCCCAATCGATGTGGAACGGCTTGCCGACGCGCGGGTTGCCGTCGAAGTCGGTGATCTCGTAGGTGTCTTCGGTGATGACCACCACCTCGTCCTGCCCCAGCTCGACCGCATCGCGGGTGTGCTCGATGAACGCGGTCACATCCGAACCCACGAACATCTCGCCATCACCGACGCCGACGACGAGCGGCGTCGACCGGCGGGCCGCGACGATGGTATCCGGGTGATCGGAATGGGTGAAGACCAGCGTGAATGCGCCTTCCAACCGGCGCAGCGCGGCATAGGCACTGCCGACGAAGTCACCGGCGGCGGCACCGGTCGCATACTCGCGTTCGATGAGGTGCACCGCGGTCTCGGTGTCGGTGTCCGAGGTGAACTCGATCCCGGTTTCCTCGAGTTCGGCACGCAACACCGCGTAGTTCTCGATGATCCCGTTGTGGACCACGGCGATCTTGCCGTCGCTGCTCGCATGGGGATGGGCGTTGCGGTCGGTGGGCTTGCCATGCGTCGCCCACCGCGTGTGCCCCATCCCGGTGCTTCCGGTCAGCGACTCGCGTCCCACGGTCGCGATCTGCTTGTCGAGGTTCTCCAGCCGGCCGGCCCGCTTCTGGATCGCCGTATGGCCCTGACCATCGAGGATGGCCACTCCGGCCGAGTCGTAGCCCCGGTATTCCATTCGCCGCAGCGCTTCGACGACGATGTCCAGGGCGTCGCGCTGCCCCACGTATCCGACGATTCCACACATAGGTAGTCAGGGTACCTGTGCGGCGGGTGGATCAGGCCGACCGAGCGGGTCCTTCGGGGCGTGCGAGAGCGGCCGCGGCGACACGTGCGAGCGGATGACGCTTGCGCGGCTTTGCCCCGAGCAGCCTCGACACCTTGTCCAAGGGCTCGGGCGGGGGGTCGGCGAGGTCGACGACCACCGATTTCCCCAGCACCGCGTCGGGATCGACAAACGCCTGATACTCAGGGTCGTCGGTGAGGGTGTGCAGGAAGAATCCGGTGCACAGTGCACGTACAAACTGGTGGGTCTTCGGGTCGGCGCCGTGGCTGCCGATCAGCGATTTCAGCGTCCGTCGCTCGAGAAGACCGCGCGCGGTGGCGCCGGGCAGCGTGCGCAACACCACATCGGCAGAGGTGTCGTCCTCACCACTGGCCTGCCCGTAGACCTCGGCGAGCGGCAGCGCGTTGACGCCTACCGTGTCGATCTCACCGGAACCGGCGACGATCACACCTGGCGCGGTGACCAAACGTGCGGCGGGGACGAGTTCACCGGTTGTCGGGGCCGGAAACAGAGCCGCGACACCCCGGACGGGTGGTGGCGCCTGACCGAGGAGCTGCTGGTCGGACGCTGCGATGACGGCGGCCGACGCTCCGAAACCGTGCCCGGCGAGGCCGATGCGTGCCGGATCGACGGTCACCTTGCCGAGGCCGAGCGGCACGTTCGACACGATCGCGAGCGTCGAACGCAGATCGGCCGCGAGACCCACGTCGGAGGCGAGGAGACCACCTTGGCCTTCTGGGACGGCGACCACGATCCCCCACGACGCGAGATGGTGTATCAGATCGCGGTAGCGGGCCGAACCGGCCAGCCAGCCGTGCCCGAAGGCGATCGCGGGCAGCCGACGGCCCTCGTCAGGTGTGAACACTTGGCCCGCCACCCCGACGATTCCGAGGTCACCGCGGAGCACACGATGCGGGCCCCGCCGCGACAGGCGCGACATCAATTGCGCGGGCGACTGCGATGGCTTGCGCTTCTTGCCTGGCACAGCAGACAGCCTATGTGGTCATGCGTCGCCAGGTGGCAGATGGGGACTCGAGTCGGCGACATCGGCGGGCAGCATGATCCCGGGAAGGGCGTCCGCGGCGTCGGCCTGCTCCTCGAGTCCGGCGCGGACAGCCTGTGCCCCCACATCGGAACTGCGCTGCGCCGCATACTCCTTCGCGAGATCCTGCTGCGCGAGCGAGAAGGTTCGCGACGCGGCGGCGACCTCGGCGGTCGCGGCTCGCGCAACCTGCTCGATCTGGTCGGAAAGATTCACTGATCACCCGCCAGCGCCAGGTCTCCGTCTGAGGCAGTGGCGTCGGGCTGAGCTTGCCGGCTGGTCGATGACGTGGTTGCCGCACCACCCAACCGCAGTGGCACGTCGGCGGGCGTGGGCCGCCCACCCGGGCCGGGTTCGCCATCGACGATCACTCGCTCGGCCGATCCCGGAACAGTGCCGCCCTGAACACCGCCGCTCTGCACGCTGCTGCCCTGAACGCTGTTGCCCGCTGGAACGTCACCCACCGGGACGTCGTGCTGAGAGATCTCGACGCTCGGCAACGTCTGGTCCTCGACATGGGTGATGTCGCTGCGGGTCCGCACCACGTCGGGTCGGCCACCGGCGGGTTCGGGGTAGGACTCGTCGTCGAGGCCGGCGGTCGCCTTGTTGAGAAGTTCGAGAATCTGCACCACTCCGCGAGACGCCGCGTCGGCCGCCGTGGTGAACAGCTGGAATCGGGATGCGATGTCGGCGACGACGAGATCCAGCGGTACCCGACCGGTCAGGACCGCGCCCGGCAGGTCGGCGACCGGGCATCCGGCGATGGTCGGCTCGGCGACACGCGCGATGGTGAGGAGAAAGGTCCGAAGCAGACGGTCGATCCCCGCTGCTGCCGCCGAGGTCGCGTCGCTGAGGGTGCGTAACACGTGGAGATCGGACTCTGCCCGACGCTGATGGTTGATCACGGCGACGATCGCATCGTTCGCGGTGGAGCCGTGCCATCCGCGATCGAGCCGAATCTGCTGTTCGGGAAGGCGATGCAGGTGCTCGGACACCGCGCGGTGAGCAGCCAGCAGTCTGCGGCTGTCCGCCGACAACGCCGCGATGTCGAATCGGTCGGCGGTGGCCAGACGTGCATGGATGTCGGCATCCGACGGCACCGACACACCCAACGTGCGGCCGATGGCCGCGAACTCGAGCAGCTGGTGCACGCCGGCTCGCGCGTCGGCGCGCAACGCCGCGAGCGAATCACGAGACTCCCTCACGGCTGTCCACCGGTAGGGATCATGGCCGCTGCGGCCGCATCACCGGCGACCAGCTTCGAGGTGCCGGCGGTGAGCGCGTCCGCCAGTTCCGCAGCGGCTTGCGACTGTCGGCCCAACCGATCGGAGACGGCGGCGCTCATCGCTGCATAGCGGGCCGCGAGGGTTCTCATCAGCTCGGCGTCTGGGTGCGGTGTGGTGTCGGCGCGTCGCGCGTCGTCGATCTGGTCACCGTGTTCGCGCGCCCAGGTGCCGAACTCGTGCGCGGCGAGATCCTGCGAGACCGCACCGACCACCAGCGACGTGCGCCGATAGAACGCCGCCACGTCGGACACCTCGTCGGAGTCGACTTTCACACGGTTCATTGATCGGTCCCCTTCCACACGCATCCAAAGACTTGGACGCAGACGCCCCGATTGTGGTTCCGGTCACGGGCATTCTCTCCCGGATTTGGGTTTTCCGACAAGCCGCAGGGCACCCGGACCTTTCCTTCCCCCTGTGATCGCGGCCACAGTCGTGGCATGAGCACACACTTCGGACTCTGGTACGACTTCCGCAATCCGGCCGGCGACACCAACGGCACCCCACCGAGAAGCTTCTCCACCCTGTATCGAGAGGCGCTCGACCAGATGGTGTGGGCCGAATCGCTGGGAATCGATTCGGTGTGGCTGACCGAGCACCACTTCATGGCCGACGGCTACACGCCCTCGCCGTTCGTCATCGCCGGGGCGATCGGCGAGCGCACCAGCCGACTGCGGATCGGCACCAATCTGATCGTGTCGCCCCTGCACAACCCGATCCGGTTGGCCGAGGACGCCGCCACGCTGTCGCTACTGACCGGCGGCCGGTTCGACCTCGGCGTCGGGCAGGGCTATTGGGAGCCGGAGTTCGCCGCCTTCGGTCGCAGCCTGCGTAATCGACCGAGCCTCCTCGAAGAGGGCGTCGACATCATCCGGAACTGCTGGTCGGGATCGGATGAGCCGTTTGCGGGCCGCCGCCTGAGCAAACCTGCTCTGCCGGTGACGCCGACGCCGGAATCCGTCCCGGCGCTGCTGGTGGGTGCGATGGCCGATCCCGCCATCGAGCGCGCGGCACGCATCGGCGACGGGTTCCTGAGCACCCAGAACGCACACCACGCGTCGTATCTCGCGGCGGTCGACAAGCTCGGCAAGCCTCGTTCCGAGGCCCGGATCTACGCGGGCCAGTGGGCGATCATCGCCGACGATCCGGAGCGGGAGTGGGCCCGCATCGGCAAGCATGCGCTCTACCAGATCAACCAATACATCGAGATGGGTGCGTTCGGTCCCATCCCCCAGTTCACCGATCCCGCACAACTCGTCGAGGCCGGGTCGTACACGTTGTGGGATGCCGACACCGCGGTCTCCGAGATCAGCGAATTGCTGCGTGCCACACCGGAGATCGTCGACGTCCATTTCTGGGCGCAGTTGCCCGGTGAGTCGGTGGAATCCGGTAGTGCGCGCGTCGAACTCCTTGCCACCGAGGTCATCCCACGCGTTCGCGCCCGGCTCGCCGATCCCGAGCCGGCCGAGGTGCTCGCATGACCGACGCCGCGCCACTGGTGATCACCGACTTTCTCTTTCGGGCGCGAGAGATGTTCGGCGACAAGCTCATCATCGACCACGTCGACGGTGTCGAGACGATGCGCTATGACTACCGCACCTACTCCGACCGGGTTCTGCGGTTGGCCGCCGCCCTCGTCGCACGTGGTGTCCGCCCGGGCGACCGGGTGGGCACCCTGGCCTGGAATCACCACCGGCACTTGGAGCTCTACCTCGCGATCCCGCTCGCCGGCGCGGTCCTCCACACGATCAACATCCGCCTCGAGGCCGACGAGATCGCCTACATCGTCGACCACGCCGACGACACGCTCGTCTTTGCCGATCCTTCGCTGGAGCACCTGCTGTCGGAGGCGCGACGGCGCCGTCCGGACATGCCCGTGGTCTCCCTTGATGACGGCGAGTACGAGGACCTGATCGCCACGAACCCACCTCTGACGCAGCCGGTTCCCCGCCGCGACGACGACCTGGCCGCGCTCTGCTACACCTCCGGCACCACCGGATCGCCGAAAGGCGTTGGATATCGCCACAAATCGTTGTACCTCCACACCTTTGCCGCTTGTCTGGCCGACGGTCACGCGATCAGCGAGCGTGATCGCGTGCTGCTCGTGGTGCCGATGTTCCACGCCAACGCCTGGGGAGTTCCGTTCGCGGCGTTGATGTCCGGCGCCGATCAGGTTCTGCCGGGTCCGCATCCCGCTCCCGCCGCCATCGCTGCCATCATCGAAAGACACCAGGTCACCTACACCGGCATGGTGCCGACCGTCGCGGTCGACCTCGTCGCCCATGCCATTCGTGAGCACATCGACCTCACCTCACTGCGAGCACTCGTACTCGGCGGCTCGACACCGAGCACCGGGCTGATCCGCGACATCGAGGAACGACTGGGCGTGCCGGCCTTCCAGGGCTGGGGAATGACGGAGATCTCCCCGATGGCCACCTTCTCTCGACCGCCCGCCTCGGTCGCCGACGACGACTCCGCGGCGCGCGCCGACTACATCCGTAAACAGGGGCGCCTACTGCCCGGACTGCGGTGGCGCCTGCTCGCCGACGACGGGTCCGACGCCCCGCACGACGGCGTCAGCCGTGGCGAGGTCCTCATCCGCGGGCCCTGGGTCGCCACCGAGTACTTCGGCGACCCGCACCCGGATCGCTTCGTCGACGGCTGGTTGCGGACGGGCGACATCGGCACCATCGACTCCCGCGGCTACCTCGAGATCGTCGACCGGGCGAAGGACCTGATCAAGAGCGGCGGTGAGTGGATCAGCTCGGTCGCATTGGAGGAACAGTTGCTCGCCCATCCGGCGGTCGCCGAGGCCGCCGTGGTGGCGATGACGCATCCTCGCTGGCAGGAGCGGCCCGTCGCCTTCGTCGTCGGCGCCGGGGACGCCCCATCCGACATCGAGGCTCTGTACGCCGACCTTCGCGAACGGCTGCCCCGGTGGTGGATTCCCGACCACATCGTCGTCGTCGACGCATTGCCCCGCACGAGCGTCGGGAAACTCGACAAGCGCACCCTCCGTGAGCGGGTGTCGGCCGACCCACCTTTGTGGGAACCCACAAACGGCGCAGCGGAGCCGGTACCGGTGGCGGCCGCCGATTCCTAACGTGTCAGGTATCACATCGAGAACGGAAGGGATCGGGCATGAAGTTCAGCGTGTTCTACGTGCTCGAGACCCCCGACCGCGATTTCCGCCGGGCCTACGACGAGATGCTTGCGCAGGTCGAGATCGCGGAGGAACTGGGCTTTCACGAGGTGTGGCTCGCCGAACACCATGGCAGCGACTACGGGTCCATGCCGTCGCCGCAGATCGCCGCCGCAGCCATCGCCGAGCGCACCGAACGCATGCGCATCGGCATCGCGGTCAGCAACCTGACCTTCAACTGGCCGGTGCGCATCGCCGAGGACTACGCGATGGTCGACGTGCTCTCGGGCGGCCGCCTCGACCTCGGAGTCGGACGCGGCTATCAGCCACACGAGTTCCGGGCCATGGGCGCGCAGGATCGTCGCGACGTCAGCCGGGAGGTGTTCGCCGAGGCGCTGCAGATCATCAGCGGCCTGTGGACCAAACCGGTCGGGGAACCGTACACGTTCATCGGCAAGCACTTTCAGATCGTCGAGGCCGACTGCCGCCCCGGCGTCCTCCAGCGTCCTGCACCTCCCATCTACATCGCGTCGATCTCGCCGGAGACCTTCGATCTGCTCGCCGACGACGGACACAACCTCCTCGTCACCCCCACCCTGATGACGCTGCCCGAACTCAACGGCTTTGTGGTTCGCACCAAACGCGCCCTGCTCGACCACGGATGTGAACCCACCGCCATCGACTTCCCGATGAACTGGCAGATCCACCTGGCACGCGACGAGCAGACCGCCGTCGAACGTGCTCGCGAGCCGTTGCGCTGGTATTTCGACACCGTCATGTCGGCGATCCCCCAGGGCTCCGACGCCGTCGGCTACGAGCGGTACGCCGAACTCGCCGCCAGCGCCGGCGAGGGAGCGATGAGTCTCGACGGCCTCCGCGAGGGCGGCGTCTGCTACCTCGGTGACCCGGCCGGACTCGTTCGCGAGATCGAGATCCTGCGTGAAGAGACCGGACTCGATCACCTGATCTGCTGGATGAAGTTCGGCGGCATGGCCCACGAGCACGTCGTCGAGTCGATGGAACTCCTCGCCGAACACGTCATGCCCGTCTTCGCCGACGCACCCGCGCTCCTGCCCCGAAGCCTGCGGGACCATACCCCTAAATCGCACGGCAACAGTATCTTTGACGATCTGTCCACCGCCGAACTGCTCGACCTCGAATCCCATCAAGAAGGAGAACACCATGAGCTATCTCGCCGTTGAGAACGACCGCCGCATCTATTTCGAACACCACACCGGCACTGGCCGCGCAGTGGTCCTGTTGCACGGCTGGGGCGCCAACACCCGATGCTGGGACACCGTCGCGCCGGCACTGCGCGCCGCCGGCCACGAGGTCGTGCTCATCGATCTGCGGGCATGCGGTAAGTCCGACAAGGACTTCGACGACGTCTCGATCGACAGCGACGCCGCCGACGTGGTTGCCGTGGTCGACCACCTGTCGCTTCAAGCGCCGGTGATCAACGGATGGTCGTTCGGAGGTGCCGTGGCGACTGCTGCCGTCGCGAAACTCGGCGACCGCGCAGGTGGACTCGTCCTCACCGGCGGCGCGTCGCCGCGCTACACCGCGACCGACGACTGGCCGCACGGCGGCACCGTCGACGACGTCGAGCAGGTCCTCGCCAGTGCTGCTGCCAATCGGGCCGACACCTTCCGCGGTGTGGCACAGGCCGTGTTCTCCGAACCACCGAGTGACGATGTCCTGAACTGGATCTGGGGCATGTTCATGGAGATGGGACCCCTCGGCGACAACTCCCTGCGCGACCTCGCGCGCATCGACCTCCGCAAGGAGCTCGCCGCGATCACCGCCCCTATCCTGTCGCTGCACGGCACCGACGACGCCTTTGTCCCGTACTCCGGCGCGCAGGCCGCCGTCGAGTTGGCCGTGAACGCACGGCTCGTCACCTTTGAGGGCTGCGGACATGCGCCGTTCCTGCAGGACCGCGACCGCTATCTCACCGAGCTGCAGGAGTTCCTGAAAGCATGAGCACGCAACCGGCAAACACCCGGCCCCTGGTCTGGATCGTCACCGGCGGGTCCCGCGGAATCGGCCGCGCGGTGGTGGAACGGGTGACCGCACAGGGTGATCACGTCATCTCGCTCGCGAGAGGGGTGGCCACCTCGCCCTTCACCCATCCGCAGCGGGTGATGGAGATCAAGACCGACGTCACCGACTCCGACTCGGTCGGGCGCGCGATGAAAACCGTTGCCGAGGAATACGGTTCCGCGCACGCGCTGATCAATGTCGCCGGCGTCCACCGCGGCGGCCGGATCGACGACCTCACCCGCGAATCCTGGGATCTGGTGCTGGCCACCAATCTCACCGGCGCTTTCGAGATGTCCCGAGCGGCCGTCCCGCTTCTCGAATCCGGCTCCGCCATCGTCAATGTCGGTGCAGTCGTAGGCCTGCGCGGCTTCCCCGGCGACGTGGCCTACGGATCCGCGAAGGCCGGATTGTCCGGCATGACGCAGGTTCTCGCCGCGGAACTGGCCCCGCGCAACATCCGGGTCAATCTCGTCGTGCCGGGTTTTGTGGATACCGACATGACGTCGGGTCTGTCCGAACGGGCACGCGCCCGCATCGTGTCGTCCATCCCGGCCGGCCGAACCGGAAAACCCGAGGAGATCGCGCAGGTCATCGTCGATGTCGCAGGTGCCACCTACATGTACGGCGCCACCGTGCCGGTCGACGGCGGTCTGCTGAACTCCTTCAGCGGTGGTGCGCGCTGAGGCCTGTTGTGGCAACCCACAACAGCTCCCAACTCGGCCGGTGACGCAGACCACACTTTTCCATAGCGTCTGTACTGCAAACGAATTCAGCACTCGCTGACACCACAGAAGGAGTAACCGGTGGCAACCAGTACCGCGAACGTCAGTCTCGAGCAGCAGAACAAGGAGCTCGTCGCCGATTTCATGGAGGTGTTCTCGACAGGCGATGTGGAGGGAATTCTCTCCTACCTGTCCCCCACCGCGACCTGGTGGGTGGGCGGCACCATCGACGGGATCTCCGGCACCAAGGACAAGCAGGCGTTCGGCGAGATGCTGTCGAGCTTGTCCACCGCCACCACCACCGGTGCCATCCGGCTCACCCCGTTGGCGTTCACCGCCGAAGGCGAGCGCGTCGCGGTCGAGACCGAGTCGTATTCGGAGATGACCAACGGTCGCGTCTACAACAACCTCTACCACTTCGTCTTCGTGGTACGCGACGGCAAGATCGAGACGGTCAAGGAGTTCCTCGACACCGAGCACACCCGCGCCGTCTTCCTCGCACCCTGACCACAACTCCCCCAATCACATTCACCTCTCAACCCTCAAGGAGCCCCACATGGACGTCGGCATTCTTCTGGTCTTCCAGAACTATCACGAGAACATCAGCGACGAAGAGGTCTTCCGCCACGACCTCGAACTCGGCGTGCTCGCCGAGAAGGTCGGATTCGATTCGGTCTGGTCGGCCGAGCACCACTTCGACGACTACTCGATGTGCCCCGACAACTTCGCGATCCTGTCGTATCTCGCCGGCCGCACCTCACGGGTGAAGCTGGGCCTCGGCGCGGTCATCCTGCCGTGGAACGATCCGCTGCGGGTGGTCGAGAAGGCCGTCATGCTCGACCAGATGTCGGGTGGCCGTGTGCTTCTCGGCATGGGCCGCGGACTGGCCAAGATGGAGTACGAGACCTTCGGCATCCCCATGGAGGACGCACGCTCGCGCTTCAACGAGGGCGCCGACGTCGTGATGCGCGGCATCCGCACCGGTCTCGTCTCCAGTGAGGGACCGAACTTCCCGCAGGTCGAGGTCGAGGTCCGCCCGCGTCCCAACCCGACGACCAGTTGGGACGGAAGGCTTTTCGCCGCCGCCATGTCGCCGGATTCGGTGCCGATCGTGGCCGACATGGGCGTGCAGATGATGACCTTCATGCAGTTCCCGTTCGAGAAGCATGCCGAGCAGATCAACGGCTGGAAGCAACTGTTCCGCGATGCCCAGGGCACCGAACCCGGCCCGCCGGTCATCCAGGACTTCGTGATCTGCCACGAGGACGAGGAAGAAGCCCGACGCCTCGCCTACGAGCACATCAACCGGTACTTCCTGTCGGTGATCAAGCACTACGACTTCGCCGGCAAGCACTGGCGCGAGACACCGGGCTACGAGACCTATCAGGCAGGCGCCGACATGATCCGTGAGGCGGGCATGGAAGCTGCGGCCGACGCGTATGTGGAGGCCAACGTCTACGGCACGCCCGAGCAGATCGTCGAGAAGTACGCCCACCGGCACGAGTTGATCGGCGACTTCCTGCCCAACGCGGCGTTCTCCTTCGGCGGACTCCCACTCGCCGAGGCCGAGAAGAGCCTGAAGTTGTTCGGCGAGAAGGTCGTTCCCGAAGTGCACAAGATGACCGCCAAAACACCGGTCGGCGTGTAACGCCCGACCGCCCACCAGGCAACCGTGGCGCCGGTGCCGCCCATCCGCGCCGGCGCCACGGCCCCCCAACCCACAGATCTTCCAGGAGTTCACAGTGAGCGATCCAATCGCCGATGGCGTCGTACCCGAGTTCCGTGAGGTGATGTCGCGGGTCTGCACCCCCGTCGCCGTCGTCACCGCATTCGACGGCGAACGACCGCACGGCACCACGGTGAGTGCGTTCACCTCACTGTCGATGACTCCGCCGATGGTGCTCGTATCCCTGGACCGCGGCTCCGATCTGCTCGCAATCATCCGCGAGACAGGCACGTTCGGCGTCAATGTCCTGGCCCACCAGCAGGCCGACGTCGCACTGCAGTTCGCCCGCAAGGGCGCCGACAAGTTCGACGGCGTCGACTGGACCGCAGACGCGGGCCTACCGCGGCTCACCGGGTCGTCGGGCTGGCTCGCCTGCACATCCGAATCCCTGGTCGATGGTGGCGATCACGTCATCGCCCTCGGCAATGTCGTCGCCACCGGGCACACGTCCGCCGACCCGCTGACCTATCACGCGCGGATCTTCGGTACACATCGCGCGCTGGAGATCGCGTCATGACCGCCGCCATCGGGCCCGCCGAGGCCGTGTCGCACGCCGTCGCAGCCATCGCCGCGGGTGGTCTCGCCGTCGTCATCGACGACGCCGACCGCGAGAACGAGGGCGACCTGATCGGTGCGGCGTCGTTGGTCACCGACGAGGCGATGGCGTTCATGGTGCGTCACACCACCGGGATCATCTGCGCACCCATGACCGACGAACGAGCGCGTGCACTCGACCTGCCGCAGATGGTCACCCACAACACCGACGCGCACGGCACCGCATTCACCATCACCGTCGACCACGTCGACACCGGTACCGGAGTGTCGGCGGCCGATCGGGCGGCCACCGTGCGTGCGCTCGCCGACCCCACCACCCGCCCGGCCGACCTGCGGCGCCCCGGTCACGTCTTCCCGCTCCGTGCTCGCGAGGGCGGCGTCCTCACCCGCGCCGGCCACACCGAGGCGGCCGTCGACCTGGTCACGATGGCCGGTGTCGGAGACGTCGGCGTGATCGGTGAGATCGTCGCCGACGACGGCACCATGCGGTGCGGCGACGACCTGCTCGCCTTCGCCGCGGCGCACGACCTCCCGGTCCTGCGGATCGCCGACCTGGTCCATCACCGCAGTACATCGACATCGCTGGTGCATCAGGTCGCCTCGGCCACCATGCCGACGGTATTCGGCGACTTCCGGGCCGTCGCCTACCGCAGCGAACTCGACGGCACCGAGCACCTCGCGTTGGTGATGGGCGACCTCGCCGCAGCCAGCCACACCGACCGCGGAGCCCTGGTGCGGGTCCACAGCGAATGCCTCACCGGTGACATCCTCGGATCCCTGCGCTGCGACTGCGGGTCACAGCTCGAGCAGGCCCTCGCCGCGATCGCCGAAGAAGGCTGCGGCGCGGTGGTCTACCTGCGCGGACACGAGGGTCGCGGGATCGGGCTCGCACACAAGATCCGTGCCTACGCGCTGCAGGAGCAGGGGCTCGACACCGTCGACGCCAACACCGCGCTGGGCCTGCCGGTGGACTCCCGCAGCTACGGCGTCGGGGCCGCCATTCTCGCCGATCTCGGAGCCCGTCGATTGCGTCTGATCACCAACAACCCCGCGAAGTACGGCGGGCTCGACGGTTTCGACCTCGAGATCGTGGGACGCGTCGGGCTACCCACCGTCACGACACCGCACAACGTGCGCTACCTGCGGACCAAACAGGAACGCATGGGGCACGTACTCGAGGCGCAGGCCGTCACCGGTGCCTGAAAACCGCTGCTAGTGTGATCAGCAGCACACCGTTTCACGTTCGAGGTGAGGATGACCGTCTCCGCTGATCCCCCGTCGACCCTGGTCAGCCGGGAGCGCGAGGTCATCGCGGCGTTCGCCCAGGTCACCACCGAGGCGATCACCGACGCGAAACTCGAGGACCTGCTGACCCTGGTGGGCCGACGGCTGTGCGCCCTGCTCGGGGTGACGCGGTGCTCGGTCTACCTGCGCCACGGCAACGGTCGGTATCGCGGCGCCGCCGGCTATTGCCAGGAGGCCGGTGACATCACCCAGGCGGTCAAACGCCAGGAATCCGGGTTCGACGGCGACCGCTTCAGCCAGGAGGTCATCACCACCCGCCAGCCGGTGGTGATCCGCGACGCCCTCAACGATCCGCGGCCCCATCACCGGACCATGGCGCACTGGGATGTCCGCGCCATGCTCGGTGTTCCGCTCGTGTTCGACGACGAGGTCATCGGCGTGATCTTCGTCGACAGCCGCGGCCGCGATCACGAGTTCACCGCAGACGACATCGAGCTCGCGACGTTGTTCGCGCGACTGTCGGCGCTGTTCATCAGCCAGGCCATGCTCAACACCCGGCTTCGGCGCCAGGCTGCCGAGATCGCCCGCAACAACTCGACTCTCGCCTATCTCGCCGACGTCCACAAACGGCTGACCAACGCGGTCCTCGAGGGCGCCAACATCGGGCGCGTCGTCGGCCTGCTCAGCGAACTGTCGGCAAAACCCGTGGTGCTCTACAACAACGACTTCGACGTACTCGCCTGGGCGGCACCGGAAGCGCTGAGAATGGATGCGCCACCGATCATCAGCGCCAAGGTCCGCAACACCGCGTCGGTACGGGCGACGCTCGCCGAGCTGAGTGTGAACACCCCGTCGGCCGTGGTCCCCGCCCAGCTCGCCGTGGGTTTGGGTCGTCGGCATCTCATGTGCCGCATGGTCATCGAGGGCAAACCGAGTGGCTTCCTCGGGATCGTCGAGGTCGGTCGCAGCCTGGAATCGATCGACGCCAACATCGCCGAACGCGGCGCGACCGTGCTCGCGCTGCAGATGCTCTCCGAACGCCGGCAGATCGAGACCGAGGGTCAGGCCCGCGACGACTACCTCTCCGACCTCCTGCGCAGCGGCCGAGACAAGGAACATCTGGTTCGACGCGGTCCGCAGTTCGGCATCGACCTCACCAATCCGCATGTGCTGGTGCGCTTCACGGTCGACGACGCGCAGGGTCAGATGTCGGCGTCGGCGATTCAGTCGCTGGTCACCCGCACCTTCTCGGCGGTGATGTCGATCCCCGCGCCACCCGCAGTGCGGCTGCCGGGCGCGGTGATCGTGATGGTGCGCCTCTCCCACGACAATCCCGACGTGGACGCGATCCGCACCGACGTTTCGACGATCGCCGATCGTCTCGCCGGCCAATTGTCGCTCGGCACAACCGTCATCTCCGGTGTCTGCCGGGTGCCCACCGACTTCCCCCACGCCCATCGCGAACTGCGCGACATCGGTTCCATCGCACGCTCATTCGACTGGGGCACCCGCGTGGTCAGCCTCGACGACCTGGGACTCTTCCGCGTCGTCGTCAGCAGTGGACACGTCAAGGAAGCGCTGCACTTCGCGCACTCCTACGTCGCGGCCGTGCGCGATCATGACGACGGCACCCTGCTGGCGACGTGGCGCGCGTTTGTCGCAGCCGACGGCAAGGTGCAGGCCACTGCCCAGGCATTGGACGTGCACGAGAACACGATTCGCTATCGGCTCGGCCGGATCCGAGAGATCTGTCGACAGGATCCGACCAGTCTCGACAGCCTGTTGTCGGCGAAGATGGCCTTTCAGGTGCTCGAACTTTCGGGTGAGTGACGTCGGTTCGGTTTGTAGTTCTCCACAACGCCACCTCAACTCGACGGTTCCACTCAATGGCGTGCGCTCATAGCGTGGAGACATGCCCACGACCCCCACCAGCGAAGCGATCGCCGGCGTCGATCTCGCCGCGCTGAGCGACTGGATGGAGCGTGAGGGCTTACCGGACGGCGCGATCACTGATCCGGCCCCCATCGGCGGGGGCACGCAGAACATCATGGTCCGGTTCTCCCGCGGTGACACCGAGTTCGTGTTGCGGCGCGGCCCGCTGCATCTGAGGCCCGGGTCGAACTCGGCCATTTCACGCGAGATGCGCCTGTTGGCCGCCCTGGCCGACACCGCGGTGCCGCACGCTCGATTCATCGCCGGCAGCACCGACGAGGAGATCCTCGGCGCGGTGTTCTATCTGATGGAGCCGGTGGACGGGTTCAACGCGGCGACGCACCTGCCGGCCGCGTATGCCGCGGCACCCGCGGGGCGTCGCGTGATGGGCTTCGCGCTCGTCGATGCCCTCGCCGCACTCGCCGCCGTCGACCACACTGATGTCGGCCTTGACGATTTCGGCCGGCCGGACGGCTTCCTCGAGCGCCAGGTCCCGCGCTGGCTCGGCGAATTCGACCGCTATGCAGACACTCCCGGGTACCCAGGACCGGAGTTCGGCGACGTCGGGAAGCTGGCGTCGTGGCTCGACGACAACCGGCCCGGTGCCAGCCGGCCCGGAATCCTGCACGGCGACTACCACATCGCCAACGTCATGTACGCGATGGAACGCCCCGAGGTGGCCGCGATCGTCGACTGGGAGATGGCCACCATCGGCGATCCGTTGCTCGATGTCGGCATGCTGTCGGCGATCTGGCCGGAGTACGACGGCGAGTCCGATCTCTACGAGAGCGCCCTCGGCGCCACCGGCGACCTGCCCAGCCGAGCCTCGATGCTCGAGCGGTATGCCGCGCAGTCCGACCGCGACCTCAGCGCGATCGACTGGTACACCGTCCTGGCGTGCTTCAAGATCGGCATGATCCTCGAGGGCACCTACGCCCGATCGTGTGCCGGTGCAGCCGGTCGTGACGTCGGAGAACGGCTGCGCCGCTACGCCAATGGACTCTTCGACCGAGCACACCGCATCGTCGGCTGATCCATCGAACCCAACCCGTCCCCCCAACCTCTTTCTCACTGAACGGAGCACACCAGAATGGCCTGGGACTTTTCCACCGAACCCGAATTTCAGAAGAAGCTCGACTGGATGCGGGATTTCGTCCGCGCCGAGATCTTCCCACTCGAGGTCCTCGATCTCGACTGGCCGACGCTGCTGCGCGCCATTGCCCCACTGCAGGAGGAGGTGCGCGCACAAGAACTCTGGGCTGCCCACCTCGACCCCGAGCTCGGCGGCCAGGGCTATGGACAGGTGAAGCTGGGTCTCATGCAGGAGATCCTGGGTGCGAGTCCGTACGGTCCGCTCGTATTCGGCTGTCAGGCACCTGATTCCGGCAACGCCGAGATCCTGGCCGCGGTGGGCACCGACGAGCAGCGTCGCCGCTGGCTCGACCCGCTACTGGCCGGCGAGATGTACTCGGCCTTCGCCCTGACCGAGCCGGGCAACGCGGGCGCCGATCCCACCAATCTCACCACCACCGCCACCTGGGACGGTGAGCAGTGGACGCTCAACGGCCACAAGTGGTTCATCAGCAACGCCAGCACCGCCGACTTCATGATCGTGGTGGCGGTGACCGATCCGGACGCCGACCGGCACCGCCGCGCATCGCAGTTCATCATCCCGATCGACGCCCCGGGCCTCGAGGTGGTCCGCGACATCGGTTCGATCGAGAATCCGCGTCCCCGCGACAACACGTACGGCTCCCACTGTGAGGTGCGCCTGCGCGACGTGAAGGTCGGGCAGGAAGCGATGCTCGGTGGCCGCGGTGAGGGCTTCGTGGTGGCGCAGATCCGGTTGGGGCCGGGCCGGATTCACCACTGCATGCGCTGGATCGGCCAAGCCTGCCGTGCCTTCGACATGATGTGCGAGCGCGCAACCTACCGATCGGCGCATGGCTCGGTGCTCGCCGACAAGCAGACGGTCCGCAACTGGATCGCTGATTCGGCCGCCGAGATTCAGGCCCTGCGCCTGATGACCCTGCACGCCGCGTGGCGCATCGACGAAGAGGGTACGTCCAACGCACGCAAGGACATCGCCCTCATCAAGTTCTTCGGCGCCCGCATCCTGCACGACGTCATCGATCGCGCGGTCCAGGTCCACGGTTCCCTCGGCTACAGCGCCGACCTGCCATTGGAGTTCATGTATCGGGCCGCTCGCGCCGCACGTCTCTACGACGGACCCGACGAGGTGCATCGTGACAGCGTGGCACGCCAGTACTTGAAGGCGTATTCCCCTCCCCCACAGCAGGTTCCGTCCGAACACGTCCCGACCCGACGCGCTGCCGCCATCGAGCGCTTTGCCGACCTGCTCGCCGAACAACCCTGATCGTCCACCACCCATAGTCAACGAAAGGTATCGAGAACACATGTCTCTCAACGGAAAGATCGCCATCGTCACCGGAGCCCATCAGGGCATCGGACAGGCCACCGCCATCCGCCTCGCCGCCGACGGCGCGCACGTCGCCGCCGCCGACCTGCAGGACTGCGAGGTCACCCTCAAGGAGATCGCCGAGGCCGGGGGTTCCGCCGAGGCGATCCGACTGGACGTCCGGGTCGCCGACGACTGGGCGTCGTCGGTGGCCGACATCATCGACCGGCACGGTCGGGTCGATTGCCTGGCCAATGTCGCGGGCGTGGTCAACATGATCAGCGAGGACTCGGTGGTCGGGCTCACCGAGGAGGCCTGGGACAACGTCGTCGGCACCGACCTCAAGGGCGTGTGGCTCGGTATGCGCGCGGTGATCCCGAACATGATCGAGGGCGGCGGTGGTCGCATCGTGAACATCTCGTCGATGGCCGCGCTGCGCGGATTACCCAATCTCGCTTCGTATTCCGCCGCCAAGGGCGGCGTCATCGGCCTCACCAAGCAGGCCGCCTACGAGTACGGTCCGCACAACGTGCTCATCAACGCGATCGCCCCCGGCACCATCGACACCCCCATCCTCGCCGACATCACCGAGGAGATGCGCCAGGCAAATGCCAACGCGCACATCGTCCGTCGGCTCGGCCGGCCGTCGGAGATCGCGTCGATGGTCGCCTACCTGATGCGCGAGGGCGATTTCCTCACCGGCGAGATCTACCCCGTCGACGGCGGCTGGGCGGCCAAGGGCAACTTCTGATCTCAGCGATTGCTGGGTTATCCCATACCGCTGCCTGAGGTGCGACGAGCAACAAACAACCGCTGCCTGAGGTGCGACGAGCAACAAACAACCGCTGCCTGAGGTGCAAGGAGCGCTAGCGACGAGCCTCGAAGGCCTGGTGAGACAACGATGTCCGCTCACCAGGCCTTCGACGCTCCTCGCTGCGCTCGTCGCACCTCAGGCAGCGGAAGAGAGTCGCGGAACGCACGACCAGCGAGACTGCGGCTTCAGCCGATCTCGATACCGTGCGCGCGCACGGCATCGAGCAATGCGGTCGGCCGCTGCGCCGGCGAGACGTCGTGCACGAGCGCGAACGCGCAACCGAGTTCGACGGAACCACCGTCGGCGACGTCGCTGTCGCCGACCATCAGGGCGTGTTTCGGTTCGACGCCGATAGCGTCGAGTGCCGCTTCGAAAATTGCCGAATCCGGTTTGATCGCACCGACTTCGTAGGACAGCGCGTACGTGCTGACGAGTTCGAACACTCCGTATTTGCGTAGCACCCGGCGCAGATCGAAAGCGATGTTGCTGACGACGCCCACCGGGATTCCGGCGGCGGACAACCCCTGCAGGACGGCGACCGTGTCGTCGAACGGCACCCACGAGTCGGGATCGAGGACCCGCTCGTACAGCGACACCGCGTGCTCGGGAACGGTGAGACCCGACTGTCCGAGCATCGCCAGATAGGCGCGGCGATGCTGTGCGGGATCGAGATCCCGGTTTTCCCAGGCGATTCGGTCGTCACCGGTGATGGTGTCGGGAACGCCGACCGGCTGCGTCATCTTCCGGATCAGTTCGGCCTGGGTGTCGACGTGCAGCGGGTCGCCGTGCTCGTCGTGCAGCCCGTCGAACCAGTCGTCGCGGGCCTCGAACCGGAACAGGGTGCCGGAGAAGTCGAACAGGACCGCCTGGGGAGCGCTCATCCGCCTGCGGTCTCCACGACGTCGGCGATCCGACGCGCAACCGAGTGCGCGGCGTCGGCGCTGGCCGCCTCGACCATCACCCGCACGAGTTGTTCGGTGCCCGACGGACGGAGCAGAACCCGTCCGGTGTCGCCGAGTTCCACCTCGGCGGCCACGACTGCCTGCTTCACCGATTGCGACTGCGCCACAGCGTGTTTGTCGCCAACTCGGACGTTGATGAGCTCCTGCGGGAGCACCGTGACGATACTCGCGAGATCGGCGAGACGCTTACCGGTGACGGCGATGCGTTCGGCAAGTAGCAAGCCGGTCAGGATGCCGTCGCCGGTGGTGCCGAACTCCGGGATCACGATGTGCCCCGACTGCTCACCGCCGAGGGAGTAGCCGCCGCGACGAAGTTCCTCGAGCACGTAGCGGTCGCCGACCGCCGTGGTCCGCAACTCGATCCCGGACTCGCGCATCGCGATGTGCAGACCGAGGTTGCTCATCACGGTGGCGACGAGAACGTTGTCGCGCAATTGGTTTCGCTCGCGCAGCGCGGTCGCGAGGATCGCCATGATGACGTCGCCGTCGACGAGTGCGCCGGTGGAGTCCACGGCGAGGCAGCGGTCGGCGTCACCGTCGTGGGCCAGGCCGAGGTCGGCGCCGTGTTCGAGCACAGCGGCCTGCAGCTTGTCCATGTGGGTGGAGCCGCAGTCCTCGTTGATGTTGATGCCGTCGGGTTCGGCGTGGATCGCGATGACGGTGGCGCCGGCGGCCTCGTAGATCTGCGGTCCCAGCGTCGATGCGGCGCCGTGCGCACAGTCGACCACGAGGGTCAGCCCGTCGAGCGGCTGCTTGATCGCGGCCGCGAGGTGACGGCCGTAGCGTTCACCGGCATCCGGCGCGTCGACGATCCGACCGACCGCGGCTCCGATGGGCCGGATGAACTCGTCGGCCATGGCGGCCTCGATCCGGTCCTCGACCGCGTCGTCGAGCTTGTGTCCGCCGCCGGAGAAGAACTTGATCCCGTTGTCGGGCATCGGGTTGTGCGAGGCGGAGATCATCACGCCGAAGTCGGCGCGGTAGTCCGCGGTCAGGAAGGCCACCGCAGGCGTGGGTACAACACCCACGCGGATGGCGTCGACGCCGGTCGCGGCGAGGCCGGCGCACACCGCCGCCTCGAGCATCTCGCCGGATGCGCGCGGGTCGCGGCCCACCACTGCCCGGGGGCGGGTGGTGGGTGCTTGCGAGTCTTCCTCGAAAACGACCGCGGCGGCCGAGGCCAGGCGCAACGCGAGCTCGGGTGTGAGCTCCGCGTTGGCCAGGCCCCGGACGCCGTCGGTTCCGAAAAGGCGTGCCAAGATCAGCGCTTGGAGTACTGCGACGCCTTGCGGGCCTTCTTCAGGCCGTACTTCTTGCGCTCCACCGCACGCGGGTCGCGAGTGAGGAAGCCGGCCTTCTTCAGTGCCGGGCGATCCTCCGGGGTGACCTCGATGAGGGCACGTGCGATCGCGAGCCGCAGCGCGCCGGCCTGGCCCGAGGGGCCGCCGCCGACGAGCTTGGCGTAGATGTCGAAGGACTCGGTGCGCTCGACGGTGACCAGCGGAGCCTTGATCAGCTGCTGGTGAACCTTGTTGGGGAAGTACTGCTCGAGCGAACGTCCACCGTTGAGGCTGAACTGACCGGTGCCGGGCATGAGACGCACGCGGACGACGGCCTCCTTGCGGCGGCCGACGGTCTGGATCGGGCGGTCGATGACGACCGGTCCGCGATCGGCCACAACCTCGGCGGCCGGGGCGGCGGTGTCGTAGTCGTCGGAAGCGGCTTCCACAGCCTCGACGCTCTCCACGGCCTGCTCGACGGCGGTCTCGGCGGCAGCGGTGTTGTCACCGGCTTCGGCCTGAGCCTCGGCTGCATTCTCCACGGCGGCCTCCACGGCCTCGTCGCTGATGTTCTCGTTGGTCACTGGGCCACCTGCTTGATCTCGAAGGGGACGGGGCGCTGGGCCGCGTGGGGATGGTTCGGGCCGGCGTACACCTTCAGCTTGGAAGCGATGGCACGGCCGAGCTTGTTCGAGGGCAGCATGCCCTTGATGGCCTTCTCGACGACCCGCTCGGGGTGCGACTCGAGGAGCTCGGCTGTGGTGCGGGACTTGAGCCCACCGGGATGTCCGGAGTGGGTGTAGTTCAGCTTGCGCTCGGCCTTGTTGCTGGTCAGCACAACCTTCTCGGCGTTGATGATGACGACGAAGTCGCCGCCGTCGATGTGCGGCGCGTAGGTCGGCTTGTGCTTGCCGCGGAGCAGGTTCGCGCTCTGCACGGCGAGGCGGCCGAGCACCACGTCGGTGGCGTCGATGACATGCCACGCGTGCGTGATGTCACCGGCCTTCGGGGTGTAGGTGGGCACAGTTGTCCTCAACTCTTGTTGTCGTTTGCTACTGGTCGGGCGCATCGGCGGCAGGGATTCCGGCGACCAGCGGGGACCCGGAGCTGCTGTTACCTGCGCACACAAGGTGAACAGGTGCCACGCACCAGCGATCCAGAGTACGGGAGCGCCAGGTCCGGGGTCAAAACGCGGCCACCCCCACGCTGATCGAGCCGACTCCGAGCCCGGTCCCGCTGATCGAGCCGACACCGAGCCCGGTCACGCTGATCGAGCCGACACCGAGCCCGGTCCCGCTGATCGAGCCGACTCCGAGCCCGGTCACGCTGATCGAGCCGACTCCGAGCCCCCGTCACGCTGGTCGAGCCGACTCCGAGCCGCCAGGCGAGGCGTCGTGTCGAGACCACTGGTGAGCCGTTCATGTCAGCGACCACAAGTTGTGCACACCCCGAACTCCGCCGAACAATTCTTGTCGTACCCCCATGCGATAGTGAACACATGTTCGAACCGGGGCGGGACACCAGCGAGGCCACCCTGGCCGACGCGGGTGAAACCGACCTGGCCACAGCAGCTTCGGCGTTCACCCGGATCGAGTTCGAGGTGATGGCCCGCAAAATCCTGGCCGCCTACCACCTGGGCCGCAAAGTGTTCGACCGCGTGCAGGCCGCCGATTCGGACCGGTATCGCAAACGCATGCCCGACAAAGCCGCCCTGCGCGAAGTCTCCCTGCATTTCGCCGTCCCCCCGGCGACGGCCGGCCGGTGGATGACCCTCGGCGCTTTGCTGCAAGACCTCCCGCAAGTACGGGCAGCGTTCCTCGCCGGGGATCTGTCCGAATCACGGGCATCGCTGGTCGCGCACGCGGTGTGCGGCGTGGATGCTGAGCAACGGGCGGCTGCTGAGGAGGCCGCCCTGATCCTGGCGGCCGATGCGTCGACGAATGCGGTGCTCTCGGACAAGTTGGATGAACTGGTGATCGCGCTGGACCCCTTGGCGGCGGCCGAGGTGCGGGAAGAGTTCGCCGAACGCTACCAAGACGTCCGCTTCTCCAAAGCCCCGTACGGGCAGGTCGCCATCTCAGCCACCCTCGGACTCGGCGACGCCCGCTACCTGCAATCCCGGATCACCGGACTGATCAACCACTACCTCTGCGCCGACGACCCGCGCCTGCCCGGTCAACAACGTGCCGATGCGCTGGTGGCCATCACCCGCGGCCGTACCGAGTTGGAGTGCCAATGCGGGTCAGACACCTGCGGTGCGCGCGCGAACCAGAAGCCTCACCCCGAACCCGAACCCGCCGACGACGTCACCGACATCGATATTGATGCTGACGTCGCTGCAAAGCCGGACGCTGCGCCCGCGAAACCCTCCACAGCGCTGGTACCGACCAAAGCTGCCGTCGTCGTTGTGACCGATGCGCCCACCCTGGCCGGTCTGACCGGGGAGATGGTGCCCTTCGTCCCCGGCTACGGCGTCATCGACCCAGCCCACGCCCGCGCACTCGCCACCGACGCCACCTGGACCGGCATGTACCGCGAAGCCCAACGGTTCATGCATCGCACCGATCCCACCGACCCCGACCCGCACGGGCGCATCACGATGCTGCGCGCCGGACGACCCCGCAAGGCCGGGCGTATCCACGTGCCCGCCCACCTCGACAGCAGCAGCGACAGTTCCGGCGCGATCCGTGTGTTGTCTCGCCCGCCGAACCCGAAGCCGATCGACCCCACCGGACACGGTGGGCTACCTGTACCCCCGGTCGGGGCGTTGGACTACGAACCAACAGACGCGCAGCGGCGCGCCATCGCGCTGACTGATCACCACTGCCGCGGACCCTACTGCGGCCGACCCGTGGCCGAATGCCAACTCGACCACGTACGGCCCTACAACCACGCCGACCCGATGGCCGGCGGCTGGACGATCACCGACGACCTCATCCCACTCTGCATCCCCTGCCACCAGTTCAAACACCTCGACATCTGGATACCCACGTTGGCCGAAGGACGCGCAGTCATCTGGCGACACGCCACCACCGGCAAAACCATCATCACCTGGCCGTAGGCTCTCGTGGTCGCCAATGCTGTTGGGTTGCTTGCCCTTCGAGGCCCTCGGCCAGCGCCTCGGGCACCCTTCGAGACGCTCGCATGCTCGCTCCTCAGGGCGGCGCCTCAGGGAGCGGAATGGCTCGACGCCACTAGCAGCAAGTCGGGGCGGCTGACGGATCTTCGTCCGAACAGTTGTATCGGCCGCATCGCGCTGCGTCCCGGTCAACGGATTCCTAGACTTCGCGCATGTCGACAACCTGGCGATGGTTGGTCCCCTTCGTTTTGGCGACGCTGGTGTTCAGCGCGTGCTCGTCGATCGATGGCGAGAGCTCGCCCGAGTCGGGCGACGTGGTGGCGCCGGCCGCGGTACCGACAGTCGTCGTGGTCGATGCGTCGGAGTCGATGCTGATAGAGGACGCGCCAGGTCCGCGGTGGACCGCCGCACGCGCGGCGGTCAAGGCTCTCGTCGGTTCGCTGCCGCCGGGGACCGAGGCGGGCGTCGTCGTGTTCGGCTCGCAGCAGTCGGCGAAGACGACCACGCAAGCTCAGGGCTGCCGGGACGTGCGGGTCGTGGTCCCGATGGGCAAGGTCGAACCGTCGTCGGTCGACGCCGCCCTGGGCGCACTCACCCCGCAGGGCTTCACGCCAATCGGCGATGCCCTCACCGAGGCGGCGAAGTTGCTGCCCGACACCGCATCGTCAATGGTCCTGGTGTCCGACGGCGAGTCCAACTGTCAGCCCGATCCGTGCGCGACCGCCCAAGCCATTCGCACGCAACATCCGAACGTCACGATCAGCGCCGTCGGATTCAAGACCGACGCACCGTCGCTGCAGTGTGTGGCCCAACAGGGCGGCGGAGTATTCCTGACCGCCGACAACGCCGCACAAATGACTGCGCGTCTGGCAGCCGCGCAGAACGCGCAGGCCGCACGGTCGAGGTTGTCGCCCAACGGCCAGGGACAGGCCACGATCGGCGACTCAATCGACACCGTCGCCGGCAAGGTGCCGGGCTTCCCGCGCACCGGCACCCGAGACGGCGACCGCACGATCATCGTGTGGGAGAACTGCACCTACGTGTTCGACGCGAGTGGGACGCTGGTCGAGATCGCGCCCGGGAATCCGCCTGGCGCGTCGGGCGTCACGATCGACGGTGTGACAGCCGGCAGCGCGGGGTCGCGGGCGGTCGAGCTGTACGGGCAACCTCGCTCCGACAGCGACCACACGGCAGTCTTTGTCGCAGACGAGGCGGCCGGAACCGCTTACCAGATCGGCTATTCCGGGGCCGACGCGATCGCGGACGGTACCGTCCGGTCGGTGGTGCTGTGCCACTGCCTGCCGAGCAAGGCGCCGGCGACTCCTCCCGTGCTGGGCCGGGCGAACTACGAGCAGTACGCGGTTGGCTTCGGCACAGAGAGACCGAACGGCATCTCGTTCGCATCGACCGCGTCGAGCACCATCAGCGACATCGTGTGGGAGTCGTGGGGCGGGCCGGAAGCGATCGGCGTAGGGAGCAGTCAACAGAACGGGCCGGACGAGCCGAAGACTCCGGATTGGTTGCTCGCCACGGATCTCGGCTGGTGCAACGACGTCTGGACATACCGCTCGGTGCGCCGCGCGTCGTCACGCGCGGGACTGGCCACCTCGGACTTCGTGGTGGACATCTGCCAAGGGAGCCGCGCTGAGCCGACGAACGATTCGGTGACACTGAGCCCCACCAGCCTGCTGACCTTCGGCGGTGCAGGCGGGGTGTACATCGGCGATCCGTCGTCGAAGATTCCGAACACCTACGTCAGCAAGACGGTGGTCACTCAGGGCCTCTACCCACCCGGAACCCAACTGTTCTTCTTCCGCCCGCAGAACTCCAATCAGTACAGCGCTCAGGTCAGGGCTGACCCCGATGGCACGATCGCAGCCTTCGACTGGTTCGCCACCGACAAGGGCGTGCAACTCGGTTCGTCACGCGCAGACGTCAGACAGGCGTACGCCGGCTACCCCAGGGGCACCTGCCGTACGTCGTCGGTCGACGGGACCGCAGATTTCTTCCTCGAGCCCAGCACGGGACGCTACGTTGCTGCGGTTTTTGACACCGACGGCCGCGTGACGTCCCTCAGGGCGCGGACTGGGTTCACCGACGGACAGCACTGCCCGTTCGAGTGATGCGTTCTTCTCACCGCGGCGCGATCACCGCGGTCCGCACCGCTTGCTCGCATTCGGTGTCGACGGGTTCGGCCGCGTTACCCGGCTGACAGCCGATGGACACCTGCAGCCCGTCGTCGACGATGACATACCAACGGATCGCGCTTCCCGACGCGGGCTCCTCGCGGTAGCTGATGACGTCGCGTCCGGCGAATCGCGTCGACGGGGAGAACTCGGTGACCACGTCGTCGCCGCGCTGCCGCATCCGGTTGCCCAGGCTGGTCGCCACCGAGGACAGCGTCGAATCGCTCCGTACGCGCGTCTGGATGAGGAGGATCCGCCGCCCGTCCTCGGCCGACACGAACAAGGTCCGCGACGTGGACGGGTCGGCGCGTGTGCCGCTCGGGGTGGGTTGCGCGGTCTGGCGCCAACCTCCGGGCACCGTCAGGGTGGTGCGACCGACGACCACCGACTCGGGTTCCACCGCCCGCGTCTGCTCGCGGTGCGACGCCATACCCACCGCCACCACACCTGCCGCGGCGAGCATCGCAACCACCGCAGCCGCGACGAGGATCGCCGTGCGGGGGCGGGTCGATCGTGCCGGGACAGCGAGCACCGGCTCGGCCGCATCGGAGTGTGGACGAGCGGTCACTCCCGTCCGTGCGCCGTAGCGCAGCACCAGGCGAGGCTCGGCCGGTACCACTCGCCCCGCAACGGCATGCGCGGTGACGACTTCGACCGCGGCATCCACATCGGCCGGGTCGGCACCATCGACGAACACGGCCTCGACCGTGTCGTCGATGATCGACATCACGCCGGCCTGCCCATCGGCAGGGTCGAGCACCGCATTGCGCTCGACCATCCATCCGGAGCTTGCGCGCCGCAGGATCGCCACATCCCAGGCCGGCTTCGGCGGCCGGGCCGGGTCGACGATCGGGCGCGGCACGTGCGTGGTCTCGACCACCGCGCACCTGAGGACGGCTGGGTCGCAGTGACTTCGCGCGATCAGAATCGCTCGCGGCACGAGAGATACCGCACGGCCATAGACACCGACCTCCGACAGCACCGACGCACGGCGCGGACCCCACGTACTCGGATGCCCGACGATCAGGGGCGCAGCCGAGTCCACTCCGCCGATCGCAGGTCCGAGTTGGTGAAACACCATCCGCCATGCCTGACGGACGGGCATGGTTCCGGAAGCCGTACGCACGGTGGGTGAGTCGACCGCATCGAGGATCTGACCGACGTCGGCAAGCACCGCACCCGGTGTCCTCGACGAGGTGACCCGACCGTAGCCGAGGTCGATCACGACGGACGGATCGGCAACCCTCTTCCCGAGTATCGCCTGCGTCATCACGTGACTCATTCGACCGGCGCCGTATACGCGATCTGGATCATCTCCTGTGGCCGGCTGCGCGAAATGAGTTCGCCGCGGCCAGGAATGAGGTTCTGCATCCGGGCCCGGCCGATGATGTACCCCTCGTCCCGGTCCCCGCTCATCAACAGCACATCGGACGACAGATCCTTGAGCCGCGCGATCAGCGGGTCGAACAGAGCCCGCCCCGCTCCACCGGACCGTCGGGCGAGCACGATATGCAGGCCGATGTCGCGGGCATGCGCAGCGAGGTCGACGAGGGCCAGCATCGGGTTGCCCGACGCAGTGGCGACCATGTCGTAGTCGTCGATGACGACGTACACGTCCGGGCCCTCGTACCAATTACGCTCGCGCAGTTGCTGGACCGTCAGATCCTCCGGCGGCAGCCGCTCGGACAGATAGCCGGCCAATTGCTGCATCATCACTGCCGCCCGCTCGGCCGAACTCGCGTAGCCGGCCAGATGATCACCGTCGATGACGCCGAGCATGGTGCGTCGATAGTCGACGAACACGATCCGCGCCTGGTCGGGTGTCGCACCCGCGACGAGACCCGTCACGATGGTTCGCAGGAGATTCGTCTTGCCGTGTTCGACGTCGGCGAACGCCATGAAATGCGGCTGGGTTCCGAAATCCAACACCACCGGGGCGAGCTCGAGCTCCCCCACACCGATGGCAACCTGGTTGGGACGCAGCGTGATTCCCGCGGACTCGACCGCAGCAACCACCACCTCGGCGCCGATCTCGGTACCGAGTTTGCGGACCGGCATCGCCGCGCGTGCCGGATAGGCCGCACACAGTTTCTCCACGGCCTGGGCCACCCCGGCGGGCAAGGACTCGGCCGTCGAGACACCGTCGAGCCGCGGCAGGGCCATCAGCATGTGCAACTCTTGCGCGGTGAGCCCGCGCCCTGGCCGGTTCTGTGGCACCAATTGCGCAGCCCGACGGCCCATTTCGGAGTCCATCGGATCACCGAGACGCAACTCGAGTCGGCTGCCGATGAGATCACGCATCGCCGGACGCACCTCGGCCCATCGCGACGCGGACACGATGATGTGCACGCCGTAGGACAGACCCTGGGCGACAATCACGTTGATCTGGTCTTCGAGGGACTCGAATTCGTTGCGCAGCACCCCGATTCCGTCGAAGACGAGGAAGACGTCACCGAATCGGTCCTCGGCGAGCGGATCGGCCGGATCGAGGAGCCCGGTCGCGAACCACTCGGCGCGCCGAGTGCGATAGTCGCGCATCGACTCGATTCCCAACCGCGCGAACAGAAGCTCACGAGCCCGGACGATCGCAGCCACCTCGGCGACCGTGCGTCGTACCGCATCCATGTCGCCGCGCGTAGCCACGGAGCCGACGTGCGGCAGTCCCGCGATACCGGCGAGACTGCCACCACCGAAGTCCAAGCAGTAGAACTGAACCTGCTCCGGCGTATGCGACGCCGCCGCCGACATGATGAGCGCGCGCAGCGTTGTCGATTTGCCCGACTGTGGCCCACCGACGACCGCGACGTTTCCGGCGGCGCCGGACACATCGATGACGTACTGGTCGCGTCGTTGTTCGTAAGGCCGGTCGACGATGCCGACCGGCAGCGCCAGATTCCCCACCGCCGCAGGCCGAGTCCAATCGCGCGGACCGAGGAGTTGGTCGATGGTCGGCGATTCGTCGAGCGGAGGCAGCCACACCTCATGTGCGGGCGGCCCGCTGCCCGCCATCCGGCCTACCAGGGTCTCCAGCAGACTCGGTACCGCCACCGCAGACAACCCAGCGGGCGGCTCTTCGTCGAGAAGACTTGCCGCGCGATCGAGCAGCGACTCGGTCGGTGACATGCGGCCCGCTCCCGGCGGTGACATATCGTCGCAGGGCACGGGCAGTGCCGTGAACACCTTGAGGTGACCCTGCGGCACGGAAGACGCCGGGGCCGGTTCGGAGGCGGCATCCGCCGAGACGGGCGGATGATACGGGCCGGACACGTAGGAGGTGTTGAATCGCAACGGCTCCGACGAATCGCACTTGAGGTACGCCGAACCCGGCACGCTCGGCAGGTGGTAGGCGTCGGGTACTCCCAACACCGTGCGGGACTCGTTGGCGGAGAAGGTCTTCAACCCGATGCGGTAAGACAGATGCGAATCGAGGCCGCGCAGCTTGCCCTCTTCGAGTCGTTGTGACGCCAGCAGCAGGTGGATGTGCAACGACCGTCCCAACCGGCCGATGGCGACGAACAGCTCGGCGAAATCCGGCTTCTGCGAGAGGAGTTCAGAGAATTCGTCGACAACGATGAACAGCGCGGGCAGCGGCTTCAGCCGCACACCCGACGCGCGGGCGCGCTCGTAGTCGGTGACATTGGCGAAGTTGCCTGCCGCGCGCAGGATCTCCTGGCGGCGGTTCATTTCGCCCGAGAGAGCATCCTTCATCCGGTCCACCATCGAGAGTTCCTGCTCGAGGTTGGTGATGATCGCTGCCACGTGCGGTGCGGACTCGAGCCCGAGGAAGGTTGCGCCGCCCTTGAAGTCGACGAGTACCAGGTTGAGTTCGGATGGCGAATGGGTGGCCAGCATCGCCAGCACCAGGGTGCGCAGAAACTCCGACTTACCCGAACCGGTTGCGCCGATACACAATCCGTGCGGCCCCATGCCGCCGTGTGCGCTCTCCTTGATGTCGAGTTCCACCGTCGTCCCGGCCGGCGTATAGCCGATGGGTACGCGCAGACGCTCGCGACCAGATCGTCCCCGCCAGCCGATGTTCGGGTCGAATCGCGATGCATCGGAAATCCCCAGCAGCGCTGGGAGACCCGGGTCGGTCGAGGTTACCTCCGACTCGAGATTGGCCATCGTGGCGGCGGTCGCCAAGCGGTACCGCGCGAGCCGACGCGCGATGGCTTCGGCCTCCTCGCCGCTCATCGAGTCCATGTCGGCGAACTCCTCGACGCCGAATGCACTCCGTGCGGCGACGCGACCGTCACGAGCGACCAGTTGCAAGCCCCGTCGCGCGGCCAGACCGTCGTCAGGGGCGGTGAGGTCGATGACGGTGACGCCCTCCGTCCCGGCGTCGTTGATCAGCCGCTCGTCGCCGGTCACATAGCCGTCGTCGATGATCACCACCAGGTGCGCCCGCCCGGCCGACGGGGGCGCCGACCGGCTGAACCTGCCGCGCTCGAGCAGGTCGGCCGCCAACGCGTTCTCCAGGTCGACCAACGACGGATAGACCATCCGCGCCGCTCCGACACCATCGCGCAGGGTCGGATGTGCAACGTGCGGTAGCCATTTCGCCCAGTCCCACACCTCCCCCGCCGGATCGCCGGTCACGATGCCCACTCGCAGGTGATCCGGGCCGTGGAAGACGCACAGTTCGAGGAGCATCGCGCGGACCAGGGTTCGTGTCTCCTGTCGCGCTCCTTCGATGTTCACCGCGGGAAAGCCCCGCAGCGAGATGGCCGTGGGTAGCCGATGCACCACCGAGTGCGTGCGAACGAAACGGCGGAGCGCGACCATCGAGACCGGCTCGATGTCCTCGAGAGGACCGGTCTCGGGTGCCATCAGCCGCGTCGCGAGCCGCTGCGACCCCACGCCGACCCGGGCGTGCACGAAGTCGGCGTCGTTGGGCCGGCGCTCCCACATTCGTCGGGTCCCGACCACACTCGGCAGTACCGTCGGGTCGGGGTGACTCCAACTGAGTGCTGCGCGCTGCTTGTCGACCGTCTCGAGCACCTGCGCGCGCATCTGACCGAGGTAGCGGAAATAGTCTTTGCGTTCCTCGTTGAGTTCGGCCGCGCGTTTCGGACCACCGCGTCCACCGGCAGCGAACATCCCGAACATCGACATCACCATCATGAGCGGAAACATCATGAACAGCGGGTTGGACAGGATGTTGCGTCCGCCGGTGACGAACATCAGCGCGAGCATGCCGACCACGGCCACGATCATGACCACCGGCAACAGCTTGACCAGGAGACTGCCGGGCACGACGCGCGGAACGTCCGGTGGGGCCTGGATGTTGACTTCTCCGCCCGGAGTTCGTGGCGGCGTGATGCGGGGTCGTCGAACGAACCCCTCGGTCGTCGTCACCATCACGCCTCCCCCTGCCGATCCAGCAACCCCGCATGTGCATCGTCCCCAGCTTGTGCATTCTCCGCAGTGGACTGCGCCGAGGTTGGCTATGTTAGCGGTTCAACTGTTCGGGGAGGATCACCTGATGACGCCTGTGGACACACACCTGGCGATCGAACCCGCGCTCGTCCGGGTATCGGTACTGGGTGGCAACACCCAGCTGGATGTGGCGTTGCCTGCCGCCGTCCCGATTGCCGCCCTGATGGGTGACCTCGTCGCGCAGATCGAGTCGCGCAACCCCGCGCGGCGCGACCCCGACCATCCGGACTCCGAGGCTTCGGCCGGGGGCCGTCCCCACGACCGGCAGAACCGCTGGACCCTCGCTCTGGTGGGTCAGAACCCGTTGGCCCTCAATCGATCCCTGTCCGAGTCTGGAATACGTGACGGTGATCTGCTGCTACTGACATCGACACGGACGGGCGAGTCGCCGGTGTTGTTCGACGATGTGGTCGACGCGGTGGCTCGCCTCAACGAGTCCCGGTTCGTCAGTTGGTCGGCAGCATCGGCGCGCCACGTGGGCTACGGGCTTGCGATTGTCGCGGCGGTCGCCGGATCGGTGGCCCTGGGTTCGGTCCGCCGCACCGACGGCACCCTGTGGGTCGCCGGGCTCGGCGGGTTGCTGGCGATCACATTGATCACCGCTGCCACCATCGTGTCGAGGTACTACCGGGACACAGCGACGTCGACGATCCTCTCGCTGTGTGCGATGCCGGCGGTCTGCGTCACCGGCATGCTCATCACACCGGGCCAGTTCGGTGCGGCGCACCTGACTTTGGGCTTCGCGATGACGCTCGCTGCGGCGGTGGTCTCCTACCGGGTCACCGGCACCGGACCCGCAACGCACAGTGCCGTCACGAGCGTCGCGCTTCTCGGATTGCTCGGATGTGGAGCACGAGTCCTGATCGAGGCGTCGGTGGCCGACGTCGCTGCGGTGGTGGCCGCCGTCGGTCTCCTGGTACTCGCGCTCGCTCCACGGGCCACCATCGTGCTCGCCAAGTTGCCGCTGCCGCCGGTGCCGACGGCCGGCGCCCCCATCGACGTCGACGACCTCGAGCCGCGGCCGGCGATCGAGGGCATCGGCGCGATCGGCGCGATGGCGTTACCCAAGGCCGATGCACTCGAGAGCCGGTCGTATGTGGCGAACGCGTATCTGACGGGAATCATCGTCGGGGTCACCGCCGTCACCACCTGCGCCGCGATCCTCGCGGCAGCCCCGTACACCGGATTCAACGCAAAGACGACCGTTTTCGCGTTCATCATCGGCGCGGTGCTGTGCCTGCGCGGCCGCTCACACACCGATCTCATTCAGGCGGCAACCCTGATCATCGGCGGTGCTGTCACCGTGATCGCCGTGATCGCCGGACTCGCCTTCGGTGACGACCGGTGGCCGGTGGTGGGTTTCACGCTCGCCGTCCTGGTGCTCGCGGCATCGATCGTGTTCGGGGTGATCGCACCGAAGATCGCGTTCTCCCCCGTCATGCGCCGCGGCGCCGAGGTCCTGGAGTACGTGCTCGTCACCGCCATCGTGCCGCTGCTCCTGTGGATACTCGACCTCTACCGCATGGTCCGGGAGCTGTAGACGATGGCTCATCGGCGGCGGCGAAGCGGGACAGGTCTGGTGGCGCTGATCGCCCCAACCCTCTTCGCATCGGCCCTCCTCGCGTCGGTCGCGATTCCCGCGGCGGCCATCACCCCACCGACGATCAACCCGCGGTCCCTCATCCGCTCGGCCCCCGTCGCCCCGCCCGAGGCCACCAGACAAAGTCACCTGTGCACCACCGCGATCTCCACGCGCGGATACCTCAAACCCAGTCCGGCACAGGCGATGATGAATCTCCCTGCGCTGTGGCGGTTCAGCCGCGGTGCCGGGCAGCGGATCGCGGTGATCGACACCGGGGTGACCCCGCACCCTCGCCTCGGGCGCGTGATCGCTGGCGGCGACTACGTGTCGACCGGCACCGGACTCGACGACTGCGACGCCCACGGCACGCTCGTCGCCGGCATCATCGCCGGGCGTCCGAGTAGCACCGACGCCTTCTCGGGTGTCGCTCCGGCAGCGACGATCATCGCCATCCGACAGTCGAGCGGCGCATTTGCGGCCAAGGATCGGCGCGGCGACGACAAGAATCCCGGTGTGGGTGCCGGTTTCGGAACGCTCCGCACCTTGGCGCACGCCATCGTCCGCGCGGTGGATCTCGATGCGACGATCATCAACATCTCGCAGGTGGCCTGCGCGCCGACGGCAGACCAACTCGACGATCCCGCCCTGGGTGCGGCGGTCAAATACGCCTACGACCACGACGTGGTGGTCGTGGTCGCCGCCGGCAACGTCGAGTCCAATGGCGCCTGCACGCCGCAGAATCCACCGCCCGCCGCCGACGATCAGCGGGGCTGGGGATCGGTCACCACGGTGGCCGCGCCCGCTTGGTTCTCCCCATTGGTTCTCGCGGTCGCTTCGGCCGACGCCGCCACGGGCGCACCGGTCTCCAACAGTCTGAACGGCCCGTGGGTGTCGGTGGCGGCGCCCGGCACCGAGATCGTCAGCCTCGACAGCGCCCGCGGATCGTCGAGGCTGGTGTCTGCCCAGCGAACACAGAACGGCCCGATCCCGTTGACCGGCACCAGTTTTGCCACACCATACGTGGCCGGGACCGCCGCGCTGATCCGCGCGCGATACCCGCAACTGTCCGCCCGCCAGGTGATGGATCGGATCATCCGTACCGCGCACGCCCCTGGCACCGGACACGACCAGCAGATCGGCCACGGGGTCATCGATCCGCTCGCCGCGCTCACCGCCGATCTTCCTGCGGGCGAACCCGATCCGAATGCGCCCGCGCCCATCGCGGCGCCGCAGGTGGCACCGGCGCCCGACCACACGGCCCGCAATGTGGCGATCGCGGGCGTCGGAGTCTGCGGGATCGTCATCGCTGCCGTACTGGCGATCGCCTTCCCGCACCGACGCATCAAACGACTCGATCCGGACGAATTCTGACGCGAAGAAGTACTCCCTTCGGCCTCCTGAACTGCGGAAACGCTGCAGTCCGAGGCGCCATCGGGCTGCGGAAGACCGCTTCGGCGACCTTGGCTCTTCCCGCTTCCACGATCGCCGACGACGTCGGCGGGTGGGACGCTGTTCCGAAGAGTCTTATGACCAGCGCTCTGACCTGGGGGGAACGCAGCCTGCCAGCGGAGGGTCGGTGCTCCGTACCTGAGCCGGCGGACGGCGGAGACTCAGCGCGCGGTGCGCGCCGGTCGCAACTCGCGGGGCAGCGCGAAGGTGAGGGTCTCGTTGGCGGTGTTGATGGTCTCGACGGAGTCGTAGCCACGTTCGGCCAGGTAGTCGAGCACTCCACGCACCAGTACCTCGGGCACCGACGCGCCCGACGTCACACCCACGGTGGTCACACCGTCGAGCCACGCGTCGTCGATCTCACGTGCGTAGTCGACGAGGTAGCCGGCCTGGGCGCCGTTCTGCACGGCGACCTCCACCAGGCGCACCGAGTTCGACGAGTTCTTGGAACCGACGACGATGACCAGCTCGCAGTGCGGCGCCATCGCCTTCACCGCGACCTGACGGTTCTGGGTGGCGTAGCAGATGTCGTCGCTGGGCGGGTCGGCGAGCAGCGGGAACTTCTCGCGCAGCCGCTTGACCGTCTCCATCGTCTCATCGACCGACAAGGTGGTCTGCGACAGCCAGATCACCTTGGACTCGTCGCGCACCGACACCTTCTCGACGCTGTCCGGGCCGTCGACGAGCTGGATGTGCTCGGGCGCCTCGCCCGCGGTGCCCTCGACCTCCTCGTGGCCCTCGTGGCCGATGAGCAGGATGTCGTAGTCGTCACGGGCGAACCGCTTGGCCTCCTGGTGCACCTTGGTGACCAGCGGGCAGGTCGCGTCGATCGTCCTGAGGCTGCGCTGAGCTGCCGTCTTGTGCACTTCCGGGGACACGCCGTGCGCGGAGAACACCACGATGGCGCCCTCGGGCACCTCGTCGGTTTCGCCGACGAAGATCGCACCCCGATCGCTCAGGGTTTCCACCACATGGCGGTTGTGCACGATCTCCTTGCGGACGTAGACGGGCGCGCCGTGCTTGTCGAGTGCACGTTCCACGGTCTCCACCGCACGGTCGACCCCGGCGCAATAGCCGCGCGGCTCGGCGAGCAGAACACGCTTCGAATCACTCATGGATTCCAGGGTACGGGCTGAACGCCCCGCGGTTGGATACACATGTTGGATGCACGCTGATGTGATGGCAGAGTGTTGGCATGGTTCGCGCACCGTACCCGGCCCGTATCGCCGCTGGACTGATCGTCACGGCCATCGAGGAGACCCGCAAACTGCCCACGCTGCTGGTGACCCTGCCGATGACGGCGGTCAGCCAGACGCTGCAGGCGGGCATGCGCGCGCAACAGAACATAGCCGAGCTGGCCATCAAGGGCGACGCCGCTCTCGAGATGCTCTTCGACAAGCCCGACGAACAGCCTGCATGGGCGCATTTCGACGAGGACGACGCCCTCACCGCACAGACCGCGACGCCCATCGAGACCAAACCGGCCAAACCCAAACCCGCTGCGGAGAAGCCCGCGAAGAAGACCCCGGCAAAGAAGACGCCCACCAAGAAGCCGGCCGAGCCGACCACCCCCGAGCCCGCGACCGATGAATCCGCCACATCGCCGGATGGTGACGCACCCGCCGCCGGCCGGTTCGCGCTGTACAGCTCCGCACCCGACGATGTGATCAGTTCCACACCCGAGCCCGCGAAGAAGCCCGCAGCAGCAGGTAAGTCGGCACCCGAGGTCGTCGAGTACATCGAGTACGACGGCCTCACCCTCGCGCAGCTGCGTGCCAAGCTGCGCTCGGTGAGTTCCGACGACCTCCAAGCGCTCATCGACTACGAGAAGGCCAACCGCAATCGCGCGCCCTTCGTGACGATGCTCGACAACCGGATCGCCGCGCAGAACAAGCGTCACTCCACCACGTGACCTCCTCGCCGAACAGCGCCGAGCACCCCTGGCCGGTTCGGACCGTCAACACCAAGATCGCCGACTGGATTCACCGGCTCGGCCAGATCTGGGTCGAGGGGCAGGTCACCCAGATCAGTCGGCGTCCCGGCACCCGAACCGCCTTCATGACCCTGCGCGACCCGGCCGCCGACATCTCCATCTCCGTCACCTGCAGTCCGGATCTGTTGGCGCGCACCGAAGTTCCGCTGACCGACGGGAGTCACGTCGTCGTCCTGGGCCGCCCGAGCTACTACACCGGACGCGGCACCATCTCGCTGCGCGTCAGCGACATCCGACCGGTCGGCATCGGCCAACTCCTGCTCCGGATCGAACGTCTGCGGCAACTCCTGGCCGCCGAAGGCCTCTTCGACCGTCGGCTCAAACGGCCACTTCCCTTCTTACCCAAGAGCATTGGCCTCATCACCGGCCGTGCCAGCGCAGCCGGACGGGATGTCGTGGCGGTGGCGACGCAGCGTTGGTCGGCGGTCCGCTTCGAGATCCGCGACGCACCAGTCCAGGGCCCGACCGCCGTCGCGGCCATCCTCGGCCAGCTCTCCGCTCTCGACGAGCACCCCGACGTCGAGGTCATCATCATCGCCCGCGGCGGCGGCAGCGTCGAAGACCTGCTGCCGTTCTCCGACGAGGCGCTGCTGCGCGCGGTCGCCGCCTGCACCACCCCGGTGATCTCCGCGATCGGCCACGAGCCCGACGCCCCGCTCCTCGACCTCGTCGCCGATGTGCGGGCCGCGACCCCCACCGACGCCGCCAAACGCGTGGTGCCCGACGTCGACGCCGAGCTCGCCGCAATCGCCACGTTGCGCCGACGCAGCGCGCACGCCCTGCGCAACTGGGTGCGCCGCGAAACCCACATCGTCGAAGGCCTGCGCGCCCGGCCGGTGCTGGCACGCCCGCACACGCTGATCGATGCCGAGGCCGCAGGTGTTGGCGACCTGCGTCGCGCTCTGCGGCGCGACATCGGCCGGCAAATCGATATGCAGGACCGCCGCGTCGACCACCTGTCGGCACAACTCGGCACACTGGGACCGGCACAGACACTCGCCCGCGGATACGCGGTGGTGCAGCGCACCGACGTGCCCGCCGGTTCGGCCCCGCAGATCGTCACCGATGCGACAGACATGCCGCCCGGCGCGAAACTGCGGATCCGCGTCGCCACCGGCGCTGCACGGGCAACCGTGAACGGGCCCGCCGACGGAAAGAACTCGAACAAGGGAGACGATTCGTGAGCAGCCCCGACGACGAACGCGTCCCGGTCGAACAACTCGGCTACGAACAGGCACGCGACGAACTCGCCGAAATCGTCGCCACCCTCGAACACGGTGGACTCGATCTCGACGAGTCGCTGGCCCTGTGGGAACGCGGCGAGGCCTTGGCCACGCGTTGCGAACACCACCTCAGCGGCGCACGGGAACGCATCGAAGCCGTTCTGTCCCAGGGCGATCCCGAAGAGGACTGACCTCAGCTCAGTGCCGCCCGCTGCCCCGCGTCGGTCATCCACAACACGGCGGCCGCGGCCCGGCATCGCGCGCAATCTGGCGGAACAGCGACGCTTCCGGCCGGCCGCTCGGTCACCGCTACCCGGACCGGTATCGCCGTCACCATCGGGTCGATGGTGACATTCGTCAGGTCTGGGGTGAGGCCGTGGCCTTCGGCGGGGGCGAACGGCACCACTGCCGCGATCACCACCACCATGAGAGCGGCCACCTGGACCCCGCGCAGCCAGAGCACTCCGATCCATCTCGAGTCATTCATCATGGCGCGCCTCCTGATAGGAAACGCTATGGATCCGGAGCCACTACCTCACGAGTAGCGCACTACTCGAATTCGGGTCATTCGAACGACAGATGTGCGCGGGGTCACCGCAGATGTGGCCATTCATGTGCAGGTATCGCTACCCGCGACGCGGAAGCGGCTGTTGCGTGAGGGTCGCGGTCGCCAGTTGCTCCATGTCCGCGTCGGAGCCACGCGAGAGCACCGCGATCCGCACGTCACCGAGATCGGTGATCCAGAACTTCTTCTTCTCGCCCGTCGAGTACGTCACCCAGGTGCGACCGGCGACTTCCCGGGTGCCACCCGCGGTCACGGCGTCGTAGCCCTCGTCGCCGCGCAAGTAGCCGATCAGGGACTCCTCGGATGCATCGCTTTGGGTCAACTGCACATAGGCACCGTTGGCGCTCACCCATCCGGCCGTGCTGACACGATGCCCGTCGACCGACGGCGCCGAACCAGAATTGGGCTTCCACGACGACGGCATGACCGGCAGACGAATCGGGAACGGCATGTCCGCCGCGTCGGCCTTGAGCGCGTGCTCCACGTCGAAGGCCTGCGTACGGTCGTCGTCGGCGCGGCCGGTGAGCCCCACCGAGCAGTTGCCGGAGACGATCGCGACGAACGCGCAGATCGCCAGCAGCGGGATCAGCGACCAGATCATGTCCTTGCCGCTGGTCAGATACCGCGGTTTCTGTGCCATGCCCCGAGTATCCCACTGAGGCAAATCCCACTGCGGCCGACACCTCTGACCTCGGCGGGGTCGCCGACCGAACGTCCGGCGTGACATGCAAGGATGGGAACCAGAGCACCGTCGCCGACGCCGAGGAGTCGAGTACATGTCCACGAGCACCAATCAGGCACCAGATCGCAACCTCGCCATGGAATTGGTTCGGGTGACCGAGGCGGCGGCCCTCGCGGCCGGGCGCTGGGTGGGCCGCGGCGACAAGAAGGGTGGCGACGGCGCAGCGGTCGACGCGATGCGCGAGCTCCTCTCCACCGTATCGATGCGCGGTGTCGTCGTGATCGGCGAGGGTGAGAAGGACGAGGCCCCGATGCTGTTCAACGGCGAAGAGGTCGGCGACGGCGACGGACCCGACTGCGACGTGGCGGTCGATCCGATCGACGGCACCACCCTGATGGCCGAAGGCCGCCCGAACTCGATCGCCGTCATCGCGGTCAGCGAGCGCGGCACCATGTACGACCCGTCCGCCGTCTTCTACATGGACAAGATCGCCGTCGGACCGGAAGCCAAGGGCGCCATCAACATCGACGAATCCATCGAGTGGAACGTCAACTCGGTCGCCAAGGCCAAGGGCATCGACGTCGCCGACATGACCGTCGTCGTGCTCGACCGCCCGCGCCACGCCGACCTGATCGGCGAGATCCGGCAGGCCGGTGCCAAGATCCGCCTCATCTCCGATGGCGACGTCGCGGGGGCCATCGCAGCGGCCGGCGACTACTCGACCGTCGACATGCTGATGGGCGTCGGCGGCACCCCCGAGGGCATCATCACCGCCGTCGCGATGAAGTGCATGGGCGGCGAGATCCAGGGCAAGCTGTGGCCGAAGGACGACGCCGAGCGCCAGAAGGCCATCGACGCCGGACACGACCTCAACCGCGTCCTCACCAACGACGACCTGGTGGCCGGTGAGAACTCCTTCTTCTGCGCGACCGGCGTCACCAACGGCGACATGCTGCGCGGCGTGACCTACCGTCCCGGCGGCGCCACCACCCGTTCGCTGGTCATGCGGTCCAAGTCCGGCACCATCCGCCGCATCGAGGCCGTACACCAGACCACCAAGTTGCGCGAGTACGCACGCCTCGATCTCTGACCCGATTTAGTGAGCCTGGGCTCACCAGGAGCGCCGCACGACGCGGCGATACGATTTCCTGGTGAGCAAACCAGCCCTTGCTCCGGAGTTCCGCTATGCCGATTTGCTGCCCTCCGGCGCCGATGACACGCCCTATCGCCTGATCACGACCGACGGTGTGTCGACCTTCGAGGTCGACGGCCAGAAGTTCCTGAAGGTCGAGCCGCAAGCACTGCAGAAGCTGACCGCGGAGGCGATGCACGACATCAGCCACTACCTGCGGCCCGCCCACCTCGCGCAGTTGCGCAAGATCATCGACGACCCGGAGTCGTCGGGCAACGACCGCTTCGTCGCGCTCGACCTTCTCAAGAACGTCAACATCTCGGCCGGCGGTGTGCTGCCGATGTGCCAGGACACCGGCACCGCCATCGTGATGGGCAAGAAATCCGAGGGCGTGCTGACCGGCGCCGACGACGGCGAGTGGATTTCGCGCGGAGTCTACGACGCCTACACCAAGCTGAACCTCCGATACTCGCAGCTGGCGCCGCTCACGACGTACGACGAGAAGAACACCGGCACCAATCTGCCTGCGCAAGTGGAGATCTACTCCACCCAGCAGGGACCGAAGGGCCCGGAGTACAAGTTCCTGTTCATGGCCAAGGGCGGCGGTTCGGCCAACAAGTCGTTCCTGTTCCAGGAGACGAAGGCGATCCTGAATCCCAAGCGGCTCTTGGAGTTTCTCGACGAGAAGATCCGCTCACTCGGCACTGCGGCGTGCCCGCCATACCACCTCGCCGTGGTGATCGGCGGAACCTCCGCCGAATTCGCCTTGAAGACAGCGAAATACGCGTCGGCCCACTACCTCGACACCTTGCCGACCGAGGGGTCGATGTCGGCGCACGGGTTCCGCGACACCGAGCTTGAGGAAGAGGTCTTCAAGCTGACCCAGTCCTTCGGCATCGGGGCGCAGTTCGGCGGGAAGTACTTCTGCCACGACGTCCGCGTCGTACGCCTCCCCCGGCACGGCGCGTCGTGCCCGGTGGCCATCGCGGTCTCGTGTTCCGCGGACCGTCAGGCCCTCGGCAAGATCACCGCGGACGGTGTCTTCCTGGAGCAGCTGGAGACCGACCCCGCGCATTACATGCCCGACGCGGGCGTCGCCGAGGACATCGAGGGCGGCGCGGTCGTCGACATCGACCTGAACCGTCCGATGCCGGAGATCCTCGCCGAACTGTCGAAGCACCCGGTCAAGACTCGACTGTCGCTGACCGGCCCGCTGGTCGTCGCCCGCGACATTGCCCACGCCAAGATCAAGGAACGCCTCGACGCCGGTGAGCCGATGCCGGACTACCTGCGCGACCACCCCGTCTACTACGCGGGCCCCGCGAAGACACCCGAAGGCATGGCGTCCGGATCGTTCGGACCCACCACCGCCGGCCGCATGGACTCCTACGTCGAGCAGTTCCAGGCTGCGGGCGGCTCGATGGTGATGCTCGCCAAGGGCAATCGCTCCAAGCAGGTGACCAACGCCTGCGACAGTCACGGCGGCTTCTACCTCGGTTCGATCGGCGGCCCCGCCGCCCGCCTCGCGCTCGATTGCATCAAGAGCCAGGAGGTCATCGAGTACCCCGAGCTGGGTATGGAGGCGGTGTGGAAGATCGAGGTGGAGAACTTCCCCGCCTTCATCGTCGTCGACGACAAGGGCAACGACTTCTTCACCGACCCCGGTGGCGCAGTCACTGTCCCGCTGGGCGGAGTGCGGATTCGTTCCAAGGAGCGGTGAAGCAACGCCGTAGATCCGAGTCATCAGATGACTGAGATCTACGGCACTGTAGGGCATGAAGGGCATTGAGTTACTGCACCTGTGCACCCACGGTTGCTCAGGGCACGGGCCACCTTGCGGGCGGTCGAACACGGGCGGTCATAGACCTGCCCCCAGCCGATCCGCAGGGTGAGACGGTCGGCATCCACGGCCGCATCGAGGTCCCGCTCCAAGTCGCGGTCCCGTGCGGCGGGGCCGTCGTGATCGGCTCGGCCGTCCAATTCCACGACGAGACCCCACTCGGGGTAGTCGACGTCGCGGAATCCGCGGCGTCCAACGCCTGTCGGTGCTTGCCGCTGGGGATTCGGAAGACCATGCGCACGTTCGACTCTCAGAACATAACCGTGTTCGAGAACCGAGCACGTCCCGTCGCGGACATCCGCGAGTACCCCCTCCACGAGCGCACGCCTGCGCATCCGTGGCCGTCTGCTCATCGCGGCCAGCAATCGATCGACGGTCGTCCTGCGTGCCTGCACTGCGTCCGACAAGCAGGCGATCACGCGAAACTCCGACGACGCCGCCTCGGCGATGTCCAACACCGCCTCTTCAGGACGGAACCGTGGCGGATGCGCGTGCCACAGCACCTTCTCTTCCAGCCGTGATCCGTAGTGGACGACGATGCCAGGTCGTCGGGTGACGCGACGTTGACGGTCGACCGTGATGTGGATCAGCCCGTCGTCGAACTGACCGGGATCGCGCATTGCCGACGCATGACTGAGCGCGGCCGGGTGCGCATCGAGCACGGCGCTCCACGCGCGCTGCTCCCATGTCAGCGGCCCGGTGTGATTGACAAATGTGCCCGAGTACACGGGTGCCCATTCGCGACGACGAACTTTGCGCCGGATATATGGATCTGTGAATCCGCACTCGGCAACCTGCCGGCGAGCGATGACGCCATCCTGCGCACGGAGCAGGTTCTCCAGCCGCTTGCGATCTGGCGGTTTCGACGGTGCCGGCACATCGCACAGTGTCGCCGGGCATTCGGCGGAATAGCGCCCTCCGAGGACATCTGTGGACAACTTCGGTTCCCGCTGATCACTTGTGCCGTAGATCCACGCCACATGGCGTAGATCCACGGCACTGACAGGTCACCATATGCCACGGAGTACGGTCATAAGGAGACCCTTACTTGTTCGCGACCTTCGGAGGACCAGCGCACCATGACCGAGCAGCAATACCGCATCGAGCACGACACCATGGGCGAGGTCAAAGTGCCGGTCGACGCCCTCTGGCGCGCACAGACCCAGCGTGCAGTGGAGAACTTCCCCATCAGCCACCGGCCACTGGAGCGCACGCAGATCCGGGCGATGGGCTTGCTCAAGGCGGCCTGTGCCCAGGTGAACAAGGATCTGGGCTTGCTCGACGCCGACAAGGCCGACGCGATCATCGCCGCGGCCAAGGAGATCGCCGACGGTCAGCACGACGACCAGTTCCCGATCGATGTGTTCCAGACCGGGTCCGGGACCAGCTCCAACATGAACGCCAACGAGGTCATTGCGTCGATCGCCAAGGCAGCCGGGGTCGAGGTCCACCCCAACGACCATGTCAACATGTCGCAGTCCTCCAACGACACCTTTCCCACCGCCACTCACGTCGCGGCGACCGAGGCGACCGTCACCGACTTGATCCCGGCTCTCGATCACCTCCGACTTGCTTTGCTGGGCAAGGCAACCGAATGGCGCGAGGTGGTCAAGAGCGGCCGCACACACCTCATGGATGCGGTGCCGGTCACCCTCGGCCAGGAGTTCGGTGGCTACGCCCGCCAGGTCGAAGCAGGTGTCGAGCGGCTCACCGCGACCCTGCCGCGCGTCGGCGAGCTTCCGATCGGCGGCACCGCGGTCGGCACCGGCCTCAACGCACCGGCCGGCTTCGGCACCAAGGTGGTGGCCGCCCTGGTCCAGCTGACCGACGTCGACGCGTTGTCGTTGGCCAAGGACAACTTCGAGGCACAGGCCGCGCGCGACGGCCTCGTCGAACTGTCCGGACAGCTGAAAACCGTTGCGGTGTCACTGACCAAGATCGCCAACGACGTGCGCTGGATGGGTTCGGGTCCGCTCACCGGCCTCGGCGAGATCCACCTGCCCGACCTGCAGCCTGGCTCGTCGATCATGCCAGGCAAGGTCAATCCGGTTCTCCCCGAAGCCGTTACCCAGGTCGCAGCACAGGTCATCGGCAACGATGCCGCGGTCACCTGGGGTGGCGGCAACGGCGCGTTCGAGCTCAACGTCTACATCCCGATGATGGCGCGCAACGTGCTGGAGTCGATCAAGCTGCTGGCCAACGTGTCTCGCCTGTTCGCCGACCGCTGCATCACCGGACTCGGCGCCAACGAAGAGCGTCTGCGCACCCTGGCCGAGAGTTCACCGTCGATCGTCACGCCGCTGAACTCCGCGATCGGCTACGAGGAAGCGGCAGCCGTGGCCAAGCAGGCCCTCAAGGAGGGCAAGACCATCCGCCAGACCGTCATCGACCGCGGCCTCATCGGCGAGAAGCTCTCCGAGGAAGAACTCGACAAGCGTCTCGACGTCCTGAAGATGGCCAACCTCGACCGCGAACGCTGACATACTCCACACAATGGAGAGCTTTCCGACGGACTGGCAGACGGCATTGGTCCTCGTCGCCCACCCCGACGACCCGGAGTACGGCATGGCCGCGGCCGTCGATCGCTGGACGTCGGAGGGCAAACGCGTGGTCTATGCCCTCGCGTCCAGCGGGGAACAAGGTATCGAGGGCATGCCACCGGCCGAGGCCGGCCCGCTGCGCGAGGCCGAGCAGCGGGCATCGGCGGCGATCGTCGGAGTCGGCGTCGTAGAGTTCTGGGGCTTTCCGGACAGCGACATCCGCAACACCCCCGAGTTGCGGCAACGAATCACCCAGTGCATCGAAGATGTTGCACCGCAAGTGATCCTGTCGCTGTACGGTGGCCCGGAGTGGGCTCCGGGTGCGCCCAACCAGCGCGACCACATGGAGTTCTCGGCCGCCGTGCTCGATGCCTACGACGCCCTCGATCCCACGCTGCGGCCCGCATGGCTGTTCGAGAACGGACCACATCCGACGCACGGCGTCGACGTCGGAGAGCACGTCGATGCGGCGGTGGCCTCACTGGCCGCGCATGAGAAGTACCTGTCGGTGCTCGACCCGGACACCCCTGTGATCGATCAAGCTCGTCAACAGGTGGACATGATGACCCCGGTGCGCGACGACTTCGGCGGTTGTCGCGCAGCATGTTTCGAACTCAAGCGGAGTGCGCCATGACGTCGACGCCGCGGTGGTTCACCGACACCAAACCCGGCCACAGCGAGTGGTACATCGACCGATTCCGCACGATGGCCGCCGAGGGCGCCGATCTCGCCGGGGAGGCCCGACTGATCGACGCGATGGTGCCGCGAGGCGCGCACATCCTCGACGCCGGTTGTGGTCCGGGCCGGGTGGGCGCGTATCTGCACGACGCCGGACATCGGGTGGTCGGTGTCGACGTCGACCCCGAACTGATCGCGGCCGCCCAAGCAGACCATCCGGGTCCGCAGTGGATCGTCGCCGACCTCGCCCGTCTCGACCTCGGCGAGCACGGCATCACCGAACCCTTCGACGCGATCGTCTGCGCCGGCAACGTGATGGTGTTCGTCGCTCCCCGCACCGAAGCCGACGTCCTGCGTGCGCTCGCCCGACACCTGACGCCAGACGGGGTCATCGTGGTCGGCTTCCATACCAATCGCACACTCGCCCTCGCCGATTTCGACGCGGCAGTGGCCGACGCGGGGCTCCGCGTCGAGCATCGGTTTGCCACCTGGGACCTGCGCGCGTGGCACCCAGAGGCGGACTTCGCGGTCACCGTTCTGCGCAAGCCAAGTTCCGCTCCCTGAGTCACCCTACCGATGGCTGAGGTGCGAGCCTGCGAGCCTCGAAGCCCCTGGTGAGAGGACATTGTTGTCTCACCAGGCCTTCGAGGCTCGTCGCTAGCGCTCCTCGCACCTCAGGCAGCGGGGGTGATCAGCCGGCGGGAGCAGGTCAGTTGAGACTGCCCGCTCCGGCTCCCAATAGCGCCGGGACGAGGTTCATCAGCTGGGTCAGCAGACCGGTGAGGAGGTCGCCACCGGGTGCCGGCGTCGTCGAATTGCCCGACGGCGCCTTCTCGTTGACGCCGATGACGATGCGCGGCTTCTTCGCCGGGTCCAGCCACACGAGCGTCTTCTTCATCAGCTCGCGTTCAATGGCTACGCAACCCATCGTCGGCTGATTGTCGGTGACGTGCAGGAAGATCGCCGACGCCTTGCCGGGAGTCCGCTGCGGGTTGTGTGCGATGTTGACCGCGTAGTCGTACATCGCGCCGACCTTGTACAGGTTCTCGCTGTCGCCGCCCGGCCCGTTCACCGACCGCACATGGGTGTTGTAGGTCGGCGACTTCATGTTGGAGTCCCACCAGTCCTGGGCGTCGGTCTTGAAGTACGGCATCTTGGTGCCGGGGTTGACCTGACGTCCGAATGCCTGGTCGAGAGCGAAGTTGCCCTTCGGCGTCCGGTAGACGTTGTCCTTGGGCTCTCCCATGCCGAGCGATCCCAGGAAGGCCTTGGTCGGGCCGATGACCGGCTTCCAGCTCTTGTCGGAGCCACGTTCGAAGGCGGTCAACGTGGCCGTCGTGTCTGCCTCCTTGGGGGCGCTCACCACAATCAGCTGGTTGGAGTCGCCATTCGCGCCGTTGCCCTCGGTGGATCCGAGCCCACCGGCCAACATGTTCAGCAGCCCGTCGAGAATGGGAATGCCCAGGCCAGGGGTCTGCCCGGTCGGCCCGGGGCTCGGCGGCGGCGTGGTCGTCGTTCCCGGCGCAGCAACGGACTGGCCGGCACCGACCGCGAAGGCGGCAAGCACCGCAATCACCATCAGCACCAACAGTCTCATTCGCCTCATCAGTAACTTTCGCACCACATCAGTGTGCCAGTGCGCAAGTGGCCGTGAGTCACGCGACGGTCACGGTGCGGTTTGGATAGGGTCAAGCGGACCTAGCTGAATTAGGTAACCCTAAGTACGCTGTCGGGCATGGGCGAACCGGTCGCACTCGGCGACATCCAAGAAACTCTCCTCATCCCCCTCTACGGTCGGGCGCTCGACGCCGGCAAGAAGAACAGCGTGCTGCACGATCGCAAGGCCGCCGAACTCGTCGACGCCATCGACTACGACTTCGCCAAGTTCCGCGGACCGTCGCTCGGCGGTTCGGTGACACGGGCGTCGATCTTCGATCAGTACGTCCGGGACTTTCTCGCCGAGCATCCCGACGGCAGGGTCGTCGATCTCGGGTGCGGTCTGTCGACGCGATTCCAACGACTCGACAACGGACGCGTGCGCTGGTTCGACCTCGACGTCGACGACACCATGGCACTGCGTCGAAAATTCTTCTCCGACTCCGACCGGTACACGATGCTCGCCGGGTCCATATTCGACACCGACTGGCACACAACAGTATCCGCGAACGACGGACTGGTGTTCCTGCTCAGCGAAGCGGTCCTGCTCTACTTCGACGCCGACGAGGTGACCGCCGTCCTGTCCTCGATCGCACGCGCATTCGCCGGCAGCAAACTCGCCATCGACACCGGCGGCAAGGCCATGATGAGCACGCAGGATCGCAATCCGGTGTTCAAAGCCGTTGCGGCACGGATGAAATGGGTGTGCGACGACCCGAGCACTCTCGAGTCGTGCGGGTTGCGGCTACTCGAATCACGCACCTTCGCGCAGCCGCAACCCGACGTCGCCCGTACCTGGCCCCCGTTGTACCGCTACGGACTGAAGGCCATCGGGTGGACACCCATGGTGAGCACCTACAAGCTCAACCTCTTCGAATGCACCCCGGCCTGATCACGCAGGCTCAGCTCGATCGCGCCCGCTCGCTACGCTCCCGGTGCGCTGAGCCTGAATGGCGCCCGCTCGCTACGCTCCCGGTGCGCTGAGCCTGAATGGCGCCCGCTCGCTACGCTCCCGGTGCGCCCGGCCCAAATTCCTCGAGCATCTCGGTGACCAGCGCCGCGATCGGCGACCGCTCGCTGCGGGTGAGGGTGACATGCGCGAAAAGCGGGTGACCCTTGAGCTTTTCGATCACGGCGGCCACACCGTCGTGCCGCCCGACGCGCAGGTTGTCGCGCTGCGCGACGTCGTGGGTGAGCACCACCCGTGACCCCGTACCCAGGCGCGACAGGACCGTCAGCAGCACATTGCGTTCCAGCGACTGCGCCTCGTCGACGATCACGAACGAGTCGTGCAACGACCGGCCACGAATGTGCGTGAGCGGCAACACTTCCAGCATGCCGCGCGCCAGGACCTCCTCGATGACCTCGGGAGACGCAAGGCCTTCGAGGGTGTCGAAGACCGCCTGCGCCCACGGGCCCATCTTGTCGGCCTCGCTGCCCGGCAGGTAGCCGAGTTGCTGGCCGCCGACCGCATACAGCGGACGGAAGACGACGACCTTGCGCTGCGTACGACGCTCGAGCACCGCTTCGAGTCCCGCGCACAATGCCAGCGCCGACTTGCCGGTGCCGGCCTTGCCGCCGAGCGACACGATGCCCACACTCTCGTCGAGCAACAGATCGAGAGCGACGCGCTGCTCCGCGGAACGGCCGTGCAGTCCGAAGGCCTCTCGGTCACCACGCACCAGCTGGACGCGCTTCTCGGCCGTCACCCGTCCGAGCGCACTCGACGAGCCATGTCCGAGAAGTCGGATTCCGGTGTGGCACGGCAGTTCCCGTGCGGCATCGAGATCCACCACTCCGTCGGCGAACAGCGTATCGATCACCGTGGAGTCGACGTCGAGTTCGGTCATGCCCGACCAACCGGAGACCACCACGTCCTGGGCGTGATACTCGTCGGCGGCCAGGCCGACAGCACCCGCCTTCACGCGCAACGGGGTGTCCTTGGAGACCAGCGTGACGTCGCGGCCCTCGGCACGCAGGTTGAGCGCACACGCCAGAATGCGTGAGTCGTTGGTCTCCGTACGGAAACCGGCCGGCAGCACCGCGGGATCGGTGTGGTTCAGCTCCACCTGCAGCGTGCCGCCGTCGTCGCCGATCGGAATCGGGACATCGAGGCGACCGTGGGCCAATCGCAGGTCATCGAGCATGCGCAAGGATTCGCGCGCAAACCAGCCGAGCTCGTGATGGTGACGTTTGCCCTCGAGTTCGCCGATGACCACCAGTGGCAGAACCACATGGTGCTCGGCGAAGCGCATGACCGCCCAGGGGTCGGACAGCAAGACGGAGGTGTCGAGGACGTAGGTGCGTGTGGTCACGTGGGCTCCTACGTTTGTGCGGCGCCCGCACAAACCTGTTAGGTCGACCGGTCGGTCCAGTGTCTGCGGTCCTCGGCGTCAGCCGAGGTGGACGAGGACCGGGGCCGGCCCCCTCGTGCTGCTGGTGCAAACCACGAATTGAACCTCCCGGACGAACCGCTTCCCCGCGGCCCGTCACTCGTCAACGTACGCGCGTACGGTCGGCGCGGCGCGCCGACACGGGGGTGTCGGCGTGAATTGTGCGTTAACCGGACGTATCTTTTTCACAGGGACGCAAATCGGCGCCACCAGGGTTTTCTTCGCCCCCGGTGGCGCCGAATCGCTTCAGTAGTTCAGTCGAGGTTCACCCGCGGCCGGCGAGTGCGAGAATCCGCTGCCGCGCGGCCTCGGCGTCGTCACCCAGTCCGTGCACGCTCTCCAGCTTGATCGCGTCGACGATCGTGGCGGCGGTGGCCTGCCTGGTGTCGGCGTTCTCGTAGTCGGAGATGAGCGCCCATTCGGGCTCGAAATCGTCGATGTCGCTACCGATCGCCTCGTTGCGGGCGAGCGCCTTGTCGAGGGCGAGGACGGTGGTGTCCTGGTCGGCCACCAGTCCGGCATTCAGGAATGCGGCAAACGTCTCGCCCTGCACGCGGTCGTCGTTGGAGATCTTCGTGAGGATCTGCTGGTAGACGTCGTCGCCGACGACAGCGGAGAGCCGCTTGATGAAGTGCACACACTGGTTCTCGTGGACGGCCATCATGGCCAGGACGTCGAGCGGACCCAATTCGCCCTCTGCGGCGGTGTTCTGCCGGTAGCCCTTGGTCACGTGCTCACGGCGACGCTCCTCGGAGTCCACCGGATCGATCGCGCGCTTGACCACCAGGTAGTCGCGCAGCACGATCGCGTGCCGGTTGTCCTCGGCGGTCCACACACCGACCAGCTGCCGCCAGTCCGAGAACGCCGGGAAATGCTTGGCCAGCACCCGGTGGTAGGACGGCAGGTTGTCCTTGGTCAGCAGCAGGGCCAGCGATCCGGCACGTGCCTCGTCGGACAGCGTCGCCTGCGACGGATCCCAGTCGTCACCGCCGAGGAACGCGAAGTTGCGGCCGTCGTCCCACGGCACCCAGTCGTGCGGGCTCCACGGCGTGGCTGCCGCCTGGTGGTCTTCCGCGATCTCGGGAAGGGCCTTCTCGAGCGCGATGATCAGGTCGTCTTCATCCAAGGCGTTCATCGGTGCAAGGATACGGACGCGTGCGGGGCGGGAGCAATTCCGGGTCAGGACCCGCTCATCAGTCCCCACTGCTCGAGACCGTCGTAGAGCGGGAAGTCCAGCGCCAGCTGCGACACCCGACCACGCAGCGTTGCGACATCCGCCGACTCCCCTGCTGCCAACGCGGTGGCGATGATGTCGGCGACCTCGGTGAACTGTTCGTCGCCGAATCCGCGGGTGGCGAGTGCGGGCGTACCGATGCGCAGACCCGAGGTGACCATCGGCGGGCGCGGGTCGAACGGCACCGCGTTGCGATTGACGGTGATGCCCACCTGATGCAGCAGGTCCTCGGCCTGTTGACCGTCGAGCGAGCTGTTGCGCAGGTCGACGAGCACCAGGTGGACGTCGGTACCGCCGGTCAGCACGGACACGCCCGCCTTGGACACGTCCTCACCGGTCAGCCGCTCGGCCAGGATCTTGGCGCCCGACAGCGTGCGCTGCTGACGTTTCTTGAACTCGTCGGTGCCGGCGATCTTCAGGGCGACGGCCTTGGCCGCGATGACGTGCATCAGCGGGCCGCCCTGCTGGCCGGGGAACACCGCCGAGTTGAGCTTCTTGGCCCACTCCTGCTTGGCCAGGATGATGCCCGACCGCGGCCCGCCGAGTGTCTTGTGGACGGTCGAGGACACGACGTCGGAGTGCGGGACCGGAGACGGATGCAGGCCGGCGGCCACCAGTCCGGCGAAGTGCGCCATATCGGTCCAGAGGTAGGCGCCGACCTCGTCGGCGATCGAGCGGAACGCCTCGAAGTCGAGGGTGCGCGGATACGCCGACCAGCCGGCGACGATCACCTTGGGCCGGGTGTCGAGGGCGATCTTGCGCACCTCGTCCATGTCGACGCGGAAGTCCTCTTTGCTGACGCCGTAGAAGGCGTTCTCGTAGAGCTTGCCCGAGAAGTTCAGCCGCATGCCGTGGGTGAGGTGCCCGCCGTGCGCGAGGTCGAGGCCGAGCAGCGTCTCCCCCGGTTCCATCAACGCGGCCAGCACGGCGGCGTTGGCCTGCGCGCCCGAATGCGGCTGCACATTCGCGAAGTCGGCGCCGAACAGCTCCTTGGCGCGGTTGCGGGCGATGTCCTCGACCACGTCGACGTACTCACACCCGCCGTAGTAGCGGCGACCCGGGTAACCCTCGGCGTACTTGTTGGTCAGCACACTGCCCTGCGCCTGCAACACGGCACGCGGCACGAAATTCTCCGACGCGATCATCTCCAGGGTGTCGCGCTGGCGACTCAGCTCACCGTTCATGGCGGCGGCCACGTCGGGGTCGAGATCGGCGAGCGATTGGGAGTTCACGGACTCAGAGTTCGCGGTCATGCCGGACAGTCTATTGGGTCAGTTCCGCGCGCAAGGACGCCGGGATCAGGGGTTCGTCGAGGAGCCGGCCGAAACGGGCAGCGCGGTCGCCGGCCGGATCGGCGTCGAGCCATTGGTCGAGCAGCCGATAGCCCTCGACGTAGGTGGAGATGTAGGCACGCCACAGCGGTGAAGTGAGGAACCGCAGCATCTGGCGCGCCCGTTCCTCGGGGGCGAGCAGCCATCGCCGCAGATACGCGACGACGCTGTCGTGGTCGGCGTGCCGATCATGCAGCAGCAGGGCCGCGTCCTGCCGAACCCCGAGCAGGCCGCCCGCTGCCCGCGAAACCCGTTGCGCACGTTCACCGTCGAATCGCAGACCCAGATCGGCGTAGATCTCCTGCGCCCACATCCCCCAGTCCGGACCGACGATGGCTCCGAGAGCGTGGTCGGCGAGGCCCTCGGCCATCAGGCATTGCGGTGTGTTGACCAGGAAGATGCACTGCTCGTTCTGACCGCTCTGCTCGACGAGGAACTGTTCCTTCCGGCAATGCTCGGTGTGGTGGCCGGGATAGGCCTCGTGCGCGATCAGGTGCGGCAGGTTCGACATGTGCTGGGTGAGATCGACATTGATGGCCACCCGGGAGCGATAGTCGCCGAGGTAGTAGTTGAACCCCGACCACGGCTTGTCGGTGACCACCTCGAACTCGACGATCTCGTTGTCCGGCAACGGATATGCATCACGCACCTTCTCCCGCAACGCTCCGCTGAACGCCCGCACGCACTCGTCGACCTTCTCTGGGCCGATCTCGTCGGCCTTGCGATAAGCCGTGTACGCGCCGGTGAGTCGGTCGCCCTCGGCATCGGCGACACCGAGCGCCTCGCCGAGCTCGACGTGTGCGCGACGGTAGGTCTCCTCGTCGCCCATCGCGATGTCGACGTCGAAGTAGGCACGGACCTCGTCGACGAACCCGATCTGCTCGCCCGCGAATGTGCGAGCCGAGCACTCGAGCGCCCGCAGATGAGCACCGACAAAGGCAGCCCGATCGGAGTCGAGGCCGGCGGGCAACTCAGCACGCAGGTCACGTGCGCGCCGTGCCAGCGCCGCAGGCTCGGGCGTCGGCGCACCCGCCACCTCGGCAAGGATCGCGGGGTCGCCGGTGTAGGCGTCGACGAATCCCTCTTCGAGGCGGTCGAAAGCCAGGCCCAAGCGCAGGTAGTCGGCGACCAATGAGGACATGGGAGGCAGGCTACGCGACCGTGAGGTGACACTAATAGGCTGTAGCGCATGACGACCAGGTCCGAGCCCCCCACGGTGACCGGAAGTCGCTTCTGATGGCGCGCCACACCTCCGATCGCGATCCCAGTCTGTATCTGGAACTCGATCGCAAGCAGTGGCGTGACCTGCGGCAATCGATGCCGATGGTGCTCAACGAGTACGAGCTCGCCGAACTCGTCGGCCTCGGTGAACAGATCGACCTCGACGAGGTCGCCGACGTCTATCTACCGCTCTCGCGTCTCATCCACCTACAGATCGCCGCCCGGCAGCGGTTGTTCGCCGCCACGTCGACGTTCCTCGGCGAACGGCAGCACTCCCGGCAGGTCCCCTTCGTGATCGGCATCGCGGGCAGCGTGGCGGTCGGCAAATCGACCACCGCCCGCGTCCTCGCCGCCCTGCTCGCCCGATGGGATTCCCACCCCAAGGTGGACTTGGTGACCACCGACGGCTTCCTGTTGCCGACGTCGGTTCTGGAACGCCGAGGAATCATGCATCGCAAGGGTTTTCCAGAATCCTACGATCGGCGTGCACTGCTGCGGTTCGTCACCGAGGTGAAGTCCGGCGCACGCGAGGTGACCGCTCCCGTCTATTCCCACATCGCCTACGACATCGTGCCCGACGTCTACCACTACGTGCGCCAGCCCGACATCCTGATCCTGGAGGGACTCAACGTCTTACAGACCGGTCCCACGCTGATGGTGTCGGACCTGTTCGACTTCTCCATCTACGTCGACGCCAAGATGGACGACATCGAACAGTGGTACGTGTCGAGATTCCTGAAGATGCGAACCACGTCGTTCGCCGATCCCAACTCACATTTCCACGCCTACGCGTCCCTCACCGACGACCAGGCGACGGCGGCCGCACGCGATCTCTGGCTTTCCATCAACCGCCCCAATCTGATCGAGAACATCCTCCCGACCCGACCCCGGGCATCCCTGGTGCTGCGCAAGGACGTCGATCATTCGATCAATCGGGTGCGGCTGCGGAAGCTGTGACCCGCGCCGGTCCGGCGAACGCTCGTCGAGCCCGGCGGAATCCACATCCGGGTCGCCGGCCGCGTGGCGGTGCTCATCGCCGGTTCTCCACGGTCGCGGCAGGACCGGATCTTTCGGCCAGCCAGTCGTCGAGGCCGGTCGGTGTCACGATGTCCGGCGCGGACGGCACCAGCCCACCGTCCCGGATGGCGGCACCACCGAAGCGGATCCCGACCACCCACTTGGGTGACCCCTTCTGTCGCGCAATGGCTTTCGCGACATCGACCAGGTCGAGAACCTGCGGACCGGCCACCTCGATTACGCCATCGGCGGGCTTGTGCTGCGCTGCCGCGACGACGTCGGCGAGTACCGACGCGACATCGGCGGCGGCGGCCGGCCGAGCGCGCATGTGCGGCACCGCAGCGATCGGCCCGAGCCGCATCATGCCCAGCAACTGTTCGGCGAGTTCGTACCATTGCACCGATTTCACGATGGTCAGGTTCTCGGGCGCCACGACGCTGGCGTAGGCCTCCTCCTGCGCGGCTTTCCCCTGGTAGTAACCGAACTTGCGATTCACCGCCGGGTCGGACGCGTTGACGATCGACAGGCACACAACGGGCGCTCCCGCTGCCGCTGCTGCGCGACCCACGTTGCCCGCAGCGGTCGTGAAGAAGTCGACAGCCTCTTTCGCCTTCATGGTCGTGACGTTGAGGCAGTCCACCACCACGTCTGCTCCCGCAATCGCCGCGTCCAATCCTTCTCCGCGATAGGCATCCACGCCAGATGCCCGCGACGCCGACACCACGTCGACACCGTTGTCGCTCAATCGTTGCGTGAGCGCCGAGCCGAGCGTGCCCGTCGCCCCGAACACAACTGCCTTCATCTCATCTCCGTTCGTGGTGGTTCGACAACGTCCACAGTAGGGCAGAATTGCACCAGAAAGGTGGTGCAATTCGATGGCAGATATGCGGGTCAATTCTGAGAACTCTCCCGACACCGATCCGTGGGATTCGGTCGCGCGTCGCCTGGGAACCGACCTGTACCTCGACCTTCAGCCCGACCCGGACGGGAATCCTCGCGGCCGCGGCTCGCAGCGACGGCACACGCTGGCCGCAGCACTGCGCCACGCTATCTCGACCGGGCAGTTACCACCCGGTTCCCTGCTGCCGCCCTACCGATCCCTGGCCGCGGACCTGGGGTTGGCCCGCAACACCGTGTCCGCCGTGTACACCGAACTCATCGCCGAGGGATGGCTCACCGCCCGTCGAGGGTCGGGCACACGAGTGGCATCCGGCGTTGTCGCAGAGGGACTTCCGGGCGTAGAGCCACGAGCGCCGCAAGCGCAGGCCATGGCCCAGGTACGCCACGACTTCTCGATGGGCCAACCCAACGCCGGGCTGTTTCCGCGTGCCGACTGGATCAACGCGACCCGACACGCCCTGACCAGAGCGCCCGACAGCGCCTTCGCACCGTCTCATCCCGGCGGACGACCCGAACTGCGGGAAGCGCTGCGCACGTATCTCGCTCGCGCTCGCGGGGTCCGCACAACAGCGGAGTCGATCGTGTTGATGACCGCCGTCCAGGCATCGCTGGAACTGTTGGCGCGCACCGTACTCGGACCACGTGTGGCCGTGGAGGCCTATGGACTTCCGTTCCACCGTGACGCACTGGTGCGTGGGGGTGCCGACATCGTCCCGATCAGGATCGACGACAACGGACTGCTGGTCGACGATGTGGAGCGCGCGGCCCCCACCGCCGTTCTGGTGACGCCGAGCCATCAATACCCGACCGGGGTCGCCCTGCACCCCGAACGCCGAATGCGGTTGGTGGAGTGGGCGCGACGCACCGGTGCACTGATCGTCGAAGACGACTACGACGGCGAACTCCGGTACGACCGTGACCCGGTCGGCGCCCTACAGGGCCTGGCTCCTGACGTCGTCATCTACACCGGGTCGGTCTCCAAGAGCCTCTCGCCCGCGGTGCGAGCCGGGTGGCTGGTCCTGCCGTCGCACCTGATCGATCCGGTGACCACGGCCAAGGGCGCCCGCGAGCCCGACGCGAGCATCGTCGATCAACTCGTGCTCGCCGAGATGATCACGTCGGGAACCTACGATCGCCACATCCGACGAAGCCGACAGGTTTATCGACGACGACGCGACCAGCTGACCGATCGACTGGCGTCCATCGGCATCGAGATCCCGGGTATCGCAGCAGGATTGCACGTCCTCATTCCGGTGCCGCGGGATGACGAGCCCACCGTGGTTGCGCGGGCACACGCCGACGGCATCGCCGTGTTCGGACTCGACCTGTTTCGCCACGCCGACGCGGAGCCGCTACCACAGGGCGGCATCGCCGTGGGCTTCGGCACCCCCGCGGCATCGGCCTTCGACGCCGGCCTCGATGCGTTGACGCGCCTGATCCGACCAGTCCCAGCCAGTCCCTGAGCTGAGGTTCGAGGGCCCCTCGCTCACACCGAACTGGCGAGCGTCTCCAAAGCGCTTGTCGCGTCGATGTATTCCTGCACCCACCGCTCGATGACCGCCGCCGTCCGCTCCACCTTCTGGAACTGTCCGACGACCTGGCCGACCGGGTTGAAGGCGACGTCGATGCTCTCGTCCGGGTACTTGTGCGTGGCGGCCACCGCCATGCCGGAGACCATGTACTGCAACGGCATTCCGAGCGGATCCGGATTCTCCGGGTTCTCCCAGGCCTCGGTCCAGTCGTTGCGAAGCATTCGGCACGGCTTGCCGGTGAACGACCGACTGCGCACGGTGTCGCGACTGCCGGCGTTGATGTAGGCCGCCTGCTGGACCGGCGTGTTCTCGGCCTCTTCGACCATCAGCCACTGCGATCCGCTCCACGCGCCCTGCGCACCGAGGGCAAGCGCCGCGGCGATCTGCTGACCACTGCCGATCCCACCGGCGGCCAGAACCGGCACGGGCGCAACCTCTTTGACCACCTGCGGCCACAGCACGATCGACCCGACCTCTCCGCAGTGGCCACCACCCTCGCCGCCCTGCGCGATGATGATGTCCACCCCGGCGTCGGCGTGCTTACGCGCCTGCTTCGGCGAGCCGCACAGCGCGGCCACCTTGCGTCCGGCGTCGTGGATCTTGCCGATCATGTCCACCGGAGGCGTGCCGAGCGCGTTGGCGATCAGACTCACCTTGGGATGCTGCAGCGCGATCTCCACCTGCGGGGTCGCGGTGGCCTCGGTCCAGCCGAGCAACTGCAGCGAGTTGTCGTTGTCCTCGTCGAGTGGAACACCGTGGTCGCGCAACAACTTTCGACCGAAGTCGAGCGTCTGCTCCGGCACCATCGACTGGAGCATCGTGGTGAGATCGTCGGCCGACATCTCGGCGTCCATGCCCTCGTATTTGTTGGGGATGACGATGTCGACGCCGTAGGGATGGTCGCCGATGTGCTCGTCGATCCAGTTGAGTTCGATCTCGAGTTGTTCCGGCGTGAAACCGACAGCCCCCAGGACGCCGAATCCGCCTGCCTTGCTGACCGCGACCACCACGTCTCGGCAATGGGTAAATGCGAAGATCGGGAACTCGATTCCGAGTTCGTCGCAGATCTGGGTGTGCATGAACGGACTCCTTCGACGCGGCGCAAATTAGAACGTGTTCTAATTTAGCACTGGTGTCTGGCGCCCGACACTATTTGCCGAAGCGACGGTTCCGTGCGGAGAAGTCGCGCAGGGCTCGCAAGAAGTCGACCCGACGGAACTCCGGCCAGTACGCGTCGGTGAACCAGATCTCCGAATAGGCGCTCTGCCACAGCAGAAAGCCCGACAGCCGCTGCTCACCAGAGGTCCGGATCACCAGATCCGGATCCGGCTGCCCCTTGGTGTAGAGGTTCGCGTCGATAGCCTCCACGGTGACCGCGTCGATCATCTCGGCCGGCGAGGCGCCCTGCTCGAGCCGTTCCTCGAGGAGCGCACGCACCGCGTCGACGATCTCCTGCCGGCCCCCGTACCCGACCGCGACATTGACATTCATGCCGTCACGTCCGGCAGTCCGATCCGACGCCGCGCGCAGACGGTCGGCCACCGGCGCGGGCAACTGATCCAGGGTGCCGACGATGCGGACCCGCCACTGGCCGTCCGGGGCGGAGATCTCGTCGACGATGTCGGGCACGATCTCCATCAGTGCGTCGAGTTCCTCGGATGCTCGACTCAGATTCTCGGTGGACAAGAGATAGATGGTGACTGCTCCGATGCCGAGGTCCGCGCACCATCCGAGCATGTCGGCGATGCGCTGCGCACCCACCCGATGGCCGTGGCTGACGTCCTCGAAACCCGCCTCCCGGGCCCACCGACGGTTTCCGTCGCAGATGATCGCCACATGATGAGGGATGCGCGTCCCATCCATCAACTGGATCAGCCGGCGTTCATAGACGCTGAGCACCGGGCGCCGCAACCGGTCCGGCAGCAGCTTCATCGTCGGGTCCTCGGTGTCACGTGGCACACCTTACGCGCCTCGATCTCGCCAGTAACTTACGCTACCGTAGGTTGCGTGAGCACCATCATCCCACCGTTGCCGTCGATCCCCGACCGGCCCCGACTCCGAGGCGTGATCCATCACTACTCGGCCTACGTCGCCGCGGTCGCGGGCATCGCCGTCGTCATCGGTGCCGCCATGGCGCGCGGTGCGGTCGCGGCTGCGGCCTGCGCGGTGTACGCGATCACGGTGTTCGGCGTGTTCGCGGTGAGTGCGTCCTATCACCGCATCCCGTGGAAGACCGTGCGCGCGCAAATCCGCATGAAACGCGCCGATCACTCGATGATCTTCCTGTTCATCGCGGGTACCTACACACCCTTCTGCGCGATGGGCCTGCCGTCCCCCGCACGCTGGTGGGTTCTGGGCATCGTGTGGACGGGTGCCGTTGCCGGGGTGGTGCTCAAACTGCTCTGGCCGTCGTCGCCGCGCTGGCTGGGAGTGACGCTCTACATCCTGCTCGGATGGGTGATCATCGCCGTCGCACCGGCGCTGATCGCGCAGTGTGGTGTCGCGATCATCGTCCTGCTGGCAGTAGGCGGGGCGCTCTACAGCATCGGCGGCATCCTCTACGCCCTCCGCTGGCCCAACCCGTGGCCCTCGACCTTCGGCCATCACGAGGTGTTCCACGTCTGCACGGCAGTCGCCGCACTACTGCACTACATCGCCGTCTGGCTGGTTATTCTCGCCTGAACGATCATCCGCGGACGGAATCACTGCCCGGTTCACCTCGTTCTCACCGACGCGTCCATCTGAGGTCAATGTCTGGACAGGCTGGCCTGCTGTTCTGTGCGCGTGGCCGGACCTCCGCTTCGCGACGCGCACATCGACGGACTGACGCGCCGACGGTTCCTCAACTGGTCGGCCCTCGCCGTCGGCCTCGCGTTCAGCTCGAGTCTGTGTTCGGCCGAAGCGGACTCCATGCGACCCCCTCCCGGACCCGACGATGCGCTGTTCACCCTGGGTGTTGCGTCCGGCGACCCGCTGCCGGACGGGGTCGTGCTGTGGACGCGTCTTGCCGTCGACCCGATGGCTCGCGGCGGCGGCATGTGCGGTGTACCGGTGAACGTCGACTGGGAGGTCGCCACCGACGAGACGATGCGTCGAGTCATTCGGCGCGGCACCACGATTGCAACAGCCGACGGTGGCCACTCCGTGCACATCGATCTGCGTGGGCTCCAACCCTCGACCGAGTACTTCTACCGGTTCCGGGCGTTGGGCGACATCTCGGTGATCGGACGCACTCGCACGGCTCCTGCGGCCAGCGCGCAGCCCCGTCTTCTCACGGTGGCCGTCGCGTCCTGCCAGAACTGGGGTGAGGGCTACTTCGTCGCCTACCGAGACCTCGCCGCGCACGCTCCGGACGTGGTCTTCCACCTTGGTGACTACATATACGAGACGCCACCACCGGCCCGCGGACCGCGTCGTGGTGATCCACGCCCACGCTCGGCGTTTCGCGCCGCGACGTCGATCGACGACTACCGAGATCGTTACGCGCTGTACCGCGCCGACGCCGATCTGCAGGAGGCCCACCGGGTTTCGCCGTTCATCATGGGATTCGACGACCACGAGGTGGCCGACAACTGGGCGGGCGACGTCCCAGCCGACGGAACAGCGATGCGCGACTTCGTGATTCGGCGGGCGGCCGGATTGCGCGCATGGTGGGAGAACACCCCGACGCGCATCTCGGCCCGCCGGCCCGGTGTCGACATGCGCGCCTACCGCCGCTTCACCTTTGGCGATCTCGCGCAGTTCCATCTGCTCGACACCCGCAGCCATCGCAGCGACCAGGTCAACGGCGATCGCGACACGGCACAGGACGCTCGCACCGCCGACCCGACACGCACCATGCTCGGTTCCGCACAGGAACAGTGGCTGCTCGACGGTCTCGCGCAACCTCGGCGCCGATGGAACGTGATCGCACAACAACTTCCGATGGCAGACCTAGCCCGGCTCGATGGCACCACGCGCGCAGTCAGCATGGACGGCTGGAGCGGATACGAACCCGCCCGGACGCGCATCCTCGACGGCGCGCACCGACGCGACGTCACCGGTCTCGTGTCGCTGGCCGGCGACATCCATCGCAACGTCGTCGCCGATCTGCGGTCCGACTATCGCACCGAGTCACCGGTCGTCGGTGTCGAGCTCGCGGGCACGTCTATCTCGTCGGGCGGCGACGGCGAGGACAGCGACGACAATGATCGGCGCCTCAAGGCGGCCTCACCACATGTTCGGTTCGGCAACGCACAGCGCGGCTACCTGCTGAACCGAGTCCGGCCCGACCGCTGGGAATGCGAGATGCGCGTGACCGACACCGTCGCCGATCCGGGTGCACGTCTGTATCGTCGCGCGCTCATCACCATTCCGACGCGCAGGTCCGACGTCGACGTGGTCTGAGTTCTTCGGAGGCCACCCTCCCGCCGGGCTGCGAGCCCACCGTCGCTGGCTGAGCCTGCGAGCCCCGAAGCCCCTCCCTCCGCTGCCTGAGCGAGGAGCGCTGGCGACGAGCCTCGAGCACCTCAGGGAGCGGAGATGGGCCGGCGTGGGTTGCTGGGGCGCACCCCTCAAGGTGCTTCCACGGATCCCAGACTCAGGTAGCGGATGGAGCTCAGACCCGCGCGAACGCCGCCAGCACGTCGGCGCTGGCCTCCCAGCCCATGCACTTGTCGGTGACCGACTGGCCGTAGGTGAGCGGCCGCGCGTCCGGCGACTGTGCACCCGGCTCCAGGAAGCTCTCCAGCATCACGCCGCTGATCTGCGACCCCAACCCCTGCTCCCGCCTGGCGCGGACCGACGCGGCGATCTCGGTCGCCACCTCCGCCTGACGGACATGGTCTTTGCCCGAATTGGCATGGCTGCAGTCGATCATCACGCGTGCGGGCAGTCCCGCCTTCTCCAGTGCTGTGGTTGCCGTGGCGATGGAGTCGGTGTCGAAGTTCGGTCCACCGGTGCCGCCGCGCAGGATGATGTGGCAGTCCTCGTTGCCTGCGGTCTCCACCACCGCACCGTTGCCGAAGTCGTCGACGCCGAAGAAGACATGCTGTGCCGCAGCGGCTTTCACACCGTCGATGGCGACCTGGACGTTGCCGTCGGTGCCGTTCTTGAAGCCGATGGGCATCGACAGCCCGGATGCGAGCTGACGGTGCACCTGCGACTCGGTGGTCCGGGCGCCGATCGCGCCCCAGGCCACCGCGTCGGCGATGTACTGCGGGCTGGTGGGCTCGAGGAATTCGCAGCCGACGGGCAACCCGAGATCGATGATGTCGAGCAGCAACGATCGTGCCGTGCGCAGCCCGCGCTCCACGTCGAACGACCCGTCCATGCCGGGGTCGTTGATGAGACCCTTCCAGCCGACGGTGGTGCGCGGCTTCTCGAAGTACACGCGCATCACGATCTTGAGGCGGTCGGCGTAGGCGTCGGCGAGTGGGGCAAGCCGGCGTGCGTAGTCGATGGCGGCGATCGGATCGTGCACCGAGCACGGTCCGACGACGACGAGCAGTCGGTCGTCGCGGCCGGCGAGAATGTCGGCGATCTCGTCGCGGTCGCGCTGGACCGCGATCGCCCGCCGCGCGGTCAGCGGCAGTTCGGTGCGGATGGTGTCCGGTGAAGGAATCGGCCGGAATGCGGTGATGCGCCGGTCGGAAGTCGATTCGCCGACCGGGGTGAGTTCCGGGAGTGTGGTCACTTCGATGTGCCTTTCATGGTCATGCCCTGCGATTTCTGCGGGGCACGCCCAGATGTGGCCGGAACCCCTGAAATGACAAAAGCAGCGACCTCTCGGTCACTGCTCGGGGCTCCGGTGTTGTGTGCGTGCAGCAATCAGCGCTTCATCGCAGGCTCGACCGGAGCCTCGATAAAGAAGCGCCAATAGGCGCGCACGTTGCTGATCACGGCGACCACGCTAGCACACCGAACACCACCCCTACGGATGCCCTCGTTCGAGTAACTGACTCAGGACGATGATCGACTCGGTCCGATCGACCGGACTGGCCTGCCGGATGCGCTCCAACGCTTGCTCGAGGTGGTGGACGTCGCGCGCCATGATGCGCAGGATCGCGTCGGCCGTGCCGGTGATGGTCGCGGCACTCACCACCTCATGGATCGGCTCCCAGGCCGCGCGCAGGTCATCGGGCGAGATGTTCCCGCGACAGAACACCTGCACGTAGGCCTCGGTTGTCCACTGCATCGCCGCTGGATCGATCACCGTGGTGAAGCCTTTGATGACGCCGTCGTCGAGGAGTCGGTCCACCCGTCGCTTCACCGCGGGGGCCGACAAGCCGACCTCGGCACCCACCTCCGCGTAGGTCGCCCGCGCGTCCCGCGCGAGGCAAGCGAGCACCTTGTCGTCCAAATCATCGAGCGCACGCAATGTATCGATCCTCTACACTGTTGGTTCGGCTATTCGTTAAACATGAGAGCAATCTATGGCGATTGATTGCGTCAGCACCCGACGATACCCTCGAAAAATGACGTTGACGACCCCTTCCTTCGCCGCGCCGTTCGTACGAGCCCACCGCACCCGCACCTATGCGATGACCCCGCCCGCACACTTCGAGGTCAGTTACGCGATCAACCCGTGGATGGATCCCAGCGTTCCGGTCGACGCCCAGCGCGCGCTCGCGCAGTGGCAGACGTTGCTCGACACCTACCAAGCCCTGGGCCACACCGTGCATCTGGTCGAGCCGCAACCCGGCCTGCCGGACATGGTCTACGCCGCCAACGGCGGTCTCGTCATCGACGGCAAGGCGATCGCCGCACGCTTCGCCTTCCCTGAACGTGCAGCCGAAGGCGACCACTACGCCGACTGGTTCCACACCGCCGGATTCGGCCCGGTCCACCGCACCGACGGCATCCAGGAGGGCGAGGGCGACTTCCTCGTCGTCGGCGACCGTATCCTCGCCGGCACCGGGTTCCGCACGCACCGCGACACCCACGCCGAGGTCGCCGCGGTCACCGGGCTGCCCGTGATCACCCTCGACCTCGTCGATCCGCGGTTCTATCACCTCGACACCGCACTCGGGGTGCTCGACGAGAACACCATCGCCTACTACCCCGGCGCCTTCTCCGACGCGTCGCGCGCCCTGCTCGACGAACTCTTCCCGGACGCGATCATCGCGACCGCAGCCGACGCCGAGGTCCTCGGGCTCAACCTCGTCTCCGACGGCAAGCACGTGATCATGACCGATCGGGCACCGCATCTGGAATCGCAACTGCGTCAAGCCGGTTACGAACCGATCACTCTCGACCTTTCCGAGTTGCTCAAGGGTGGCGGCGGGGTCAAATGCTGCACACTGGAATTGAGAGCCATGAAAGAGACCACCGCCCCCAAACCCCACTCCCCCGAACCCCACGGCGCCGAACCGCACGTGGCGCACAACTATTCGCCGCTGCCCGTCACCGCGGCGACGGCCGAAGGTGCGTGGATCACCGACGTCGACGGACGCCGCTACCTCGACTGCCTCGGTGCGTACTCGGCAGTCAATTTCGGACACCGTCATCCCCGGATCGTCGCGTCTGCCATCGACCAACTCAGCCGCGTGACACTCACCAGCCGCGCCTTCATGTCCGACCAACTCGAGCCGTTCTGCGCCGCCCTCGCCGACCTCTGCGGCAAAGAGATGGTGCTGCCGATGAACACCGGTGCGGAGGCGGTGGAATCCGCGATCAAGGTGGCCCGCAAGTGGGGTTACGACGTCAAGGGCGTCGCCGACGGTCGTGCGCAGATCATCGTCGCGGGCGGCAACTTCCACGGTCGCACCACCACCATCATCAGCTTCAGCGACGACGAGGAGGCGCGCGCCGGATTCGGTCCCTACACACCAGGATTCGTGCGGGTGCCGTTCGGTGACGTGGAGTCACTGGCGGCCGCGATCACCGACGACACGGTCGCCGTGCTCGTCGAACCGATCCAGGGCGAGGCCGGCATCATCGTGCCGCCCGCCGACTACCTGCCCCGCGTGCGCGCCCTGTGCACCGACCGCAACGTCTTGATGATCGCCGACGAGATCCAGTCCGGACTCGGACGCACCGGCACCACCTTCGCGTGCGAGCACTGGGGTGTGGTCCCCGACGTCTACACCCTCGGCAAGGCTCTCGGCGGCGGCGTGCTGCCGGTGTCGGCCGTGGTCGCCGACCGCGACATCCTCGGCGTCCTGCACCCGGGCCAGCACGGTTCGACGTTCGGCGGCAACCCGCTCGCCGCCGCGGTCGGTCACACCGTGGTCGACATGCTCGCCGATGGCAGCTGGCAGGCCCGCGCCGCCGAACTCGGCGACCACATGCACACTCGGCTTCGCGCGTTCATCGGCCACGGGGTGATTACCGTCCGCGGACTCGGTCTGTGGGCCGGGATCGACATCGACCCGGAGTTGGGCAGCGGCAAGCAGTTCTGCCTCAACCTGGCGCAACGCGGTGTGCTCGCCAAGGACACCCACGGCTCGACGCTGCGTCTGGCACCGCCGTTGGTCATCACCCACGAAGAGATCGACTGGATGGCCGATCGTTTCGGCGAGGTACTGAGCCGCCGCTGAACCGGGACTACGCTGACGAAATGACCGCGTCCACACGTACCCACCGTCGCGTCCTGCTGATCCGGCACGGCCAGACCGAATGGTCACTGAGCGACCGCCACACCGGACGGACCGACATCGCGCTCACGGCGAAGGGCGAACATGATGCCGCGGCGCTGCAGGGTGTCACCGACCGGCTCGGGATGTTCGATCCCTACGTCATCGTCTCGCCACGACGACGTGCGCAGCGCACCGCGGAACTCGCGGGTCTGGTGGCCGACGAGGTGTCCGATCTGGTGGCCGAGTGGGACTACGGAGACTACGAGGGGCTGACGCGCGTCCAGATCCACGCCGACCACGATCCCGGCTGGGCGATCTGGACAAGTGGTGCGCCACAAGGTGAATCGGTGCAACAGATGACGCAGCGTGTCGACGAGGCCGTGCGGGTGGTCGACGCGCGGCTCGAGACCTCCGATGTGGTGATCGTGTCGCACGGACACCTCTCGCGATCGTTCATCTGCCGCTTCCTGGGTTGGCCGATCGCCCAGGGCGCCAACATCGATCTTCGGCCGGCCGGCACGGCGATGCTGGCCGACGTCGCCGGGGACCGACGCATGACACACCTCGTCGGACCCGAGGGCGCGAGCCTCTCGACTACCGCCCTCTGATCACGTTCTCCGTCAACGCTTCCGGTTCGGTCAGCGGCAGTCCGCACACCTGCCCACGGCACACGTAAGCCGCGTCGCGGCCGTCGACCGGTCCGCGATCCTGCAGTAGCGTCTGCGAATCACGCTGTCCGGCAACGATCACCGCACCACCGGGAGCAATCTCACGGGCTCGTCGCGTCATCCGCCCGTCCGAGTCGTGCACCTGCGCGACCGCGATCTGGATCGGACCGGCGACCCGCGCCTGTGCCACGGCGAGCCAATGTCCGGCCGACCGGGGCAGTTTCGCGAGCAAGATGGCGCCCCGCGACAGCGTGTGCTCGAGCAACTCGGCGTAACGACCGGCATCGCCGGCGTCGGCCAGCGGCACTGCGATCTGCAACGCCTCCGCCATCAGCGACGCACCCGACGGCGTGGCGCCGTCGACCGGATCGCGCGGCCGAGTGATCAGCCCCTCCCCCGCCGCGTCGAACCAGGAACCGGGCTCCGCCGGATCGGCAAAGACGTCGACCGCTCGGTCCAGAATGGTCAGACCGGTTGTGCGCCAACGCTGATCGCCCGTCACCGTGAACAGGGTCAGCAGCGCGGTGGCCAATGCGGCATGGTCGTCGAGACCACCCGACGGCACCCCGACCACCCCTCCGAGCGACGACCGACGGACGGCGCCGTCGACCACATGGGTCGCGACAATCTGTTCCGCACACCAGACGGCATGGTCGATCCACTGCCGTTCGCCGAGCCCGGCACCGGCCTCGGCGAGAGCCGTGATCGCCATCGCGTTCCAGGCGGTGACCACCTTGTCGTCGCGCGCCGGCTGCGTGCGAGCCGCGCGGGCCACCCGAAGCCGTTGACGGACAGAATCGAACCTGTCGAGGTCGTCGGGTTCGGACGGCAGCTGCAGCGTCGAGGTCCCGTGTTCGAAGGTGCCGGCTTCGGTGACCACGAAAAGCTCTGCGGCCCAGCGTCCATCGTCCTCGCCGAGGACTTCGACGAGCTGGCTGGGCGTCCACACATACGTCGAACCCTCCACCCCAGCGGTATCGGCGTCCAGCGACGACGCGAAGCCGCCACCGACACGCAGGTCCTGGTCCAAGAAGTCGACGATCTCAGCGGTCACTCGCCGCATGAACGGGTCACTTGTGCGACGCGCGAGATGTGCATAGGCACGCAGCAACTGCGCGTTGTCGTACAGCATCTTCTCGAAATGCGGTATCACCCAGTCCTTGTCGACAGCGTATCGGGCGAATCCACCGGCGATCTGGTCGTAGATACCTCCGCGAGCCATCGCGGCACAGGTCCGGACCGCCGCGTCGATGGCCACCGAATCTCCGGTGTGCTCGCTGTGCCGGATCAGCCCCTCGAGCAACGCCGACGGCGGAAACTTCGGCGCACCGCCGAAACCGCCTGCCGCACGGTCCTCGTCGTCGAGCACCGCGGTCACGGCATGCGCCAGCAGCCGCTCATCTATCGGCAGTGTTCCCGGCGGCAGCGCTCCTGCGTTGGCCTCGACGTGCTCGCGCACCTTGTCGGCCATCGCGTCGATCTCGGCGCGCCGATCCGTCCAGGCCTCGGTGACCGCGGCCATCACCTGACGGAACGACGGCATACCCGACCGCGGCACCGAAGGGAAATACGTCCCGGCGTAGAAGGGTTCGCCGGCCGGCGTCAGGAAGCACGTCATCGGCCAGCCGCCCTGACCGGTCATCGCGACGGTAGCGCTCATGTAGATGGCGTCGATGTCGGGGCGTTCCTCGCGGTCGACCTTGACACACACGAAGTCGGCGTTCATCTGGGTTGCGGTGGCGTCGTCCTCGAAGGACTCATGCGCCATCACGTGACACCAGTGGCATGCCGCGTATCCGACCGACAACAGGATCGGGACGTCGCGCCGACGGGCTTCGTCGAGCGCGGCGTCGTCCCACTCGAACCAGTGGACAGGGTTGTTCGCGTGCTGACGGAGGTACGGACTCGACGACGCGCTCAGCCGGTTGCGCGCGCCGTCAGGTGTCGGCGGATTTCCGTTCATCGGCAGCCGCAGCGGTGTCGGAATGGGTTTCGACGTCCGTCACGACTGCCGAACGCGTGTCCGTCCCCTCGTCGAAGGCCTGGTCGGCCTCGGGATGTTCGGTGTCGAAGGTCTTCGGCAGCTTCTTGAGTTGCTTGTTCATCGACCAGATCAGGAAAGCGGTGGCGATGAGCAGCACGAGGATGATCAGGAGTCCGAGCGGGGACGCCTTGCCGAACTCGGGACCTTGCGGCTCTTGCTGCGCTGCAAGCACAGTCACCGTCGTCATCACACTCATGCCGTCTCGATTCCGGTGAAGAGGTCTGTCTCGGGGATCGAGGTCTTCACTCTGGTCTGCGCGAGTTCGAACTCCTCGGTCGGCCACAGCCGTTGCTGCCACTCCAGTGGCACGGCGAAGAACACACCGTTGGGGTCGATCTGTGTCGCGTGCGCACGCAGGGCGTCGTCGCGCTGCGGGAAGTACTTGCCGCATTCCACTTGGGTGGTGACCCGGCCCATGAGGTCACCGCGACGCCGATCCCATTTGCTGAGCCACTCCGTGAACGGGCTCTCCTGGCCGTGCCGCTCGAACTCGTCGGAGAACAACACCATCCGGTCGCGGATGAATCCGTGTGTGTAGTACAGCTTCGAGACCGTCCATGGCGCACCGCTACCCGGGAACGCGTCGGGGTCCCCGGATTGCTCGTACGCCGCGACCGACACCTCGTGACATCGGATGTGGTCGGGGTGCGGATAGCCGCCGTGCTCGTCGTAGGTGATCATGACGTGCGGGCGGAATTCGCGGACCACACGGACGAGCGCCTCGGTGCCGACCTCGAGTGGAATGGCCGCGAACGACCCTTCCGGCACGGGCGGGGGCGGATCGCCCTCGGGCAGGCCCGAGTCGACGAAACCGAGCCATGTCTGTTCGACGCCGAGCGCCGCAGCGGCCTTCGCCATCTCCTCGCGGCGGACCTCGGTCATCCGTTCCTTGATGCCCGGACGATCCATCGCCGGATTGAGGATGTCGCCGCGTTCGCCGCCGGTGAGTGTGACAACCAACACCTCGTTGCCTTCGGCCGCATACCGCGCCGTCGTCGCCGCACCCTTGCTGGACTCGTCGTCCGGGTGCGCATGGACCGCCATCAGACGGAACGCCCCGGCGCCGGGGCCGCCTGGCTGGGATTCGGTCACGGTTCCTCACCTTCGGGTCGCTACTCCACCCATGGTAGGTATTGACGCGTGAACAGTTCGGACGGGGGCACCGCGCAGACTCCGCGGAGCGGACCTCGCGCCACCTACCCGGAGCCCTCCGGCGACCCCCGGAGCCGCCGGCGTTGGTTCATCGGACTATCTGTTCTCGTCGTCGTGGCCGGAGTCGGTCTCGCTGCCCTCGGCTACACAAAGTTCGCCGACGAAGAGGTCAAGGGCGAGGGCACCGGCTACGAGCTCCTCGACTCCTCCACTGTTGCGGTCCAGTTCACGCTGACCAGGTCCGATCCCAGTCGTCCGGCCGCCTGCGTGGTGCGCGGGCGATCCAAGGACGGCAGCGAGACCGGCCGACGCGAGGTTCTCATCGGCCCCGGCACCGACAAGCAGCAGGGCGTACGTGTTGAGGTGAAGACTTCTGCGCCACCCGTCATCGGCGAGGTCTTCGGCTGCACCACCGACATCCCGGCATACCTGTCCGAGACGGACGCATGACGACCGACGATCGGCCGCAGTCACGTGGGCGCGCGGCGTTCGCGTCGATCTCGAGCCCGTACTACCCGCTGCTCGTCGCGCTGTTCGTCGGCGTCATGCTGATCAGCAACATCACCGGCACCAAAGGTGTACTGCTGTTCGAGGACTGGTTGCATTTCGATCTCGGTCCCATTCACCTGAATGGCCTGGTCACCGACGGCGCGTTCTTCCTTTTCCCGCTCGCCTACGTCCTCGGCGACGTGATCAGCGAGGTCTACGGATTCCGGGCGATGCGTCGCACGATCTTCGCCGGTTTCGCCGTGCTGATCCTCGCCTCCCTGTGTTTCTGGCTGACCATTCACCTGCCCGCCGCAGGCTTCTACGACGGCCAGGAAGCCTTCGAGCGAGTGGCCGGGGTGGTCCCCCAGTTCTTGCTCGCGGGCCTCGCCGGGTACGTAGTCGGCGAGTTCCTGAACTCGTTTGTCCTGGTCAAGATGAAGGAACGCGCAGGTGAACGCCGACTCTGGGCTCGTCTGATCGGCTCGACGGTGGTCGGCGAGTTCGCCGACACGCTGGTGTTCTGTTCGATCGCGGCGTCGGCCCTGGGCATTTCCACCTGGGGCGATTTCATCAACTACACGGTCATCGGATTCCTCTGGAAGACCCTGGTCGAGCTGATCGTGATGCCGGTGACCTACCTCGTTGTCGGGTGGCTGAAACGGGCCGAGCCGACCTATCAAGAAGCGCTCCGATCGGCGTCGGCCGACGGTGACGATGTGCCTTAGCTCTCATCGGCTGGTACCCTGTACTGATACACGGCTCCGCGAGGGGTCGTGTTGCTGCATTTAGAGCGTGCTCCACGCGCGCCGAGCAGTCCACATGCCCGGGTCGAGAATCGAGCCCGGGCGCGGACAACACATAAGGAGTGACCGATGACCGACACCCAGGTGACCTGGCTGACCCAAGAGTCGCACGACCGCCTCAAGAGCGAGCTCGACTCTTTGATCGCCAACCGTCCGGTCATTGCCGCAGAGATCAACGAGCGTCGCGAAGAAGGCGACCTCAAGGAGAACGGCGGCTACCACGCCGCTCGCGAAGAGCAGGGCCAGCAAGAGGCCCGCATCCGCCAGCTGCAAGAACTACTGAACAACGCCAAGGTGGGCGAGGCCCCGACCCAGTCGGGTGTCGCGCTCCCCGGCTCCGTCGTGACCGTCTACTACGACGGTGACGAGAAGGACACCGAGACCTTCCTCATCGCCACCCGCGAAGAAGGTGCACAGGGCGGCAACCTGGAAACCTACTCGCCCAGCTCGCCGCTGGGTTCGGCGCTCATCGACGCCAAGGTCGGCGAGACGCGCGAGTACACCGTGCCGTCCGGCGCGACGATCAAGGTGACCCTCGTCAGCGCGGAGCCCTACCACGGCTGATCGCTGACCCGTCGACACGGGTCACGGCAAGACACACAGAACTCCCACATACACACGAGATCACATGTGTATGTGGGAGTTCTCTGTGTGCGGTGTCGGAACAGGTCCTCCCACGACGGCCGCTGCCTTGTTGGCATAATCCCTCCATGCCCGACACAGCTCGCATCGGCGACAAGATATCGCTGCTCCCCGGCGTGCAGACCCTGCGCACCTATGAACGCGGCTACCTGCGCGGCGACCTTGTCGCCGGAGCGGTCCTCACCGCGCTGCTGATCCCGGCCGGCATGGGCTACGCGGAGGTTGCGGGGCTGCCGCCGGTCACCGGCCTCTACGCGACGATCATCCCGCTGATCGCCTACGCGATCGTCGGCCCGTCGCGCATCCTCGTGCTCGGACCCGACTCGTCGCTCGCCCCGATCATCGCGGCCGCGATCATCCCCCTTGCCGCTCTCGACTCCGAGCGCATCGCACTGGCCGGCGTGCTGGCCATCGAGGTGGGAGTCATCCTCATCATCGGCGGCCTGCTGAAGCTCGGCTTCGTCACCGACCTGCTGTCCAAACCTATCCGGATCGGTTACCTCAACGGCATCGCCCTCGTCGTGCTGCTCAGCCAGCTGCCCAAACTGCTCGGGTTCAGCGTCGACGGCGACTCGATCGTCGACGAGGCCGTGAACATCGTGAAGGGCATCGCGAACGGCGAGATCGACTGGCTGGCCACCGCGATCGGCGTCATCTGTCTCGCGGTCATCTTGGGACTCAAACAGTGGCGCAAGACAATTCCGGGTGTGCTCATCGCGGTGGTCGGGGCGATCATCGCGGTGTGGGCCTTCGGCTGGGAAGACGACCTGTCAGTGGCCGGCGCCATGCCGCGCGGACTGCCGACACCGGCTCTCGGCGGAATCACGCTGAACGACGTCGTCGACCTCATCGTGCCCGCGGTCGGAATCGCCCTGATCGCGTTCGCCGACACCAGTGTCCTGTCAAGGACTTTCGCGGCCCGGGCCGGACAGAACGTGAACGGTAGTCAGGAGATGGCCGCGATCGGTGTGGCCAACGTGGCCAGCGGATTCCTGAGCGGCTTCGCGATCTCCGCGTCGTCGTCGAGGACGCCGGTCGCCGAGCAGGCGGGCGCCAAGAGTCAGGTCGCACCACTGTTCGGCGCACTGCTGATCGTGGCGTTCATCCTCGCGGCACCAGGCGTGACCGCATACCTGCCATCATCTGCTCTTGCCGCCGTGGTGATCTCGGCGGTGTTCTCGCTCATCGACATTCGCGGGGTTGTTTACCTGTTCCGGGTCAACCGGGTCGAGGGAATCCTGTCCGTGGCAGCCTTCGTCGGTGTCGCCGCCCTCGGTGTGCTCGACGGTATCCTGGTCGCGATCGGCCTGTCCTTCATCGCCTTCGTCAACCTCGCGTGGCGCCCCTATCGCACCGAACTCGGCCGGGTGCCCGGTCTGCGTGGCTACCACGACGTCACCCGCAACCCGACGGCGCAACGCATTCCCGGCGTGCTGATCCTCCGGTTCGACGCACCGCTGTTCTTCGCCAACGGCGGCATGTTCGACGATTACGTGCGCTCCGAGGTGGTGCAGAGCCAACAGGAAGGGCGTGAGGTACACACCGTGATCCTCGCGGCCGAACCGATCACCGAGATCGACGCCACCGCGGTCGACGAGCTCGTCGAACTCGATGATTATCTTCGCAGCAACAACATCACCCTTGTCTTCGCCGAGATGAAATCCCCTGTGCGCGATCAGCTGGCGCAATACGATCTCACGGTCGACGGTGAGCCACGATTCGACGACACACAGTTCGCGCCCACCACGGGAGCCAAGGTCGACGAGATCACCGGGTGCCTGCGCGGTGACATCTGAACCTCGGTGATCGGAAGTTTCCGCACTCCGAACGCCCGTGCCATTTTCCCCCTTGCCGCCGCTGGGATTCCCGCCCTAACTTGAGCGCCACCACAATCGCGCCACTCGGCCGGAAAGCTCAGGGGGAAAACACATCCGATGAAGCTCAACAGATTCGTGGCCATTGCCACCTTGGTGATCGCAGCCATGGGCGTCGCCAGCGGGACCACGCACGCAGCACCAAGAACGGAGGATGCCACGCACTGGAATGTCACTCGTCACGGCCAGAATGTCGTGGTCGCCACCGACAACGGGACGCTGTCGCAGTCGAATGGCCAACTGCGCCTGCACAACCGGTCCGGACGCGTCGTCGAGACCGTTCCACTGATCGTGGCGGTCGACGACTATGCACATCCGGTCGTCGCACAGGTCACCGCCAAGAACGCAACCCTTCGGCTCGACACGAGCCCAGCACTTTCTCGCTTCCAGCCCGTGAAGCACAAGGCCGATCTACAGGCAGCCGTGTCCGGGGTTCGCGACAACATCACCTTGAGCGCCGCCATCGGTGGATACATCGGTGCGGCTTCGGGTTTGACCGTCGGCTGCATACTGGGCGCCGTCGCGGCCGGGGTGGTGTCGGCTCCCGCTGTACTACTGTTCGGCGCCGGACCGCTGGCCGGTTGCATCGGCGGCGCGCTGCTACTCGGAGCCGGCGCATCACTGGCCGGAACCGCGATCGGCGGCATCGGCGCAGCAATTGCCAACGCAGGACCGTTCATCCAGCTACTCAACCAGCCGAAGAAGAAGGACAAGTAGCCCGGACGCATCGGATCCCCTCGTCGTTCAGAGCCCCAGATACTCGAGCGCCGAGGGGATTCCGGTATACCTCACTCGCTCACCGCGCCAGCACGGACGCCGTGTACTTGGGCCGCCAGTTGTTGGTCAGCAGTGCACCGAAGTTGTCTTCACGGTTGTTGGTCGAGGTTCCCGAGTCCCGGACCGAGTAGATGAACGCCGGACCGCAATAGCCCGACACCGCGGCCGCCCGGAGCACGTCGACGATCTGGGTGGCCTGCTCGCGTTGGGAGACCATCTCATTCGATCCGAATCCGGGTGGCGGCGTCCGCGACCCGAGAGCAACCGGCTTGGTGGGGGCGCCCATCTCGGTCAGCCAGATCTTCTTGGCGCCGTCGCCGTTCGCGACCATCACCGCACGAATCTGGCGCGTCTCAGTCCACCCGTTCGGTGCGGCCCCGATGCCCTTCGGGAACACATAGGGATGCATCGCGGCAGCGTCGAAATAGCCTCTGGCACCTGCCGCATACATCCGGCGAACGAAGTCGACGGCACCAGCGGCCGGACTCAATCCTGCGGCCACCACCGTCGACGACGGCTGAACCGACTTGATCGCCCGGTAAGCGGCCTTGAGCAGTGCCGTGTATTGCGCGGGGTTCGCGGGTTGGAGCCCCCAGAAGATCGGGAGGTTCGGTTCGTTCCAGATCTCGTGCCGTGTGACGTCGGGATAGCGCTTGATGAACGCCTTCATGAAGTCGCCGAGTCTCGCCGGATTCGACGGTGGAGCGTAGATGGACCCGAGCGCGCCGCCCTGGCGTGCCCACGTCGGCACGGTCAGCACGATGGACAGCACCTTCAGATGGTGTCGCCGCGCGGCACCGATGACCCGATCCGGCATGGTCCAGTCGTAGCGGCCGCGGACCCGTTCGACGGTCCGCCAGTCGACCATCACCCGCAGCCACTGCGCGTCGGTCTTCGACACCGCTGCCAATTCACGCTCGAGATCGGCAGCACCGAGAAACAGCGTTGCCGCACCTTGCGAGAAGCCGTAGCCGGCGGCCGGCGTGCGGACCGCGGCCTGTGCCGACGTCGGAGTCACCGCGACCGCTCCACCCACCAGCGGCAATACCATCGCGGATATCACCACGATCACGTGACGGACCCTCGCTGAACGCATCGTGCCTCCCGACGTCGACGATGTCAGCGAGTGTATTCCGAGTCCGACTACGCGGCGTGGGAAATGCGCATCGACCCGTCAACGACACGAATCGCGTTGTGCTGCTGCGCGAGTCCGATCTTGGCCAGCAATGCGACACAGGGCAGCAGGTTGGCGTCGACGCCTGCCTCGGCGGATGCGGTGACGTCGAAGCAGGTCACTTCCGTCAAGGTCGAGGGCTTCCAACCGTCGCCGCGCAACCATTGCAGATCGCGACTACGAGTGAGCGGCGCCAGCACCAACCTGGCAGGCACGACGTCGGTGGCGGCCCGCTTGGTCCACCACAGCACGCCGTCGACGTCGACCTCCGGCATCTGCGGACCCGACGGCAACACCTCGCGCATCCTCATCGGGGACTTGTCGAAGACGACCATTCCTGTCGCACCGACCTGTGCCAGGCCCCGTGCATCGTCGGCGTCGACCTCGAGGGAGGCGAGTACGTCATTCACTGCGGCGGGCACCCAGACCGGCGCCAAGTCCTTCAACACGTCCACCGCACGGAGGGCATGCACAAAGGTGCCGCTGAGCAGCCGCTGGAGATCCTCGTCGTCGGCGTGTTTCTGCACCGCCCTGTCGAACTCGCTGTCACCCGGGCCCGAGCCGGAATCCTCGAGGTCCTCGATCTCGAATTCCAGATCGAAGAGGCGTTGCTCGAGAATGTGCAGGTACTGCAAGTACTCGTAGGCTAACGCAAAGTACGCCTCGCCCAGCTCGTCATGTATCCGCGGCAGGGCGCCGGCCAGCCACAGACGTGACCGTCGAGTCGAATGCGATCGTGCGCTATGTCGGTTTCCCATGCGCGCAACCGTAGGTCGGCGTCGGCCTGACGCCGCCGCAAATTCCACAGGCACGCTCGCGCCACCCACAGCGAATGCACAGCCTCGCCCAAGACCGTCCGTAACCTGCGGGTTCATCGTCGGAACATGAGAAGAATCCGCAACCCCCGCCCCGATGTGACACTGGTGGTCCTCGACGACGATGCCTCCGTCGCCGACCACGCGCGCACGCTGTTCGCCGCGCAAGCCCCGCTGGCCGTCGTCAGCGCCCACTACTCGCAAGTGGTTCCGTTCATGCTCGGCAACAACGGATACACCGTCGCGCTGGTCGCCGACGTCGACGACCCCAACCAGCTCGCCGAAGCCATCGCGATCACCGAACAACGACTCGGCACGGTTGCCGCTGTCGTCCGTTACGCCGCCGACCTCCCACACAGCGCACCGTCGGGAACCGTAGCCGCCTGATCAGGCAATACAGCTGCTGACAGCCGACGCAAGGCGACGCAAGCGCCACGACAGCGGCATCGGTCATCGTGGTGGCATGACAACAACCACGAGTACCGACCTGCCTGTGCAGACGTCGGCCGGCACCTCCGGTGACCTGGCGATCGACGCACACGGCCTGGTCAAGCGTTTCGGATCGACCCGCGCCGTCAACGGCGTGGATCTGGCCGTACCCACCGGATCGGTGTACGGCGTGCTCGGCCCCAACGGAGCCGGGAAGACCACCACGGTGAGCATGCTCGCCACCCTCCTACGACCGGATGCCGGCACGGCCACGGTCTTCGGCCACGACATCGTCCGCGAACCCGTCGCGGTGCGTTCGCTCGTCGGCGTCACCGGGCAGTATGCGTCGGTCGACGAAGACCTCACCGCGACGCAGAACCTCGTCCTCTTCGCCCGGCTGCTCGGCTTCTCCCGCCCCGCGGCTCGTGCGCGATCCGAGGAACTGCTCGAACAGTTCGCGCTCACCGAGGCAGCCGACCGGCCATTGAAGAACTTCTCCGGCGGCATGCGACGACGCCTCGATCTGGCCGCCAGCCTCATCGACACTCCCCCACTGCTGTTCCTCGACGAGCCCACCACCGGCCTCGATCCCCGAACACGCGCCCAGATGTGGGACACCATCCGCGACCTCGTCGCTCGCGGGTCCACCGTGTTGCTCACCACCCAGTACCTCGACGAGGCAGACCAGCTCGCCGATCGCATCGCGGTCATCGACCACGGCGTCGTGATCGCCGACGGCACTGCCGACGAACTCAAGCAATCGATCGGCGCGAGCACGCTGCAACTCACCCCCGTCGACAAGTCCGACGCGGCACGGGTCTGTGAGATCACCGAGCAGGTTCTCGGTGAACAACCCACACTGTCCCCGGAGGCAGCCCGCATCACCGTCGGGCTGCATCGTTCCGACCTGGTGCCTGACGTCCTGATCGCCCTGCGCGAGAACAACATCGCCATCGACGAGATCACGGTGCAGAAGCCGAGTCTCGACGAGGTGTTCCTCACCATCACCGGCCAGCCGGCCGACACCGACGATTCCGATGAGGTGGCCCGATGACCACGATCACCCGCTCGCCCGCGCCCCGCGCGATCACCACGCGACCCGCACGCACCGAGACCAAGACCTCGGTCAGCCTCACCGAGGCTGTGCGCCAATCACTTTCGATGGCCTATCGCGGAGTCCTGAAGATCCGCCACAATCCCGAGCAACTGTTCGACGTCACGCTGCAGCCGATCATCTTCACCCTGATGTTCACCTACATCTTCGGTGGCGCCATCAGCGGTAACGTCCACGACTATCTGCCCGTCATCATTCCCGGCATCCTCGTGCAGACCGTGATCACCACCTCGATCGTGACCGGCACCCAGTTGCGCGAAGACATGGACAAGGGCGTGTTCGACCGCTTCCGCTCGCTACCGATTGCCCGGATCAGCCCACTGGCCGGGGCGCTGCTGGCGGACATGATCCGCTACCTGATCGCCACCACACTGACCATCGTCATGGGCATCATCATGGGCTGGCGGCCCGACTTCTGGGGCACCATCGCTGCAGCTGTGCTGGCGATCGTGTGCAGCTTCGCGATCTCCTGGATCTTCGCCCTCATGGGCTGCGTGATGAGCAAAGCCTCTGCCGTACAGGGAATCTCGATGCTGATCCTGTTCCCGCTCACCTTCATGTCCAACGCCTTCGTGCCGGTGGACACCATGCCCGGCTGGTTGCAGACGTTTGTGAACATCAACCCGATCAGCCACATCGTGACCGCTGTCCGCGAACTCACCGCCACCGGTCATGCCGGTATGCACGTTGTGTGGGCGCTCGTCGGTCCTGCCGTGATCACCGCGGTGTTCGCGCCGCTGGCCGTGCGTGCCTACATGCGCAACACCTGATCTGATCGGGCTTGCGCACTCCGTCGCGACGCCAGGATCGCTCGGACCTCGTCCAGCGCCTGGCGTCGCGACATCGTTCGTATCTCGTCCGACAGGTCGGCCCACTGATCCGACGACAGTCCGGAGACCTCGGCCAGATGTGTGTGCACGTGGTGCAGCGACGCATAGTCTTGTCGCGCACCGAGAACCGCCGAGAGCGCGAGCAGTCGCGGACCGTCGGCCGACGTGGGCTCCGTGCGAGCAAGCACGTACCCGATGGCCATGGCCGACGCACCGGCCTGCGGCCGGTCGAACCAGCCCAGCGGGCCGTACATCGAGTGCAGACCGTCGGCGAGCACACTCACATACTCGCCTGCACGTTGGCCGTCACCGGCACGCATCAGTCCGATCATCGCGGCCCCGATGAGCATCACCATGCCGGGATCCTCCGCGCCGAACGGGTGGTCACGGTCGATCAGCCGGACAGCCTGCGCGTAGGCGACTCGTGCGGATTCGACGTTGCCGCGCGCCAATTCGAGTTCTGCCGCACCGATCATCATTCCGCCGACGACCTCCGGATTGCCCTGCGGGTCGGGATCGCCCGGTCGCCAACCATCGGCGACGACTGCAAGTTCGGCGGCGGCTTCGTCGAGACGCCCATCCGCGACCAGGGCGGCCACCAGCGCCGATCGTGCCTGCAACTCGTCGTCGCGGGCCCCCAGTCGCGACAGCGCCTCGATCGCCTCGCGATAAAAAGGGATTCCCGACGACCACAGTGCCTGCTGCGCGTAGATGCCGGCGATCGAGGTCTGCGTCATCGCCGACATCCAGGTGTTGTGTTGTCCCTTTGCGAGTTCACGCAGCGCGAGTCCGTCAGACAGTGCACGGCCGAGATCACCGAAGTTCTCGTGTCCGTTCATCAGCGCCGACAACGCGACGACCCGCACCTGATCCGTCTCAGATCGCGCCCCCCGGACCATATAGCGCACGGCCGCAAACATATTGGGGCTCAGCACGCACGCCGACATCAGTTCGGTCGGCTGCTCGTAGTTGCGCTGCGGCCGATGCAGCCGGCGCAGATAGTAGCGGCCGGTGGCCACGCCGCGCAGGTTACGCCGCATCATCAGACGCGCCATCGAGGCGAGCACCGTGGCTTGCCACCTGCGACGCGTGTCGTCGTCGGGATCGGTTGGTGGAGGTGGCAACACGGCCATCAGCCGCCCACCCCAGGTCATCACCTCACCGTGCAAGCCGCGCGCCATCCAGAATCCGCCGAGCACCGGGAAGACCGTGACCATGGTGTCCACCGCCTCGGCGGCCCGATCAGGCGGCCCAGCGTGAACCGCTTCGGCACAGCCGCGCAACACCCAGACGAGGTTCTCGACGTCGGCGGCGATCCGGTCGAACAGTTGCTCGTCGACGCGACGCGCGTGCAGTTTCTCCACCTCGACCGCAAAGCGGCGCGCCCAGCGCCACATCGAGCGATCCACGGCATCCGATTCGGCCGCGACAAGCTTCTGCTCCCCGAATTCGCGCACCATCTCCAGCATCCGGTAGCGGATGTTCCCATCGGTTTCGACCACCGTCAGCAGCGATTGGTTCACCAGTGCAGCCAGCACGTCGACCAGGCGAAAACCGTCTTGCCCCAGCATTGTTGACGCCGTATCCACGGTGAATCCGCCGGGGAGCCGGCACAGACGACGCATCGCCGACTGCGCGCCGGAATCCAGGAGATCCCAGCTCCACTCGATGACGGCGTAGAGAGTGCGGTGCCGGTCGGGCGCGGTTCGGTCCGTACCTCGCAACAGGGCGAACCTTTCAGCGAGGCCTTCCGATATCTCCGAAACGCTCATCGTACGCACACGGGCAGCGGCGAGTTCGATTGCGAGCGGCAACCCGTCGAGATGTCCACACAACTCGGACACGTCGCGTCGGGACAGCCGCGCGTCCGGACGAATGGCCTGAGCCCGACGCTCGAAGAGTTCGACGGCGGATCCGCCCTCCCCGACATCGAGCACGGGGAGGAGATAGATCCGCTCGGCCGCCAGCATCAGCGGCGAGCGACTGGTGGTCAGTATCGACAGTTCCGGTTCTGCGGCAAGGAGATCGGCGGCGACGCGGGCACAGGCGTCGATGACCTGTTCACAGTTGTCGAGGATCACCACCGCCCGCTGACCGCGTACCGCGTCGACGAGCCGGTCGGCCAGATCACCCACAGCCAGCCGCGGACGGCCGCCACCGCCGAGCTCGGTCTCTCCCACGCCCAGGGTGGTCGCGATCGCCGCGACCACGTCGTCGTCGTTGCGGATCGGGGCGAGCGGCACGTAGAAGACGGGACGGCCCCCATCGGCCACGGTGCGGCCGACCCGTTGGGCGACACGGGTTTTGCCGACTCCACCCGGGCCTTGAACGGTGACGAGTCGATACCGGCCGAGCAGCCCGACGATGGTGGCGATGTCGTCGTCGCGCCCGATGAGTTCCGATACCTTGGTGCTCAGCCCGACGCTGCGGCCACGGCGCAGTGGCTTCGGGGCGGGGGTCTCGGCCGCGACCAGTTCCGCGTTCAGCGTGGCGATCTCGGGTCCGGGGTCCACACCGAGTTGCTCGGACAGTGCCCGACGCAGTCTCGCGAAGACGGCGAGCGCTTCGGGTACCCGCCCCTCACCGGCCAGCGCGCGCATCAGATCGACGTGCGCGGGTTCATCCAACGAGTCAGCGGCGCAACGCTTGTCGGCCAGCTCGCGTGCCAGTGCGTAATCACCGTCGGCCAACGCCAACGTGGTCCGACGCTGCTCGAGCACATCGCGGACCCGGCCGGCCCGTGTCCGCAGCTCGGCATCGAGGTCCGCCTCGCCGTCGTCGCCCAGATCGTCGCCGGGAACGCCCCGCCACCACGCCAGTGCCGCATCGAGATCCGCCGGGTCGGGTGACTGCGCGAGCTCGGCGACGATGTCGAGATCGGCACGGCAATCGGCGATGCGGTACCCGTTGCCGACACCTTCCAACCGGCCGTCGCCCAAGAGTGGCCGCAACCGAGAGATCTGCGTGTGCAGCGCCGACACCGGCGATTTGGGCGGTTTGTCGCCCCAGACATCGGCTATCAACCGTTCCGCGGAACGGATGCGACCGCCGGCCAACGCCAGGGCGACCAGCAGTCGGCGTGCGCGAACACCAGGGACCGGCGCCAAGCCCTCGGGACCGCCATCCACCGCACCCACAGCGACCGGCCCGAGCAGGCCGATCACTGTGTGCCTGGTGGTCGGATACACCCAGCAAGATTAGCGCCAACGCGGAACCTCCCCCGCCCTGGCGTGTATGAATGGACGCATGCCGCGCAGCTATCAACTCGAGCCCGTCGCCGACGTCGCATTCTTCGACGACGCGCCGATCACCTACCGCATCGACGTCAATCTGCCGGTGACGCCCGCCCGAGCGTGGTCGGAGCTCACCCGGCAGAACACTCTCGACTGGTGCCGGGCGATCAAGTCGATCGAGTTCACGTCGCCCGCTCCCTACGGTGTCGGAACCACCCGCAAGGCAGCCCTTCCCGGAGCCGGGCTGTCCGAACACTTCTTCGTGTGGGACGAAGATGCGTCAACGGGCAATTACCGCAACGCCTTCTACGCCACGACCATGTCGGCGCCCGGGGTGCGACGATTCGGCGAACTCACCCAGGTCGCTCCGGCCGACGTCGGCGCTCGCCTCGTGTGGCTGTTCGGCATAGAGCTGGGCAGCTCGGCGAAGCTGGTGAACGCATTCTCCGGACCGACCGCGTCGAAGGTGTTCAAGACGGTCGAAACGGACACGCTCCGGCACTTCGCGAACCTTTCCTCGCAGACCTGAACGCTCGGAATCTCTACTGATCCCTGAGGTTTCAGTTCATCAGCCCCACCGCTCCCTGAGGTGCTGGAGGCGCTAGCCGAGACCACCCGCCGACGTCGTCGGCGATCGTGGAGGTGGGAAGAGTGTCGTCGTCGAGCATGGACGCACGATCCGTTTGAAGTTGGGCCCGGAAGCCGGGCTCAACTTCCAACGGATCAATGGCCGGCCGACCACGTGGTTGCCATGAGTGCGCAGCACCGGCATTCTCGTCGGCGGCGCGAACCGGCGCCACAAAAGTAGGGGAAGAAACTTCTTCCCCTACCCTTCGAGTCCTCCCCCAGAAAATTCTCGCGGACGACTACGAACCCCGGGGAAGAAGTTCTTCCCCTAGATTTTGCGGGCATGACGCGGGCTCATTTCCGCAGGTCAGCGGCGCTGTTTCCCGAACTCTTCGGATCAGGCAGCGGAGATCCGGGGCCCAGATCTACCTTCCACGATCGAAGGGGTTGGTGAGACGACATTGTCGTCTCACCATCAGTACTCTTCGGATCAGCGGAAGCGACTACAGGTGCCCGCCGGCGGCCGACCGCGCGGCGTCGACCACCTCGGCGATCCCGCCGCCACCGTCGGCGGCAAACCGGACCATCCCGGCGTCGTCGCAGGTTCGCAACACGAGGGCCACCTCGTGAGCGGCGTCGTCGGAGCGTTCTGCGGCGGCGAGGCAGAGAGCCAGTAGTCGCCTGGCCTGCAAGAGAGCGCGTCGACGCCGAGTGCCGGTGAGGCGCTCGACCCACTCTCCGGCCCACCGGCACGCGAGCTCGGGATCACGAGAGTCCTTGAGCAGCAGGCGGATCGCTGCCTCTTCCTCGGCTTGCGCGACGATCTGAAACCAGCCGGTGGCAGTGGAGTCGCGATGCTCGAAGTCGACGCGTGGTGCCAGAGCACGCCGGGTTGGCACCTCGAGCGCGACCAGTTCACTCTCGACGTAGGCGCGGAGTCGTCGGGCACCGAGACGATCGGCGACCGCACCGGCGTCCTCGAGGAATCGGGCCCCGGCGTCGAGGTCGCCTTGCGCAACGGCAAGTCGCGCGGCGGTGACGTACCGCGCTCGGATCATGTCGATGATCCCCTCGTCCGGCTCCAAGATGAGACTCTCTTCCAGCAGCCCGCTCGCTTCCTCGGAAGCCCCTCTCTGATAGAGCAATTGGGCCAGCAGTCCAGCGGCCAGACGATACGCCTGCGTTCGACCGACGCCCGGACGCAACGACACCTGCAGTGCGCTGCGCAGGCTTCGCTCCGCAAAGTCGAGTTCGAGTTCCTCGATGAAGGCGAGGCCGTCGAGCGCATGACCGTACATCACGGCATATGCTCCCGTGTTCTGCTCATGAAACGGCGCAGCCCATGCCTGCATCCGATGCGCCTCGTCGAAGTCGAGGCGCAGCGTCGCGGTCATCGTCGCCACGTCGGCGGCCGACGACACCACGAAGGGAGGCAACGATTCCGGCCGGGACAGGCACTCGGCGATCAGGCCGTCGATGCGGTCGACGCGATCTGCGGTGGCGTCGGTACACGCGAGTGCGACGTCGGCCTCGATCCGCATTCGGGCCTTTCGGGGCTGATCATCGGCAACGGCATCAAGCCCCGCATTGACCCGGTCGATGGCCGCGCGCGCCCGATCAGTGTGGTGCAGAAGCACATTCGACCACGCAACCGTCAGTTGCAGCCGCGGACTGGTGACCACCACACTCGGTGGCAGTTTGTCGATGAGACCGAGCACCGTCGACATCTGCGAATGCTCCAGCAGGGTCCGGCCATCGGCTTCGACGAGTTCCACCGCGCGCCGGGTATCCCCTGCCGACAGAGCGTGATCGACGGCTTCGGCGAGCATGTCGTGATCGCCGAACCACTCCGACGCACGGACATGCAGACCGGTCACTGCATCCGGATCGTCACGCTCGAGTCGACGGCGCAGGAACTCCAGGAACAGCGGGTGGTAGCGGAACCAGTCGCCGTCGGGATCTGTCCTGCGCAGGAACAGGTCTCGCGACTCGATGTCCTCGAGGAGGGCCTGCCCGCGGGTTTGTCCGGACAGGGCCGACGCCAAGCCGGCGCAGATGTGGTCGGGCACCGACGTCGTCAGGAGGAACCGCAGGATATCGGGCGGCAGTGTGCCCAAGACGTTTTCGGCAAGGAAGTCACCGATCGCCCGATGGCGACCGGAGATGTTGGCGATCAGTTCGGCCGGTGAATCGTTGCCGCGCAACGACAGACACGCCAGCTGCAGCGCCGCGACCCAGCCGTCGGTGGAATTCCACAACTCGGTGATGTCGCGGCTCTCGAGGTCCAGTCCGGCCACATCGACCAGGAAGGTGCGCGCCTCGTCGGCGTCGAAACACAGTTCCGCGATGTCGATCTCGACGAGTTCGTCGGAAACCCGCATGCGGCTGATCGGCAGACCCGTCCTCGATCTGCTGGTGATGAGCAGTTGAAGATGATGGCATCCGTGGTCGAGCAGGAACTCCATTGCGGCAAGAGCGGCCGGATCGGTGACCCGATGCCAGTCGTCGACGACGACGAGGATCACCTCGCCCCACTCGTGGATGGTGTCGATCAGGGTGGTCAGGGCGTGGAGATCGGCACGCTCCCGGTGGTCTTCGAGCACGTCGTCGAGGTCGGCGGTGACCTCGGGATCGACCCGCCGGATCGCCTCGATCAGGTGGGTGGTGAACCACGACGAATTGTTGTCGTCGTCGTCGACGGTCAGCCACGCCACGTGCACGCCCTCACCGTGACGCCGTTCCGCCCACTGTGCGGCGACGGTCGTCTTCCCATACCCGGCCGGGCCGTGGATCAGGATGAGGCGGCGGCGTTCGCCGGCGCTCAGGATGTCCATCAGGCGTTCTCGCGCCACCTGCGCGCGCGGCCGCAACGGCGGCCGGAACTTGGTCGCCGGGGTGGGCGGCGCGGTCGTCGCCCCCGATCGTCGCCCCGGCGTCCCGCCGAGCGTTTCCGCGGGCTTACGGGTGGGCAGCGCCATCTCGACGGGCGCCTGACCGCACCGCGTCACGATGTCCTGCAGTTCCTCGCCGTAGGCTGCCGCGCTCTCGGGACGTTCGGCCGGCTCGCGCTCCATCGCGTGTTCGACGGCGCGCGACACCTCGTCGGGAATGTCGCCGCCACGGAGATCGGGCACCGGTTCACTGGCGATCCGCAGGAACTGCGCCACCACCCGTTCACCGCTGCGCCGCTCGAACGCGGCATGTCCGGTGAGCGCGCAAAAGAGGGTCGCGCCGAGGCCGTACAGATCCGACGCGACGCTCGGCGCATCGCCGACCAGCAATTCGGGTGAGGTGAACGCGGGCGACCCGGTGACCATGTCGGCGCCGGTCTCGAACCCGCCCACGATCCGAGCGATACCGAAGTCGGTCAGCTGCGGTTCGCCGTACTCGGTGAGCAAGATGTTGCCGGGCTTGATGTCGCGGTGCAGAATGTCGGCCCGATGCGCCGTCTCGAGGGCGCCCGCGATCTTGATTCCGAGACGCATCACATCCGGCCAGGCGAGCGGGCCATGTTTGCGGATGTGCGCGTCGAGCGAATCGTGCGGGTGATACGGCATCACGATGAACGGCATGCCGCTCGGCGTCGAACCGATCTCGAGGATGTTCACGATGTTCGGATGCCCCGACAGCCGCCCCATCGCCCGCTGCTCGCGGAAGAAGCGTTCCAGACTCGCCTCGTCGAGGTGATCGGTGAGGATCTTGATCGCGACGGTGCGCTCGAGTCCCGGCTGCTCCGCGCGGTATACGGCGCCGAATCCGCCGCGGCCGATCAGCATCGGGTCGCCGAATCCGGCCGCAATCAACTCTGCGGCGGCGTCGGGGCTGACGTCGCGCTGTGTCGACAGCGGATCGAACTCGACCATCGGTGTCCCTCGGTCGGCCCGGGACCTTCGACCCGGGCTACCAATCCAGACTAATCCGACCCGCAAGCCCCCGGCCCCAAACGGACCCGACGGTTCACCCTCGTAGGAAACCGGCGTCGGCCAGCGCCGCTCGCAACTCGCGCTGATGGTCGTGCCCGCGTGTCTCGACGCTGACCGTCACCTGCACCTCGTCGAGATACAGATCGTCGGCGACGCGGGAGTGCACGACGTCGAGCACGCTGGCCCCATGGTCGCGCAGCAACTCCAGGAAGGCGATCAGCCCGCCGGGACGGTCGGAGATGGTCGCGGTGACCGTCAGGTAGCGCCCAGCCGCGGTGAGTCCGTGCGTGGTCACGTGGGTGAGCAGGAGCGGGTCGATGTTGCCGCCGGACACGACGACACAGACCTTCCCGGAGAGGTCGGCCAACTCCGGTGCCATCATCGCCGCGACACCTGCTGCACCCGCGGGTTCGACGACGAGTTTGGCACGTTCGAGAATCGTGAGGAGTGCCGTGCTCAGCATGTCCTCGCTGACCGTGACGACCGAGTCCACGTACGCCGTCACGTGCTCGAACGGCACCTCTCCGGGCATCGCGACGGCGATACCGTCGGCCATCGTGTTCATCGACTCCGCCGCGACCGGACGATTCTGCTGGATCGATCGGGGCCATGCCGCGGCGTCCGCCGCCTGCACCCCGATCACCTTCACCTCGGGACGCTGCACTTTGATGGCCGCGGCCACTCCGGCGAGCAGCCCGCCACCGCCGAGCGGCACCACCACCGCCGACACATCGGGCATCTGTTGCAGGATCTCCGCACCCACGGTCGCCTGCCCGGTGACGATGTCGGGGTGGTCGAACGGGTGGATCAGCGCGGCGCCGGTCTCCTGGGCATACCGCTTGGCCGCGACGAGCGCCTCGTCGACGGTCGAACCCTCCAGAACCACCTCGGCGCCATAGGCTTTGGTGGCCGCGATCTTGGGTAGTGACGCGCCGGTCGGCATGTAGACGCGCGACGGGATGCCGAGTTCCGTCGCCGACCACGCAACACCCTGCGCGTGGTTGCCCGCACTGGCCGCGACCACACCACGGGCCCGCTCGTCGGGCGCGAGTCGCGAGATCCGCAAGTAGGCGCCGCGTGGTTTGAAGGAGCCGGTGCGCTGCAGATTCTCGCACTTGAGCCACACCTCGCAGCCCGAGCGCTCCGAGAGCACCCGCGAGGCGACCAACGGGGTTCGACGCATCACCGGGGCGAGCGCCGCCACCGCGTCGTCGATGTCAGTGCGGGTGATCAGCATCGGCGCCTTCGGATTTCAGGCCAGTGCGTTGTCGAGATCACCGAGGATGTCGTCGATGTCCTCGATGCCCACCGACAGGCGAACCAGATTCGCCGGCACCTCGAGCAGCGAGCCCGCGGTCGATGCGTGCGTCATCGCACCCGGATGCTCGATCAGCGACTCGATCCCGCCGAGCGATTCGGCAAGCGTGAAAACCTCGGTGCGCGCGCAGAACTCCTTGGCCGGCTCGATGCCGCCCTTCACGAGCACCGACACCATGCCGCCGTAACGCTTCATCTGCTTACTCGCGGCCCCGTGGCCGGGGTGTGTCGACAGCCCCGGATAGAGGACGCTCTCGATCTTGTCGTGCGACGACAGGTAGTCGACGACCTTCTCGGCGTTGTCGCAGTGCCGATCCATACGCACCGCAAGGGTTTTGATGCCGCGCATGGTCAGGTATCCGTCGAACGGGCCGGGTACCGCACCGGCGCCGTTCTGCAGGAACGCGAACGCCTCGTCGAGTTCCTCGGAGTCCGTGATCAGGGTACCCCCGACCACGTCGGAGTGTCCGCCGAGGTACTTGGTGGTGGAATGGAGTACGACGTCGGCACCCAGCAACAACGGCTGCTGCAGGTAGGGCGAGGCAAACGTGTTGTCCACCACCAGTTTCGCGCCCGCGTCGTGCGCCACCCCGGCCAGCGCCTCGATGTCGCCCACGTTCAGCAGCGGGTTGGTGGGGGTCTCGGTCCAGACGAGTTTGGTTTCCGGTCGGACCGCCGCGCGCACCGCGTCGACGTCGGTGACCGGGGCAACCGAATAGCTGATCCCCCACTGGCTGAACACCTTGTCGATGAGTCGGAACGTTCCGCCGTACGCATCGTTCGGGATGACGAGATGGTCACCGGGACGCAGCGTCGAGCGGAGCAGTGTATCGGTGGCCGCCATGCCGGATCCGAAAGCGCGACCGTAGGTTCCATGTTCGAGCGCCGCGAGATTGGCTTCGAGAGCACGCCTGGTGGGGTTGCCGGTGCGGCCGTATTCGAATCCGTCGCGCAGCCCGCCGACCCCGTCCTGGGCGAAGGTCGAACTCGCGTAGATCGGCACGTTGACCGCGCCGGTCTGCGGATCCGGGTCGTACCCGGCGTGGATTGCTCTGGTCGAAAAGCCTTGCCAGCGAACAGAATCCGCAGCGCTGCGCTTCTCACTCACTCGATGCTCCTAACCGACGATGGGGTGGGTGCTGACAAAGGCCAGCAGGTCGTGGCGGGTGATGACGCCGATGGGTTTGCCTTCTTCGACCACCATGAGGGCGTCGGATTCGCTCAGCGCCTTGGTCGCCGCCGACACCGGCTCGCCGGACCCGATCAACGGGAACGGTTCGCCCATGTGCGCCGACACCGGGTCGGCGAGGCTCGCTCGTCCTTCGAACACCGCGCTGAGCAGATCCCGTTCGGTGACCGCACCGGCAACCTCGCCCGCCATCACCGGCGGCTCGGCCCCGACCACCGGCATCTGGGAGACGCCGTACTCGCGCAGGATCTCGATGGCGTCGCGCAGTGTCTCCTGCGGGTGGGTGTGCACGAGGTCCGGTAGCGCGCCGGTCTTGCCCCGCAGGACGTCGCCCACCAGCGACTCCTTGGTCTTCCCGTCGAGGGGCGTGCGCAGGAATCCGTAGCTGCTCATCCACTCGTCGTTGAAGATCTTGGCCATGTAGCCACGGCCGCCGTCGGGCAGCAGCACCACGACCACCGCGTCGGGCCCCTCGCGCTGCGCCACCTGCAGGGCGGCCACCGCGGCCATCCCGCAGGACCCGCCCACCAGCAGTCCCTCCTCGCGGGCGAGTCGGCGCGTCATGTCGAAGGAGTCGGCGTCACTCACCGCGATGATCTCGTCGGGCACGCTCGGGTCGTAAGCGTCCGGCCAGAAGTCCTCACCGACGCCTTCGACGAGGTACGGGCGACCGGTTCCACCCGAGTACACCGAACCCTCCGGGTCGACGCCCACCACCTTCACCGCGCCGCCCGACACCTCTTTGAGGTAGCGACCGGTGCCCGTGATGGTCCCGCCGGTTCCGACCCCCGCCACAAAGTGGGTGATCTTGCCGTCGGTGTCGTTCCAGATCTCCGGGCCGGTGGTCTCGTAGTGACTCTGCGGACCCGCCGGATTCGCGTACTGGTTGGGCTTCCATGCGCCCTCGATCTCGCGAGTCAGGCGGTCTGAGACGCTGTAGTAGCTGTCGGGGTGTGACGGCTCGACGGCGGTCGGGCAGACCACGACCTCGGCGCCGTACGCGCGCAGGACGTTGCGCTTGTCCTCGCCGACCTTGTCGGGGCACACGAACACGCACTTGTAGCCGCGCTGTTGCGCCACCAGGGCGAGTCCGACACCGGTGTTACCCGACGTCGGCTCCACGATGGTCCCGCCGGGCTTCAGCTCGCCGGAGCGCTCGGCCGCGTCGACCATGCGGACGGCGATGCGATCCTTGCTGCTTCCACCGGGATTGAGGTACTCGACCTTGGCGGCGACGAGACCCGATCCGGGCGTGGTCACCGAGTTGAGTTTGACCAGCGGGGTGTTGCCCACCAGATCAACGACGTGATTGGCAATGCGCATGCGTCCATCGTCCCATGCCCGACGATTAGACTGTGGGCCGTGTCCGACGTGGGTGATGGTGCGACCGACAACCGACTCCGTGACATCGGCGCCACCGTGGCCGCCGCGGCAGCGAGCGCCGGTGCGTCATGGGCGTTCTACAACTTTCTGCACTATCAGGCTGCCGCCGCCCGGACGACCATTCCGCACCGCACCGACAATGCACCCGACGGCGACGGGATCTACTACCCCGACGGCACCGGGCCCGTGCCCTATCGGCGCGACCACCCCGTCGACCTCCACCTCACCGTCTTCGGTGACTCCACGGCGGCAGGACTCGGCGCCGACACCGCCGACGAAACACCTGGCGTGATCCTCGCCCGCCGGGTCTCGGCGGAGACCGGGCGAACGATCCGGTACAGCAACAAGGCGATCGTCGGCGCCACGTCGCGCGGGCTTGCCGCGCAGGTGGAGGCGATGCACATCGCCGGCGACCGGCCGGATATCGCGGTCATCCTCGTGGGCGCCAACGACGTGACCGCGACCAACGGCATCCGCTCGTCGGCCCAGCGGCTCGGCGAGGCGGTACGGATGCTCGTCGCCGGCGGCGCCGCGGTGGTCGTGGGGACCTGCCCCGACTTCGGCGTCATCACCGCGATACCCCAGCCGCTTCGCACGGTGTTGCGCCGGTGGGGTCTGCGGTTGGCGGCCGCCCAGCGCGGTGCCGTGCGTTCGGCGGGAGGCCGTCCGGTACCCATGGCCGACGTCATGGCCAAGGAGTTCCTCGCCAAACCGGAGCACATGTTCTCCCCCGACCAATATCACCCGTCCGCAGCGGGTTACGCGCTGGCCGCCGACATCCTGTTGCCCGAGGTGCTGGCCGCCATCGGCGAATGGGGGCCGGCTCCGCTGCCCGAACCTCCGGAGGTGTCGGAGGCCGCCGAGCAGAATCGACTCATCAATCGGGTGCGGCGCGCTATCGGTGTCTCTTGAGCAGCCCTGACCAAGCACCCGCTTGGTAGGCAGGTGTAGCTTGGGCTCATGCCTGAAGCCGTGATCGTTGCCCATGCCCGCTCCCCGATCGGCCGCGCCGGGAAGGGGTCGCTCAAGGACGTCCGCCCCGACGAACTCTCCCGCCAGATGGTCGCCGCCGCGCTCGCCAAGGTCCCCGAACTCGACCCTGCCGACATCGAGGACATCCATTGGGGCATCGGACAACCCGGCGGCCAGGGCGGGTACAACATCGCCCGTGTGATCGCCGTCGAACTCGGCTACGACCACATCCCCGGTGTCAGCGTGAACCGCTACTGTTCGTCGTCGTTGCAGACCACGCGCATGGCTCTACATGCCATCAAGGCCGGCGAGGCCGACGTGCTGATCTCCGGCGGCGTGGAGAGCGTCTCGAGCTTCGGGATCTCGGGCGGCGCCGACGGCGCACCGAACTCCAAGAACCCGGTGTTCGACGAGGCGCAGGCCCGGACTGCGAAAGCCGCCGAGGGTGGCGCTCCGGCGTGGACCGACCCGCGCGCGGACGGCCTGATCCCCGATGTCTACATCGCGATGGGCCAGACCGCCGAGAATGTGGCGAGTTCCACGGGCATCTCTCGCGAAGACCAGGACCGCTGGGGCGTGCTCAGTCAGAACCGCGCGGAGGACGCCATCAAGGCGGGCTTCTTCGAGCGCGAGATCGACGCGGTCACCCTGCCCGACGGCACGCTCGTGACCACCGACGACGGTCCGCGCGCGGGCACCACCTACGAGAAGGTGTCGCAGCTCAAGCCGGTCTTCCGTCCGGATGGCACCATTACCGCCGGAAACGCATGCCCGCTCAACGACGGCGCCGCCGCACTGGTGATCATGAGTGACACCAAGGCCAAGGAACTCGGTCTGACGCCCCTCGCGCGAGTCGTCGCCACAGCGGCCACCGGCCTGTCTCCGGAGATCATGGGCCTCGGACCGATCGAGGCGATCCGCAAGGTGCTGCGCGTCTCGGGCATGTCGATCTCCGACATCGATCTCGTCGAGATCAATGAGGCGTTCGCCGTGCAGGTGCTCGGCTCGGCCGACGCACTCGGCATCGACCACGACAAGCTCAATGTCTCCGGCGGTGCCATCGCCCTCGGCCACCCGTTCGGCATGACCGGCGCCCGCATCACCACGACCCTGCTCAACAACCTGCAGACCCACGACAAGACCTTCGGCATCGAGTCGATGTGCGTCGGTGGCGGACAGGGCATGGCGATGGTGCTCGAGCGGCTCGGCTGACCCGAAGATTCGGAGATTAGCCCGCTGACCTGGGCAAATACGTCAGCGTCGTGCTCGCAGAATCTAGGGGAAGAGTTTTCCTCCCCTAGGTTCAGAGTCCTCCCCCAGAAGTTTCTAGGGGAGGACTCTGAGGGTAGGGGACGAAGTTTCTTCCCCTATTTTCTGCGGGCGCCACGAGCGCGTGGCGCGTTCCGCGGAACGCGCCGATCGATGGTCGCGGGCTCGACGACGCAGGTGCTCGCGTTTCTCCCATTTCCTCGCAATGCATCGCGCGCAGGTGGGAGACACGCGAGCAGATGTCACCAGCACCCCCTTGAGCGGGAAGTGTCCGCCGCACCAACGACGAAGGCCTCGCACCCATTGGTGCGAGGCCCTCGTCGTGGTCATTGCTGCGACTAGTCGGAGTTGAAGTAACTCAGCAGGCGCAGGATCTCGATGTAGAGCCAGACCAGGGTGACGGTGAGGCCCAGTGCCACACCCCACGCGGCGCGCGACGGCGCACCGGCGCGGATGAGGCGATCGGCGGCGTCGAAGTCGAGCAGGAAGCTGAACGCCGCGAGCGCGATGCAGACGAGCGAGAAGACGATCGCCAGCGGGCCACCGTTACGGAGACCAAAACCCTCACCACCGTTGAACAGGCCGATCACGAGGTTGCCGAGCATCAGCACGATCACGCCGATCATTCCGGCGAACAGCATGCGCGTGAACCTTGGAGTGACGCGGATGGCGCCGACCTTGTAGACGACGAGCATTCCGAAGAAGACACCGAAGGTGCCGAGCACGGCCTGCCCGATCAGCGCACCCGCCGAGACGGAATCCCCAACCATGAATTCGGCGAACACGAACGAGATGGCACCGACGAAAAGGCCTTCGAAGACAGCGTAGGCCAGCACGATCGCCGGGTTGTCCTGCTTGCGCCCGAACGATGCGACCAGTACGAGAACGAAGCCGACGATCCCGCCGAGCGCCATCATGGGCGTCGCGAGTGCGGTGTTCTGGTCGACGAGGAAGTACGTGGCGATCGCCGAGATCGTCAGCACTGCCAGGGTGATGGCGGTCTTGGTGACGACGTCGTCGATGGTGAGCTGGCGAGTGCTCGGCGGCGCCGGCTGGGTGTACGGGTCGACCGGCCGTCCTTGCTGATCGACCTGCTGTCCGTACTGGTTGAACATCGCGGCCTGTCCGGCGCCGGCCATGCCGGTCCCGAAGCCCGCGTACCCGGTCTGATTGTCGCGGACCACCCCGCGCATCACCGGATTGCTACTCTCTCGCACGAAGCGCTCCTTACGTTACGGATATCTGATTCGTTGCGGATATCTGTGGTGACAACGACGGCGACTGCGTGCGGGTTCCGCAAACGAGCACCGTTCCCCCGCGACTTTACCTTCTCTTGACCATGTTGTCGTTCGACGACTCGCTCCGGACGTCCCGAGCCGCAAACCACGCCCGCGCGGTGTCGTGGTCGGCGCGTTCGCCGAGCCTGGTCAGCGTCGCCCGACCCAGACCCACCGAACGCAGGACGTTCTCGGCATGCCGGAGATCACGGCCCCACGGCAGACCGGGTTTGGCGATCATCAGCGACGCGATACCGTGGGCCACGGCCCAGAGTTCGAGGACGACGTCGTCGATGTCGGCCGCGGCACAAATGCCTTCGTCGGCCATCGCCGCCACCGTGCTCCGAAATCGCGCGTAGGCCGACGCGGCGAGGACGTCGTCGACCTTGAGGCGTTCGCCACTGTCCGGAGGCCTGCGGAACGCAACCCGGTACAGCACGGGCGTCGCCAGCGCGAACCGCACGTACGCCAACCCCTGCGCAAGCGCGTTCTCGAGTGGATCGGCGATGCCCTCGGAGGCGACCGCCATCTCGGCGTCGAGGTGCTCGAAATAGCGTGCGCAGACGGCGTCGAGCAGTGCGTCCTTGTCGGCAAAGTGCAGGTAGATCGACGGTGGTGTGACACCGACCCGGTTCGCCACCGCGCGGATCGACACTGCCGTCTCGTCGTCGTGTTCGACGAGGAGATCGCTGGCGGCCTCGATGATCTCCTCGGCGAGGATCTCACCGGATCCGCGGGGTGACCGGGCTCGCCGTGTGGTCACTGGACACCTCCGAATCATCACCGACGGGAGATTCCTCCGATAGCCCAAACCGATCGTGGAGTCGCCGCAACGGGCCGGGAGCCCACCAGTTCGCCCGGCCGAGCAGCCGCATGAATGCCGGCACGAGCAACATGCGGATCAAAGTCGCGTCCATCAGTACGGCCAGCGTCAAACCCACTCCGAACATGCGCATGAACGACACCTCGGAGGCCGCGATCCCGGCGAACACGATGCTCATCAGCAGCGCGGCGGCGGTGATCACGCGACCGGTCTTGGCCAGGCCGAGGGCAACTGCGTGGTCGTTGGCGGCGCGGGTTCCGTCGGACCGTAACCACTCCTCACGAATACGGCCGAGAAGGAATACCTCGTAGTCCATCGACAGGCCGAAGGCGATGCAGAACATCAGGACCGGCATCGTGGCGACCAGATAGCCGGTCGCGGTGGTGCCCAGCGCGTCGAGATGCCCGTCCTGGAAGAACCACACCATCGCACCGAACGTCGCCGACAGCGACAAGATGTTGAGCACCAATGCCTTCAGTGGCATGACCACGCTGCCGGTGAACAGGAACAGCAGGATGAACGTCGCGATCGCGATCACCGCGAGAACCCAGGGTAAGTGCGCGTAGATCGAACTCACCGTGTCGTCGTTTGCGGCGGCAACGCCGGCGAACTTGACCTCGACGCCCGCGGGCACCGGCACGTCGCGCAGGCTTTCGAGTTGGTCGAGACCGGCGTCGGACATCGGCTCACGATCGGTGGCAACGGTCACGATGTGCACGTCACCCTTGGTGTCTGCGGGGTTCCCCGGACTCACCTGTTTGCCCTCGATGAACGTACCGGCCGACGACGATGCCGAACCGACGTCGTCGACGGTCGAGAGCGTACGGGTGTAATCGCCGAGTTGAGCAGGATCGACCGCACCGGAAGCGACGATGGTGACCGTCGAGGAAAGGTCGTGTTCGAAGTCCTCACGGATCTCTTGCTGGATCGCGTGCGCGCTGGCGCTCGGCGGCAGCACGCGGTCGTCGGGAAACCCGAAACTGATGGACAGGAAGGGCGCGCCGAGAACCAGGAGGAACGCCGTGGTCACCGCCGCCACGGGCAACGCGTGCCGCAGCACCCATTGCACCGCGCGATACCACCAGGTGTCCTCGGCGGCCTTGATCACGGGTTCCGGCCGACCGAACAAGCGCCGCAACGGTTTCCGAACGTCGGCCGCATCGATCCGATCGCCGAGCAGCATGAGGATCGCCGGTGTCAACACCAGGGCCGCCAGCACCGCCACCAAGACCACCCCGAGCCCGGCGTAGGCGAAGGAACGTAGGAAGTACATCGGGAAGATCGCCAGTGCCGACAGCGACAGCGCCACCGTCACAGCGGAGAACGCGACCGTGCGCCCGGCCGTCGCAAACGTGCGGATGATCGCGTCGTCGCGATTCATTCCTCCGGCGACCTCTTCCCGATATCGGGTCACCAAGAGCAGGGTGTAGTCGATCGCGAGCGCGAGACCCAGTGCGGTGGTGAGGTTCAGCGCGAAGATGGATACGTCGGCGAACACCGCGATGAACCGCAGCAATGCGAAGGTCGCAACGATGGACACGATGCCGATGATCACCGGGAGCGCGGCGGCGACCGCTCCGCCGAAAATCACGATGAGCACGAGGAAACTGATCGGGATCGCGATCCCCTCGGCAACCGCGAGGTCCTTGGACGTCTGCTCGTTGACCTGGCTGAAGACCAACCCCTGGCCACCGACCCGGACCGAAATCCCTTGCCGTTCACCGGAGAGCTTTGCCTCGATCTCCTCCGCATGCGCGGGCGCGAGTTCCTCACCGCCACTGAGGGTTGCGATGATCAGCGCCGACGATCCGTCCCGACTCACCAGCGACGACGCCAAGCTCGGACTCGTCCAGACCGCCAGAATCGGTTGCTGCACATACTCTGTGGCCGAAAGCTCACGGACGATATCGGGACCAACCGCACGCGCCGCCGGGTCGGTGGCCATGTTCATCCCGGCCGGACCGTCGAGCTTGACGACGACCTGCACGCCACCCCGGTTGAAGGTCTCGTCGAGAACCTTTTCCGCCTTCGTGGATTCCGCGTTGGGATCGCTGTACCCACCGGAAAGCAGATGTTGCGCGGCCCCGATTCCGTACACACCACACAGGGCGAGCAACACCACCGCCACCAGCAGGACGCGCCGTGGCATTGCGATGATCGATCTGGTCATCCGGACCAACATAGAACTCCCCCGAGAGTTGTCGGACACTTTCCGGCGTTAAGTTATCAGCAGTAAGTTAGACCGGTCAACGAGTTTCCGTCGAACAGATGACATGCTGTACGGCGAGCCCCCATAGCCCAATAGGCAGAGGCAGCCGACTTAAAATCGGCACAGTGTCGGTTCGAGTCCGACTGGGGGCACGCCCGCGGCGCAAGCCGCGCCCGAGCGGCCTAGCCGCGCGGACGGACCGCCCGCTCGGCGATCGCGAGCACCACTCGCCGGGGTGCGAATCGGGGAGAATTGGCGCTCACCTTGTTCAGCAGCCCATCGACCACGCTCGGCTTCCCCGCAGCGAGCGCATCGAGGGCCGTGTCGACGACCTGACGAGTGGTGCGTCGGGCGCCGACCGCGGCATCGTCGGAGCCGACGACGTCGAAGAACTCGGTGTCCGTGGCACCCGGGCAGAGCGCGAGCACCCGCACACCATTGCGGCGGGCTTCCCACCACAGCGCCTCGCTCAAGGAGAGGACGTAAGCCTTTGTCGCGGCGTAGACGGCCATGTGCGGCACCGGCTGAAATGCGGCCGTACTCGCGACGTTGATGATCGCGCCCGAACCTCGCGCAGTCATCAGCTGCAGATAGGCGGTCGTGAGGTCGGTCAGTGCGGCGACGTTGAGCGCGACCTCGCTGCTGATTCGGGTTGGGTCGGCATCGGCAAGATCACCGTGAGTGCCGAATCCCGCGTTGTTGATGAGGAAGTCGACGTCGAGACCGCGCTTGTCGATCTCCCCGACGAGTTCGGCCGCCGCGCCCGGTACGGACAGGTCAGCGCCGATCACGTCGGTCCGGATACTGTGCCGGGCACGCAGATCGCCCGCCAGGGCGTCGAGCTTGTCCACACTGCGCGCGGTCAGAATCAGGTTGGCCCCCTGGGCCGCGAGGGTCTCGGCGAAGTCCTTGCCGATGCCGGAGCTGGCGCCGGTGATGAGAACGGTGGAGTCACGATGATTCATGGTTCGGTCCTGTCGGGTTGATGTCGTCGAGGTTGATGTCGAGCCCGCCTGCGGCCAACGACATGAGAACTTCGGTGTAGTGGGCAAGGTCGTGGTCGCGCTGCTCGGTCGCGCCGGCGTCCACAAGTGTCTTGATGCCGTCGAACGCGCCCACCAGGACAGTCGCCAATGCGGTCGCGTCGATGTCGGCACGCATCTGTCCGGCCGTCTGTCCATCGCGGATGATGTTGGCGATCAGCGTGATCCACGTTTCGATCGGCTTATGGGGACTTCCCGAGTCGCCGAGTTCACGCACCAGTCGAATCACACTCCACGCCCCAGGATCACTCTCGAGGTGTTCGAGCATGGCAGGCAGCACCTCCATGAGTTGGGCGATCGGTGTCTCTTGAGCCAGCACGCGACGCTCGACCACGTCGATCCACAGTTGCTCCTGGTGGTCGATCACCGCGCGAGCGAGTTCCGCCTTGGACGAGAAATAGAAGTAGAACGCACCTTTGGTGAGCCCTGAAGCCGCGATCAGAGCACTGAATTTGGTTGCCTCGTAGCCGTTTTCCGCGAACTCGGACGCAGCGACGGTCAGCAGGTGCGCACGCGTCGCGGCGCCTTTGGCGGTGGACGGCTCGGCAGGACTCACTTCGCAAGAATAAACCATCCGGTAGGTTTTTACAAACCATGCGGTAGGTTTTCCACTTCCTGCCGTCACACCATGCGAAACGACGCCCGATACTCGCTCGGCGTCGTGTGCATGGTTCTCGTGAAGTGGTGACGGAACGTCACCGCCGAACCGAACCCGACGCTCGTGGCGATCTCCTCGATCGGCGTGCCACCGTCCTCGAGGAGCGCAAGACTGGCCGAGATTCGCTGCCCGATAAGCCATCTGATGGGAGTGGTACCCGTTTCCGCGGCGAACTGCCGAAGGTAGCTACGCCGAGAGAGATGCGCGACGCCGGCGAGTTCATCGAGACCGATCGGCCGGTCCAGGTTGTCCAGCGCCCACGCCATGCTGGCGGCGATCACGCCGTCGCGCTCGGCGACGCCGGTCGGCGTCTCGACGTACTGGGCTTGCCCACCCGAACGATGCGGCGCGATGACCAGGCGTCGTGCCACATCATTCGCCACCCGAGGACCTCGATCGAGCCGCACGATATGGACACAGAGATCAAGGCCCGCGGCACAGCCCGCACTGGTGAACACGTTTCCGGCGTCGACGTACAGCGGCCGCGGGTCCACATCGACGCGCGGGTATCGGCGACCGAGTTCCTCGGCGTAGATCCAGTGCGTCGTCGCCTGCCGCCCGTCGAGCACACCGGCCTCGGCCAGCAGGAACGCGCCAGAGCAGATGGACACGAGCCGTGCACCGTTCTCGGCGGCCGCGCGCACGGCCTCGACCGCATCGCCTGAGGGCGATGCGAAGACGTCGGCCACGCTCGGCACGACGATCGTGTCGGCCCGCGACAGGTCATCGAGACCGTGACTCACCGTGAGCGTGGCACCCCCGATCATGTCGACCTGCCCTTCGGCCGCACAGAAGAAGGCGCGATACCAGGGTCTTGGAATCCCCTCCGCGAACGGTCGGGAGAGCTCCGCCATACCAAAGATCTCGGCCGCGATACCGGCCTCGAAACCAGACATGCCGCCGTAGGCAAGGATCGCCACATCATGCATGTCACTATCTTATCGATAGTAGGCATTGGTGCCACTGTTGTTCGGGGCGCAGTGGCTGGACAGTGGAACCATGAATCCTTCAACGGCCTCCAAAGCCATTGCCCGAGTGCGAGATAGCACCGCTGTTCAGATCTTGGTCGACGCCGCGGCCGGCGTTCACGCCGCATCGGCCATCTCCCACGGCGCGGCACCTCCCGAGCGCGCACGACCCGCCCGGGCCGCGGAACCTCCACAATCCGACCAATGAGACGAATAAGCGTGTGCGTCTCATCACATTTTCCTGCCGCACGCGCGGCCATCGACCCGAAAACAGCCCCCCACCTGCTCGAACATGGATACTCCGCGCACTCCGTCGCCTTTTGACGAGCTCCTGACCCGACGGTAGCTTTCAAACCCGTCAAATGTTCCTCGAGGAGCACCTGACGACAAGACAGTCGGGGGGCTGTGTCGCGGAAAGCGATTCGCGTCTCGTCGCCGCACGTTTCCTCGTACTTCCGAGAAACCGAGGTATTCACGTGCGCACCCGACTCCTTGGCCTGGCTGTTGCATTCGTGTGCGCGATCAGTGGCCTCGCTCTGAGCTCAGCGCCGGCGACGGCGTCGACCTTCGAGCGCTATCTCGACCTCCCGCTGACCAACCGGTTCGCCGACCACGACGCCGGCGGGGTCAACAAGGCACTGCCCACCGATCTCGCGCAGCTGACCCGTCTCGTCGGCGAGGCTCGGGCCAGTGGCGTTGCGCCGCAGCGTTATGGGGCGTTGCTGTTCCAGTACCGGCTCGTACAGGCCACCTCCACGGCCGGGATCGACCTCGCAACCTGGGACCCCGACAAGGGCTTCCACGCCATGCGCGGCAACATGATCAAGTCCTACCGGTACTACGAGAACTTCCAGATCGCGCACCGCAACCTGCAGTGGTCGGGTATGGCCGGACTCGTCGGGGCGGACTTCGGTGGCGGCATCGCCGACGTCGTCATGATGGGCGACATCTATGCCATCCGAGGCCTGCAGCCGCTGGCTGCGCAGATCATCGAGGCGACGACGTCGGTCGCAGGCAAGCAGTTCATCGGGATCTTCCCGAAGGGCCTGCAGACGCTGGCCTACGGCGCCGACAAGATCACCCCCAACGACCTGCAGTGGTTCTCCAAGCAGATCCTGGTCATGCAGAAGGCCATCTTCTCCGACCTGATGCCTCTGCACGTTGCGTTCACTCGCGACGGCCTCAAGGGTGTCACCGAGTTCTACAACGCGGGACTCATCGACGCCGGCGTCCTCAACGCCTGGCGCGACATCGCCTCGGGCAATCCGAAGCTGGTCTCCCAGGGCAATGCCACCCTGCTGCGACGTGAGCAATTCAACGTCGTCGGTTGGCAATTCGACAACGTCCGCAACTACCGCAAGGCCGATGGTGTCGGCGCGGCATTGACCTATGCCATGACGCTCGCCGGCTCACCGTCGATCGCGGGTGTGCCCGCTCTGCGGAACTTCATCCCGTTCACCTACCGGGCAAAGATGGCCGACGGCCGCACGCTGAGCGTGAAAACCCCTATCGCCAATTGGGATTGGTCGAAGTTCGACCTGCGCTGGCGTTACGTGACCACCGAACTCCTGCCCCGCTACCAGGATTGGGTGAACAACCGATTCGGCAACCTCGTCGCCACCATGAAGGTTCCCTACGAGACCCAGTTCGAGTCGCACCGACCGGTCTGGAATCTCCACAAGATCCTGGCGGACGCGGCGTCGCACACCGCGGTATCGGTCAGCTGAACCACGCATCGCGCGCGCGCGGACTATCCTTCCGGCATGAAACGGCGGCTGTTCGTCACCCTCAATCGCGCGGTCAACGCTGTCGTGACCAAGCTTCGCCCCAAGCGATTCCGCGGCGCCGATCTGCTCCTGCTCACCACCACCGGACGCAAGAGCGGCAAGACCCGGACCACTCCCCTGATGTACATGGTCGACGCAGAGCGATGGATCGTCGTCGCCTCCAACGGTGGCGCCGACTGGCAGCCCGGCTGGTGGCTGAACCTCAAGGCGGCTACTCCGGCGTCGATCACCCTGGACGGCAACACGATTCCGGTCACCGGCGCCGAGATCACCGGCGCCGAGCGCGATGCCGTCTGGCGCAAACTCATCGACGATGTCTTCGACTATCAGACCTACCAGGACAAGGTCACCAGGACGATCGCAGTGGTCGCGTTGACACGGGCGACCTGAGCACCAGAAACCATATCAACGACTATTGACACAATATGGGTGAACCAGGCATTGTGACCTGATGGACACTGTCGTCGTGCATCCGGGACTCCTGCTCGCCGCGGATGAGGGCGGCGGCGCGGCGCTCGATCAAGTTGCACTCATGACCGCCATCGCCGGCGTCATCTCGGCCGGCCTCGGCCTCATCGCCTATCTGCACCGCACCCGCAAGATCACGTGGCTACAGACCTTTGCCGAATTCGCCGGGCGCCTGTTCCGGCGGCCCCCGTGGGTGGCCCTGCCGAGCCTGCTGTTCACCACGACGATCATCACCGCGATGTTCGGGTTCATCTGGGATGTCAGTCTTCACATCGGACGCGGGCGCGACTCGGGTCCGCTCGCGAACCCCGCGCACTACTTCATCCTGTTCGGCCTGTTCTTCCTCTTCATCGGCGGCGTACTCGCGATGATCCTGCCGCGCGAAGAAGAAGGGACTCCGCCCGGCTCACAGTCGGGGCGCATCCCGGTCAAGATCACCCGCACCTGGTACGCGCCGACCGGCGGCATTCTGATCGCCACCGCAGGCCTCTACGCGCTCATCGGTTTCCCGCTCGATGACGTCTGGCATCGCATCTTCGGGCAGGACGTCACGCTCTGGGGGCCGACGCATCTCATGCTCATCGGCGGCGCCGGACTGTCGCTGCTCGCGATCATCATCCTGGACTGGGAAGGTGCAGCGGCTCCCAAGCTCCACCGCGACGACGCAGGCGAACTCGTCGGCGAGGACGGCCGCCCACCCGGGCGCGGCAGCTTCATGGTCTGGTTCGGGCGGGCGATGATGGCCGCCGGTCTCGTCATCGGCATGTCGGTGTACCAGGTGGAGTTCGACTTCGGTGTCCAGCAGTTCCGGGCCGTCTTCCATCCGACGCTGATGCTGGCGGCCGGCGTCTTCGCACTCGTGATCGCCCGACTGCTCGCCGGACGGGGCGCAGCCCTCTTCGCCGTGCTCGCCGCCGCGATCATCCGCGAGGTCATCGCCTGGATCGTCTGGGTACCGGCGGAAGCACCGCACAGCGACTTCCCGCTCTATCTCGGCATCGCCATCATCGTCGAAATCCTTGCGCTGACACCGCTTGTCCACCGTCGCCTGCTGTTCGGGACGGTCGCCGGCGTGCTGGCCGGAACTCTCGGCTTCTTCCTCGAGCGCATCTGGGTGAACGCCGTGTTCCCGATTCCGTGGAATCACGGTTTCAACACCGAGGCACTGTTGATGGCAATTCCGTCGGCCACCATTTCCGGCCTGGTCGCCGCATTGTTCGTGGTGGCGGTTCGCGGCGAAGAACTCCCGCGTCCCGCGATCCGGCGCGGCATCATGGTCGGCTTCGTGGCCATCGCCGCCATCGTCACTGCCAACGGATTGACTTATCACACACCGGATCTCACAGCCACTGTCACCTTTGCCGATGCCGCCGAGGACGACGGCAACACCATGCGCACCGCCACCATCGAACTCAGTCGCGAAATCCCCGACGACGCCGAGTGGGTGCAGGTCATGGCTTGGCAGGGCGGTGAAAGCGAATTGCGTGGTCTGCACATCGACACCCTGCGCAAGGTGGGTCCGACCACCTACGAGACCACCAAGCCGTTCCCCGTCGGCGGAACCTGGAAGACGTTGTTGCGAGTCCAGAATGGCAAGGAAATGGGTGCGGTACCGCTCTTCCTGCCCGCGGATCCCGGTATCGACGCCACCGAGGTCGTGGCAGCGTCCGGACAGCCATATCCCTTCCAGCAGGAACTCTCGATTCTGCAGCGCGAACGCAAGGCCGACGCGTCGGCTCTGGCGTTCGGCATGGCGTCGCTTGTGGTGCTCGCCTGCACGCTCGCCTTCATCTGGTTGCTGGGTTGGGGTGCGGTGCGCGTCAACCGGGCACGGCGCGAGCAGATGGCCGAGGTCGACGGCGAACCAGCAGACCAGCGTGCCGACGACGGGGGCGACTCGGCCCCCCGCGCCCGGCACACCACCGGACACACGCGGTGACGTCGGCCGCACAAACGATCTATCTGGCCGATCATTCGGTCCTGCTGGCGATTCCGGCACTTCTGCCGGTGGCGATCATCGTCATCGTCATCCTGGTCATCGTGATCCGCGACCGCCGCGCCGAGGCGCTGGAGGAAGCGATGGCACACGAGGCGCTGGAAGACGAATCCACCACACCGGAGAACGGACAGGCATCCGAACGCAATCCCGATGACGACGATGTGACCAAAGGAGATCCATGACGCACGACGCGATGTCGCACAAGATGATTCGGTGGACCGCAGCCTTGGGTGCGGTGGTCGTTGCCGTCGGCCTGGCCGGATGCGGTGGCACCGACGAGAGTGCGGGCGCGAGCAGTGCCGCCGCTTCACCGTCCGGGGCGTCGAAGGTGTCACCCCCGCCCTCCGCAGACACCGCGACAACCATCGACATCACCATCGCCAACGGCACCGTCACCCCGCGCAATGCCCGGATCGACGCGACCGTCGGCACACCCATCGTCCTGTACGTCACCAGTGACGCCGCCGACGAGGTGCACGTTCATTCGACACCGGAGCACAGCTTCGAGGTGGCGGCAGGAGCGCAGCGCGAGCGCTTCGAGTTCACCGTCACCGTGCCGGGGTCGGTGGCGGTCGAACTGCACGAGGCCGACGTGACCGTCGCGACTCTGCAGGTCCGTTGACCGGACCTCGGTGGCCGCACCAGTGAGTCTTGTTGTCGCCCATGGGATCGGCGGCTCGACGGACCTGCCCATTCCGTTCACGTACGCGCTCATCGGCGGCGCGTGGGCACTGACGTTTTCGTTCGTCATCACGATTCTGGTGTGGAAGACCCCACGCCTCGACCCGGAGCGCGTCGGATCACGGCTACCCGCGGTGCTTGCCGCGGTGTCGGACGATGCGCGTGTCCGAGGTGTCCTGCGGATGCTGGCCGTCGCGCTGGTCGGCTGGGTGGCGATCGCGGCCTTCGCCGGATCGTCGGAGCCGAGTCGCAATCCGCTATCCGGTTTTCTCTACGTGCTCGTGTGGGTGGGTCTGGTTCCCGCATCCCTGCTGTTGGGTCCGTTCTGGCGGGTCCTGTCACCGTGGCGAACGTTGCACCGCTGGGTGTTTCGGGATCGGTCTCCGCTGGTCCGGCTACCCGCGTGGGTCGGGGTGTGGCCCGGCGCACTGGGCCTGTTCGCGTTCGCCTGGCTGGAGCTGGCATGCAGCAGCAACGGCGAGGTGTGGGCCGTACGCGCATGGCTGCTGTGTTATGTCGCCGTGGTTCTCGTCGGTGCCGTGGTCTTCGGGCGCGAATGGTGTGCAGCCGCCGACCCGTTCGAGGTGTACAGCACGCTGATCTCCCACCTGGCCATCGTCGGGCGCGGGCCCGACGGCCGCCTGGCCTGGCGCAATCCGCTCGACGCGCTCGGCGGCCTCGTCCCCGGACCCGGCATCGTGACGGTTGTGGCAGTCTTGCTGGGCTCCACTGCCTTCGACAGTTTCAACGCCTTCCCGGGATGGGGCAGGTTCGTCGAGGACAGCGGTGCACCCCAGTTGTGGCGGACCGTCGGCCTCGCGTGCGCTGTGTTGATCGTGGCGCTGAGCTATTGGGTTTCCACGCAGATGGTCGGCGGTATGACCTGGGCGCAGCGGCGCCTGTTGCCCGGGCAGCTGATCCATTCGATCGTGCCGATCGTGGTCGGCTACATCTTCGCTCACTACCTGTCCTATCTGGTCGAGAAGGGACAGGCCACCCTGATCCTGCTCGCCGACCCGGCCGACGCGGGCTGGAACGTTCTGGGTATCTCCAATCTCACCGTGTCCTACGTTCTTTCGGAACATCAGGGCGCGTTGGCGACCATGAAGGTGCTGTTCGTCCTGTGCGGCCATGTATTGGGTGTCATTGCCGCGCATGACCGCTCGTTGCGCATCCTCCCCAAGGGACACCAACTGACCGGCCAGCTCGGACTCATCGTCGTGATGGTCGCCTACACCTTCGGTGGGTTGTACCTGTTGTTCGGTGGCTGATCCGAAGAGTTAAGTGACCAGCGTCGTGACCTGGGGTTACGTGGCGTCGCGGCCGCGAGGACCGCGCGTCGACAGGGACCTCATATCTGGTCAGAGACCTTCGGAACTGCCGACGGTCCCTGACCACAAGTGAGGTCTCTGTGATGGGTGGTCCGTGGCGGCCGCTTCACCAACCCGAGGCGCGTCGTGGTTTCAGAAACCGCGTGTCTGGTCAGAAACCCGAGGCGCACCAGCGGTTTCTGGCCACATCAGCGGTTTCTGGCGACCAATGCGGTTTCTGCGACGAGGCCGCGCTCTTCCCGCCTCCATGATCGTCGGCAACGCCGACGGTGAGTCGCTGACTCGAAGAGCTACGTGACCGGGCCGCCGACCTGCGCAAACGCGATCGCCATGTCCGCAGCGTCCGGCCAGTGGGTGAACACTCGCACCGAAGCGTTTCAATTTGCGTCGGATAACGGAGCAAGCTGAAACCTCTGTCGGTGCTTGTCCGCGCCAGGTGTCGGGCCGCCCAGCCAACGTCGTAGCAGAAGGTGTCGCCTGGCGGGCACCCTCTGCTACAGCGTTTTTCGTCCCCAACGATGCTGCCATCTATGCGCGCCGGCGGATCGATCGGCGCTCCTGGCGGGCCAGATGGCCGGCCGGTCGACCTCGTGTCCGAAACGGTCGTGCTGAAGTGCCTCCGAGGGAAATGTGCCCTCGGTGGCTCCTCACGTAGACCGTTCCGGACGGCCTCACTCTTTCCGCCTCCACGATTGCCGACGACGTCGGCGGGTGGGTCGCTGATCCGAGGAGGTCGGTGAGCGACGCTCCGACCTGGGGTGGCCGGACGACCGCCCTCGTCCGAGTGCGCGCCAGCGAGTCGCGAACCCAGAGGCCGCGTGTCTGGCTAGAAACCCGCTGCGCACCAGGGGTTTCCGACCAGGCCCGCGGTTTCTGGCCGCATGTACGGTTTCTGTTCGGCAGTCGACGATCCCCTATTCACCTGAGCCATCATCGGATTCGCGCACGACGGTCTGTTCCTGATCGACCACCGAACCCAGTGTGACGTTCACGGTCCGGGTGCGACCGTTCGATTCGACGGTCACCGGCACTGTATCGCCGGGTGTGTGCGTCAACGTCTGGGCCATCAGATCTGCATAGCCACCGATGGTGGCGTCACCGATCTTGGTCACGACGTCGCCCTGCCGAATGCCTGCCGAGTCAGCCGGGCCGCCGGACTGGACGGAGGCCACTCGCGCCCCCTGGTCCGAGGAGTCGCCGCCGATCGAGCCCGACACACCGAGCACCGGCTTGGTCGAGTGTCCCTGCTGCAGAATCTCATTCGCGACTCGCTTGGCAACGTCCACCGGTATCGCAAAGCCGAGTCCAAAGGCCTGCACGCCGCCCGATGCCGCCTGACCGGTGTTGACGGCCGAGTTCACGCCGATCACCTGGCCGCTCAGATTCACCAGTGGTCCACCGGAATTGCCGGGGTTGATCGCGGTGTCGGTCTGCAGACCGTTGTAGACCGCGACCGGGCCGCCACTGCCGTCACCGGCTGTCACGGTGCGCGACAACGCACTGACGATCCCCGACGTCACGGTGTTGGAGAGGTTCTCCGGCGATCCGACGGCGACAACTTGTTGGCCGACCTTCACGCCCGAGGACTCGCCCAGAGCGGCAGGCGTCAACCCGCTTGCGTCCTGCAGCTTGATCACCGCAAGGTCGTAGGACGGAGACGTTCCCGTCACCGACGCCGCGAACGTCTTACCGTCCGACGTGGTCACCTGGATGCGTCCGCTGTTCCCGACACCATCGACGACGTGATTGTTGGTCAGCACATGACCGTCTTGCGACAACACGATCCCGCTGCCGACGGCGGTCCCCTGGCTTCCGGCGACCTTGATGTCGGCGGTGAACTTCGAAGCCACTTGCGCCGCATAGGTTGTCGATCCCGGTTGCTGGTCGGCCGGGTTGTTGCCGGCCGGCACGGAGGTGAGCAGCGGTGCCGCAACGTTGTCCGACCGGTCGACGAGCAGACTGCCCCCGACGCCGACAGCGCCGCCGAGCAGCCCGGCGATGAGTGCCGTCGCCATGATCGGAGCGGTCACGGTTCGTCGACGACGCGTCGGTGGCCCGGGCTGCGGTTCTGGTTGCGGCTGGGCATAAGTGGGCGCGTATCCGCCAGGTGCTTGCGAGCCCGGGTACCACCCGGACGAGTGCGGCTGCGGGGAATGTGGCTGTGCGGGATAGCCATCGGAGTGCCAGTTCTCGGTGTTCACCGCGTCCACAGTGATCTCGAACACTGAGAGCAGACCAAGACCAAGACCACCAATCTGCTGACAATCCACCCAGGAAACGGCCAGATACGTCGAGGTGATGTACTCGAAGGATGATCACCGGCACCGTTCTCGCCCAGGCCGACTCATCCAGTTCCTCCGCCGCCCTGCTCACCCTGAGCATCTCGCTCTACTCCGCCGTGATCCTCATCTGCATCGGCGTGGGTATCAATGCGGCGAGGCACGGACGTCGTCGCCTGGCGATCGCGATGGCCGTGATCGTCGGCATCCTCACCATCGTCGGTGTCGTACTCGCCATTCTCAGCAGCGTGCACTGAACTCTCAACCGCGTCGGCCTTCTGTGGTGGACCTCGCCCTGGCCGAGCGAGGAGGATCGCAAGCCGCCGGCCAGTGTTGGAGGTCGGGCCGGTGGCCAGGATCGGGCCCCTGACGATGGTCCTCCGGGCATGTCCCGGAAGCGGACGCTGACGGGCCCGATCTCAGTCACCGATTGCCGGTCGCCGCGTTCCTCCGACGGCGACGCCAGGAACATGCGCCCACAAAAGTCGGGGAAGAAACTTCGTCCCCGACCCTTGGTGTCTTCTCCCAGAAATTTGTAGGGGACGACTGTGAACCTCGGGGCGGATTCAGGCGGTGGATGCAACAGGACCTGATTCGGATCCTGACGGTGGTGAGTTTAGTAGCTCGTCGAGTTTTTCGGCGGGGCTGGCCCACTGGTGGCGTTTGCGGGGGCGGGCGTTGAGTTCGGCGGCGACGTTGGCCAGGATGCCGGGGCCGTGGAAGGACAGGTCGGTGCCTTTGGGGAAGTACTGGCGTAGCAGGCCGTTGATGTTCTCGTTGCACGGCCGCTGCCAGGGGCTATGCGGGTCGGCGAAGTAGATGGGCAGCCC